>DBWH01000050.1:6538-23104 GCA_002308595.1 Mageeibacillus sp. UBA1243 | reverse complement strand
TGAGCTGTGTTGATCGTGATACCTCTCTGTCTCTCTTCGGGAGCAGCGTCGATCTGGTCGTATGCTTTAACTACGATGCTGTTGTCTGTAAGGCTGAGAACTTTTGTGATAGCTGCTGTGAGCGTGGTCTTACCATGGTCAACGTGNNACGTGGCCGATGGTTCCGATGTTAACGTGGGGTTTTGTTCTTTCGAACTTTGCTTTTGCCATAGTGTGTGATTCCTCCTTTAGTAATGAATCTGCAGCAAGATTATGGGTGCGTTCTACCGCACATATTGTTTGAATTATAGCAAATCGAACCTGCGTTTTCAACAATGATTTTCACTGTCTTTTTCCGCAGTTTCGCGGTGTTTAAACCTTCTTTCCGCTGAGGATGCCGTCCTGAACACTGCGGGGCACTTCTTCGTAGTGACTGGGCTCCATTGTGAATGAAGCTCTTCCCTGAGTGATCGATCTCAGAATCGTCGTGTAACCGAACATTTCTGCGAGCGGCACGAATGCGGTGATGAGTTTGACACCGTTTCCGCTGTCGTCAGAGCCGTCAATTCTGGCGCGCTTTGAAGCAAGGCTTCCGATAACGTCGCCGAAATACTGATCGGGAACTGTGACAACGACTTTCATGATAGGTTCAAGCAGTACGGGGTCAGCCTTCTTCATAGCCTCTTTGAATGCCATTGAACCGGCGATCTTGAATGCCATTTCGGAGGAGTCAACCTCGTGATATGAACCGTCAATGAGTGTTACTTTAACGTCTACAACAGGATAGCCTGCAAGAACACCGCTCATCATAGCGTCGCGGATACCGGCATCGATCGGGGCAATGTACTCTTTCGGGATGACACCGCCAACGATCTTGCTGACGAACTCGTATCCCGTGCTTCTCTCTTTGGGCTCCATCTCGATGACGCAGTGGCCGTACTGACCTCTACCGCCGGACTGGCGAACGAACTTGCCTTCCTGGGTGACAGCTCTTCTGATACCCTCTTTATAAGCAACCTGCGGATTTCCGACGTTGGCCTCAACCTTGAACTCGCGGAGCAGTCTGTCCACGATGATGTCGAGGTGAAGCTCGCCCATACCGGAGATGACCGTCTGACCTGTCTCAACGTTTGTTGCAACGCGGAACGTCGGGTCTTCCTCGGCAAGTTTCTGAAGAGCGATGCTCATCTTCTCCTGGCCTGCTTTTGTCTTAGGCTCCACGGCAACGGAGATAACCGGCTCCGGGAATACCATCGACTCAAGGATGATCGGTTTTGCGGGATCGCAGAGCGTATTACCGGTTGTGGTCTCTTTCAGACCTATAACTGCGGCAATATCGCCTGCGTAAACCTCGCTGACTTCTGTCTTCTGATCGGCGTGCATCAAAACGATGCGTCCGATTCTTTCCCTCTTGTCCTTTGACGCGTTAAGCACGTACGAACCGACTTTGAGAACGCCGGAGTAAACTCTGATGAAGCAGAGCTTTCCGTACTGGTCGGAAACGATCTTAAACGCCAAGGCGGAGAAAGGCTCATTGTCGCCCGGATGTCTCTCGGCTTCGTCGCCGTTAGGCAGCGTGCCCTTGATTGCGGGAATATCCACAGGGGAGGGCATGAAGTCGACAATTGCATCCAGCAGCTGCTGTACACCTTTGTTTTTGTAGGACGAACCGCATGTTACCGGAACGAGGTGAAGTGCAAGCGTACCTTTTCTGATGGCTTTCTTGATTTCGGAAACCGAAAGCTCCTCGCCGTCAAGGTATTTCATCATAAGCTCGTCGTCTTCTTCAACGATTGCTTCGAGCATTTCCGTGCGGTAACGATTGGCGATTTCAACCATATCGTCGGGCACAGGTGTGATGTCTACAACATTTCCCTCTGCGTCGCGGTAAATATGCGCTTCCATCTTGACCAGGTCAATAACGCCGGTGAAAGTGTCTTCCTTGCCAATAGGCAGCTGGATCGGCACTGCATTGGCGCCAAGTCTGGTCCTGATCATATCGACAACGCGATAAAAGTCTGCTCCCATGATGTCCATTTTGTTGACATGGGCAATTCTGGGAACTCCGTAACGGTCTGCCTGACGCCAAACTGTCTCCGACTGGGGCTCAACGCCGCCCTTCGCGCAGAAAAGTGTCACGGAACCGTCAAGTACGCGCAAAGAACGCTCAACCTCTACCGTAAAATCGACATGTCCGGGAGTATCGATTATGTTAATCCTCGTGTCCTTGCTTGTTCCGTCTTCATCCTTGGTACGCCAGTGCACAGTAGTAGCGGCGGAGGCGATTGTGATACCTCTCTCCTGCTCCTGCTCCATGGAATCCATTGTAGCAGTTCCGTCATGAACCTCTCCGGCTTTGTGAATCTTTCCTGTGTAGAAAAGGATTCTTTCCGTGGTTGTGGTCTTTCCGGCGTCTATGTGCGCCATGATACCGATATTTCTCGTATTTTCAAGCGAAAACTCTCTGGCCATTTATCAAATACTCCAATTTTTCCTTTATTACCAACGATAGTGCGCAAAAGCTCTGTTTGCTTCTGCCATCTTGTGCATGTCTTCTTTTCTTCTGAAAGCCGCGCCGGCATTGTTCGTTGCATCGATAATCTCGCCTGCAAGTCTCTCAGCCATTGTTCTTTCGCTGCGCTTTCTCGAAAATGTTACAAGCCATCTGAGGCCTAACGCCTGTCTTCTTGCGGGTCTTACCTCCATCGGAACCTGGTATGTTGAACCACCGACTCTTCTGGCCTTGACTTCCAGCTGGGGCATTACGTTGTTCAATGCCTCATTGAAGACCTCAAGTGCGTCTCTGCCTGTTTTTTCCTTTACAATATCAAAAGCTGCGTAGCAAATTTTCTGGGCGGTACCCTTTTTGCCGTCGAGCATGATATTGTTGATCAGTTTTGTTACGATCACGTCGTTGTAGACCGGATCGGGCAAAACTTCACGTTTCGCAATATAACCTTTTCTCGGCACTTTTCTTCCCTCCTTTGATTATTTTAATCAATCGACACAGAAATCTGTGTCAACGGTACTCTGCACTTGCCGCGTGCAGTCTGTGCTGGATTACTTTAAAGAAATATCGCCGCATAATTTCTCATGAAATCATTTTGACGTAATTTATTCGTTTTTCAGTAACCGGCACCCTTAGTCGGCACGCAATGTCCGACTAACCGCTGCTTCCCGACCTTAAGCTTAAAGCCGCTCGGCAGCTTGCCAAAACAATTTCATGGGAAATCATCGGCAGAAACAATCGTTCACTTGGCGATGTCGCAGGAAATCACTTCCGGACAGCCGAAAATGAACGATTATTTCTTTGCCTTCGGCACCTTAGCGCCGTACTTAGACCTACCCTGCATTCTGTTGGTAACGCCCGCTGTATCGAGAGAACCTCTGATTATGTGGTACCTTACACCAGGGAGATCTTTAACCCTGCCGCCTCTGATAAGCACTACGCTGTGCTCCTGCAGATTGTGGCCGATTCCGGGAATGTACGCGGTGACTTCCATACCGTTTGTCAGTCTTACCCTTGCAATCTTTCTGAGAGCGGAGTTAGGCTTCTTCGGAGTCGTTGTTCTTACGTTTGTGCAAACGCCTCTCTTCTGAGGGCTGCTGATGTCTGTGCTCTTCTTCTGAAGCGAGTTAAAACCCTTCTGCAGAGCAGGAGCTGTGGACTTGTAAGTCACGGACTGTCTTCCCTTGCGAACCAATTGGTTAAATGTTGGCATCTATCATTTCACCTCCTTCTTTTTTTCTGCCCTTCGTCCTGTCCGGGGCCGTCTTTTCACCGTTTGAAACGTTCTCCGTCGCTCTTTTGGAGGATTTCGCGCGTTTTCAGACCGCAAAAAGGCAACACCGCACAAGGCGGCAAGCTTAGGAATTATAATGCAAGCATTATTCCTTTGTCAAGCGTTTTTTTGCTCCGGGCCTCCAATTTTAAGGAAGCGGCTTTTTTCGCAAAAATAGGCAAAATCTCTTGGTGCTTTTTATCACACCGTTTTTTTGCTCCGGTTTTTTCTTAATTATATTTATTACTTTTCTTTATATATTTTATACTACTTTGAAAAAGCGCCCTTGGCGGCAGGCAGATACGTTCTGCTCTGCTTTCGGATACCGTCTTCGCTCGTTTCGGATACCGCCTCTCCTTCTTTCGGATGCCGCCAATGTGTTTCGGTCTTTCTCCGCGTCTCAGACTTTTCACCTTGCCTCTTTGAAGACCGCCCGTAAGTGTCTTTTTGTTGCATTTTTCGGCTTGTGTGTCGGAATCTGTCGTATTTTCCGGAAATTTCCCGGAATTTTCGGATTTTTTCTAAAATGTCTTTATTTTTCTTTCATTTTCGCGTTTTTTCTCTTGTTTTTGCAAGTTTTTTGTGTATAATAACGTCAATATCAGTTCACGGCTGCAGGCCGAAAGGAGTTAAATATGAAACATACCAAAGAGGAAAACAGTCTGTTACTATGCAACTCCGGCAGCGCAAATTACGAAACTGACGCGCTGCCGGAAGCGCCGCCGGCGGCATTGCACGGCGGCGGCCACGGCGCGCGCGGCCCTGCCGCGCGCCTGAAAGGGGTGACGGCAAGGGTTGGCGAGGTCCTTACCTCGCAGGTCTTTCTTTTAAGCGGTCTGCCGCTGGATAAATACCTTGGCGTTGTCGGGCAAAACATGCCTCCGCCCTCCGGGGTTTCACCTGTTGTTCTGAGGGTCGGGCAGTTTGAATACAGACTCATCCATCCGGCCGACGGGTCGGTTCACGTAATTAAAGAACGGGGCGCGGGCACTCTCCGCGCACATATATACACGGTTCCTGAGGGGCTTATTGACGATACTCTTTCGTGCGTTGCGCTCTGCGCCGCTAAAAATACGGGAATTGTCGAGGTTGCTCTCGGGTACAGGTTCCTTGTTTCGACAGTCGGGCTTGACCAGAAGGATCTGATTCTCTGGTTCGGCCAGTCTCAGTCGGCAATTTCAAACAAAATGCGTCTCTGCAGGCTCAGCGCTCCCGTTCTCAAGCAGTTTTCGGCCTCGGGGCTCTCCGAACGCCACGGAAGGGCGCTTTTAAGCATTGAAACCGACGAGATGAAGCTTCTTGCACTCGCCAATTTCATCAAACGCAAAACAAGCTCGATCAAAGCCGAGCAGCTCGGCAAGTTCATGAAGCACAAGTCCCTGCGCGACCTCGGCCGCGAGGCCTATTCAGCCCTTATCGCCAATACGCTTCGCGAGCTCCCGTCAACCCTTGACGGGGGGAAGCCGTCCGGCTTCAGGAGCCTGCGGCGCGAGCTTGACTCGCTCAGGCGGAGCGGCGTCCCCGTCAGCCTCCGAAGCGCCGAGACCGACGACTGCATCGAGGTCGTGATACGGCTGCCGAAAAGAGGGGACGCCGCGCAGGAGCGCCGCGGGCTCAGTCCGGCAGACATTCTGCTTGCGGGCTTTGACGATGAGGCGTCTGCCGGAAACGGGCGCGGCGGCCTGACCCTCGTTAAAGCCGCGCCCGATGAAGCCGGGGCGGCCGGCAGCGCCCCCGCAGGCCAAAGGCCCGTTATAACCTTCCCCGGCGGCGCCCCTTTCATTACTTTTCCGAGGCGCAAACAGCCGGAGCAGCCTTTCGACTATACGCAGTTTGACATGGCCGGAGAGGGCGCGGAGTAAAACATATTTTCCGCTATTATAGGCAAATATTTAATTGGAAAGCTCCCGCGTGCCGGAGCCGCGGGAGCTTTCTTTTTTCATATAATCAAAAGGCTTAAAAACCTTTTATTTTGTGATCTTTTCCATGCCGCCCATGTACTTTCTGAGCGCCTCGGGGATGATTACGCTGCCGTCAGCCTGCTGGTAGTTTTCGAGGATTGCGGCTGTTGTTCTTCCGACTGCAAGGCCCGAACCGTTGAGCGTGTGGACGAGCTTCGGTTTGTCATTGGCGTCATTCTTGTACTTGATGTTGGCGCGTCTTGCCTGGAAGTCTTCGAAGTCGCTGCAGGACGAGATTTCAACGTATCTGTTGTAGCTGGGCATCCAGACCTCGATGTCGTATGTCATTGCCGATGAGAATCCGAGGTCACCGCTGCAGAGCCTTACAACCCTGTAGGGAAGTCCGAGGATCTTGAGAACGTCCTCTGCGTCGTTGGTGAGTTTCTCGAGCTCGTCGTAAGAGGTCTCGGGAGTTGTGAATTTAACAAGCTCAACCTTGTTGAACTGGTGCTGTCTGATGAGTCCTCTCGTGTCTCTGCCCGCTGAGCCTGCCTCGGATCTGAAGCATGCCGAATATGCGCAGTATTTGATCGGAAGAGCGCTGCCGTCAAGGATTTCGTCGCGGTGGAGGTTTGTTACAGGAACCTCAGCTGTCGGAATGAGGAAGAAATCTTTCTCGTCGTCAGCCGCCTCTTCGTCGCAGTTTTTAATCTTGAAAGCGCCGTTTTCAAACTTCGGGAGCTGGCCCGTGCCTGTCATACTTGCGCGGTTTACCATGTAGGGCGGGAAAATCTCCGTGTAGCCGTGCTTTTCAACGTGAAGGTCGAGCATGAAGTTGTAGATTGCTCTCTCAAGCCTTGCGCCTGCGCCGCGGTAAACGGTGAATCTTGTACCTGTGATCTTGGCGGCTCTCTCTGCGTCAAGAATATTGAGGTCGGTGCCGATGTCCCAGTGAGCTTTGGGTTCGAAATCGAACTTTGTGGGCTCGCCGAACTTTCTCATCTCGAAATTGTCCCTGTCATCAACGCCGTAGGGCACCTTTTCGTTCGGAATGTTGGGGAAATTCAGCATGAGAACCTTGATTCTCGCTTCAACGTCCTTGAGTTCCGCGTCAAGATCTTTGACCTTCAGCGAAATCTCCTTCATCTCCTGCATGAGGGGCGCAACGTCTTTTCCTTCCTTTTTATAGGACGGAATGAGCTTCGACGCGTCGTTCTGTCTCTTCTTGAGCTGCTCGGATTCAACGAGTATCTCGCGGCGTCTTTCGTCACACGCCAATACTTCATCTATGGTAAGTGAAGAATTCCTCTTTTTCAGAGCCTCTTTTACGAGCTCGGGATTCTGCCTGATTAACTTGATGTCTAACACTGTTTCTCAACTCCTAAAAAGTTTTTTCGGCCGCACCGCCAATGTCACGGGTGCGCCTTGGTTTTATTTCGCTGTACGTTTTACCGCGCAGTCCTCAGCCGGTGTCAGCGGCACCTTGCTCACGCCGCCTTTGACGGACTTGACGATGAGCATTGTTCCACCGTCCTGCTGCTCGGTTCCTGTCAGAACGATGCCGTCATTGTCCTGATTGGTGATACCGATGGAGTAGCCGGTCGTCTCTGTGCCGTCCGGCAGATTTGAACTATACCGCACAACTTTGATTTTGTCAAAGCTCTTTCTCTGATTTTTGGTGAGAATTTCGGTTTTTTCTTTAAGAGCGCTGATTTCGTTCTCGATAGTCTCGTTGAAAGCCCTCTGTTCGCCGAGAAGCACCGCCTCACCGACAACCGCGCCCGCTGCGGCCTCACCCTGCTCCGAAACCTCAGCTTCTTCGCCTGAGTTACCGCCAATGGGCTCGCTCTCGTCATAGAAGACCTCTTCCTCGGCTCCGGGAACTGCCGAAACAGGCTCTGCGGGAGCAGCTTCGTCGCCGGCAGCTAAATCAGCGCTTTCTGCCGGCTCCTCGCGTTCAGCCGCCTCAGCCTCGTCTTCCGAAGCTTCCGCCAAGGTTCCTTCGCCCTCAATCTTATCCTCGAGTTTTTCTACTTTTTTTGCGAGTTTTTTGCACTTTGAACCAACAACAATAAGAAGTATGAAACACAGGAGGAGAAGCACGAGAAGCACGCCTATAAATACGTACACCTGGGTTTCAAAGGACATCGCATTGGCGAGTTTATCAAAAAAATCTTTCATTGCCTTCTCCTTTCTTCAACGTTGTCAATCTCCCAACAACATCTCTATTATCCGCTCTCTTTCGTCCGCGGAATAATAGTAAATCTGAAGTTTTCCTCTTCCGTTCTTTGATTTCTCCACGAGAGAAACTTTTGCACCAATCTTTTTCTTGAGTTTAGCCTCAACGTCTTTCTTGGCGATAACATATTCCTCGGTTCCCGCGCCGGTCGTCTCCTGAGCGGTTTTCCTTGCCTCGGCGCCGCTCTTCAGCGAATTGTACCTGCTGACAAGGCTTTCGGCCTGCCTTACGTTGAGGTTCTGCTCCGTGATGGCTTTTGCGACCTTGCCGCTGTCAATTGACGGGTTCAGACCGAGCAGTGCCTTGCCGTGGCCCTTGGTGAGCTGTCCCGACGCAATCATAGCCTTGACTTCATCGTCGAGCGACAGAAGTCTTATCGAGTTTGTGATGTCCGACCTGCTTTTTGAAACGGTTGACGCCAATGTCTCCTGCGTCAGTCCGAAATCGCGGATGAGTCGTTCAAACGCCTCCGCCTCTTCTATGGGGTTCAGGTCCTCTCTCTGAATGTTTTCGATGAGCGCGATCTCAAGAACTTCCTTCTTCGTCACGCTTCTTTCGATGACAGGCACCGTCTCAAGTCCCGCGATTCTCGCCGCGCGCCACCTGCGCTCACCGGCAATGATCTTGTACACCGACCCCTCGTTTCTCACGATGAGCGGCTGGATAACGCCGTGCGCCTTGATCGACTCGGCAAGTTCGTTTATCTTTTCAAAGTCAAAATTCTTCCTGGGCTGTCCCTCATCAGGCTCGATGTCGCTGATTTTCACTTCCAGAACCGAATTTGTAACAACTTCTGATTCCTCATGACCTGTATTGTTCTGAAACAAAGCCTCAATTCCCAGGCCAAGACCGTTTGATCTCTTCTTTTTAGACATCTGTTTTCCCCCCGTTAGAGTTTAAAGTGTTTTCCCCTAAAAATGCGCCGCAAACCTCAATCCGTCACTTGTCAAGAACCTCTTTTGCAAGCGCAAGGTATGCCTCGGTGCCTTTCGATTTGGCGTCATACTGAATAATCGGCTCACCGTAGCTCGGGGCCTCGCCGAGACGAATGTTCCTCGGAATCATTGTTTTATAAACCTTATCGCCAAAGAATTTCCTCACTTCTTCGACGACCTCCGCCGAAAGGTTCGTCCTGACGTCAAACATGGTCATGACAACGCCTTCAACGTTGAGCTTCCTGTTAAGGTACTTCTGGACCTTTTTTACCGTGTCAAGGAGCTGCGAGAGGCCCTCAAGCGCATAAAATTCGCACTGTATGGGCACCAGAACCGTGTCAGCGGCCGTCAGCGCGTTCAGCGTGAGCAGTCCGAGCGCAGGCGGGCAGTCGATAAAAACAAAATCATAGTCGTCCCTGACCTCGTCAAGCGCCAGTTTCAGCTTGCTCTCCCTCGACATGAGGCTCACGAGCTCAACTTCGGCACCGGCAAGCTCAATGTTCGACGGCATTATAAACAGGTTCTCCTGAGAGGTTTTCAGGATGATTTCATTGGCGGGTTCGTCGTTGATGACCGCATCGTATGATGACTTCTCCAAAATCTTTTTGTTGATGCCGAGGCCGGTAGTCGCGTTTCCCTGGGGATCGAGGTCCACAAGAAGAACCCTCTTGCCGTAATGGGCAATGCAAGCGCTGAGGTTTATCGCCGTCGTGGTCTTTCCCACTCCGCCTTTTTGATTTGCGATCGCTATAATCTTAGCAGCCATGTCATACTTCCGTTCTCCGGCATCTTCGGGTCTGCCCCTCGCGCCGGGTTTCAGAGATTGGTTTTACTGTCAAATAACTGTCAAACTTTGTTCCGCACAGCGCCTCTTAAAGCGCCCTGCAGCCAATGAATTAAACGTCTAAATTTACGACAAATTTAGCATTCTGACTGATGAACTCTTTTCTCGGTTCTACCTTCTCGCCCATGAGGTCGGAGAAGATCTCATTGGCGGTGGCGGCATCCTTCAGATTGACCTGGAGGAGGACTCGCGTTGCGGGGTTCATTGTCGTGTCGAAGAGCTCCTGCGGGCTCATTTCGCCGAGACCTTTGAAGCGCTGCTTGACAATCTTGTCGTCGCCTTTCCAGCCTTTTTCGGTCATCTTCTTTTCGTACTCCTCGTCGCTGAGGACGTAGAAGAATTCCTTGCCCTTGGCGACTTTGTAGAGAGGCGGCTGTGCGAGGTAGAGGTATCCTTTTTCGATGAGAGGCCTCATGTACCTGAAGAAGAACGTCATGAGGAGCATTCTGATGTGGGATCCGTCAACGTCGGCATCGGCCATGATGACAATCTTGTGATATCTGAGCTTTTCTACGTCAAAATCGGGGCCTATTCCCGCGCCGAGCGACGCGATGACAGGCTGGAGCTTGTCGTTTCCGTAGACCTTGTCGATTCTGGACTTTTCCACGTTCAGCATCTTTCCCCAGAGAGGAAGTATTGCCTGGGTGTCTCTGTCTCTTCCGCCTTTTGCGGAACCCGCAGCGGAGTCTCCCTCGACGATGAACAGCTCGCAGATTTCAGGGTTCTTTTCGGAGCAGTCGGAGAGCTTTCCGGGGAGTGACGTGCTGTCAAAAGCGGTCTTCCTTCTTGTGAGCTCCCTTGCCTTCCTTGCGGCTTCGCGCGCTCTCTGAGCCGTGAGACACTTGTCGAAAATTATCTTGGCGATAGCGGGGTTCTCTTCGAGATACTCCTTGAGCTTGTCGCCGAGCATGCCTTCCATGTAGCCTCTGACTTCGGAGTTTCCGAGTTTTTCCTTGGTCTGTCCTTCGAACTGGGGCTCGTGGAGCTTGACGCTGATGATCGCGGTCATACCTTCGCGGATGTCCTCGCCGGCAAGGTTTGCATCGGACTCTTTCAGAATGTTGAAGCGCCTTGCGTAGTCGTTAAACACCTTGTTGAGAGCGGATCTGAAGCCCGTGAGGTGCGTGCCGCCTTCGTGCGTGCATATATTATTTGCGTAAGAATAGACGTTTTCTGTGTATGAGCTGTTGTACTGAATCGCGACCTCCATCAGCGTGCCGTCGCGCTCGCCCGAAACGTAAATGACGTCCGGATTGATGACGTCCTCTTTCCTGTTGAGGTATTCGACGTACTCGACAATGCCGCCCTTGTAGTAGAAAATATCCTCTCTCGGCGACTCTTCCCTGTCGTCCTTAAAAACGATCCTGATTCCGGCGTTGAGGAAAGCCATCTCCCTGAACCTTGTCGCGAGCGTGTCGTAGTCAAACACCGTGTCCTCAAAAATGGTTCCGTCAGGCTTGAACGTGGTCGTGGTTCCCGTGGAGCTCGCATCGCCAATGATCTTCAGCGGCGATACCGTCTTTCCCTTTTCATATCTCTGGTAGAAAACGTGTCCGTCCCTGCTGACCTCTACCTCAAGGTAGTCCGAAAGAGCGTTAACAACAGACGCGCCGACGCCGTGGAGACCGCCGGAAACAGTATAACCGTGACCGCCGAACTTACCGCCCGCGTGGAGCACAGTGTGGACAACCTCAACCGTGGGAATTCCGAGCTTTTCGTTGATTCCTACAGGGATGCCCGCGCCGTTGTCGGAAACGGTGACCGAATTGTCGCTGTGAATCGTGACTTCGATCTTGTCGCACCTGCCCGCCAGAGCCTCGTCGATACTGTTATCAACTATCTCATACACAAGATGGTGCAGACCTCTCAGCGAAGTGCTTCCGATGTACATTCCGGGTCTTTTTCTGACCGCCTCAAGTCCCTCAAGGACCTGAATATCGCTGTCGGTATAGGTGTTTTCAGCCGGGTTGTTAATAACTTTCTCTTCCATCATTTACCCCTTCGTAAATTATAGTCTTCTGTACGCCGCCCTGCAGCGATTCTTTCTTTAATCGCGAGAACGGTTATTGATGAGACGTAGACGTCAACGCCCGCAGCCCCCTCCGCCAATATGAATGATTTCGGCATTTTGGGAGATGCGTAGGTGATCCGGTTCTTCGTCTCCGCGCTTTTTAAAAACTTTCGTGTGGCCTCCTCGACGGTCGAATTTTCAATGTCGAAAATCCCTATTATCCTGTCGGTTCTCACACATACGTTATCGCCAATGTGGAGGTACATTTTCTTCTCCTCAGATTCGAAAAAATACGCTTTTATTTTACCATGTTCTACCTCAATTTTTCAACATCTATAAAGTTGACTGAGGCTCCTCCGCCGGCCGGCAGACGCATCATTTCCATGTCCGTGCAGGTGTAAAACGTCTGTATATTTTTCGTCAGTTCCACTATTTTGCTTTTTCTCGCATTGTCAAGTTCCGAAAGCACGTCGTCAAGGAAAAGAACCGGCGTCCTCCCCGACTTCTGCCTCAGTATCTCAAGCTCCGCCATCGTTATCGAAATCGCGTAGCTCCTCTTCTGACCCTGCGACCCGAAGCTCCTCAGGCTGTTCCCGCAAAGATCCATTCCTATATCGTCCCGCTGGATGCCTATCAGGTTCTTTTTAAAGTCCCTCTCGCGCTTCATCAGCCTCTCGTCCGAGAGCTCCTCCAAAAAGTCGTTTTTTACCTTTTCCACCGTAAATTCTGCAGGTTCTCCTTCGGCCGTTTTCTCTCCGATTGCGGCGTTCATCGAATGGATATTCGGGTAGTATCTCATCGTAACCATTTCCTCTTCGTCGGTTATAAACGAGTAATATTTCCCGGCAATCTCATTCAGCTGCCTCACAAAATCATTCCTGTCAACGGCAATGACCGCGCCAAATTTTGCGATGTTTTCGTTGATGACTTCAAGCTCGAGGTTATCGCCGATGCGCCCCTGCTCGAGAAGCTTTCCCTTCTCTTCGCAGAACCTGTTGTACATCATCAGGCTGTAGTAATAGTCCTTCTTTATTTGGCACAGGGCAATGTCAAGCAGCCTTCTCCTGTACATCGGCCCGTCCGTCACCATCCTCATCGACTCCGGCGAAAACATGATGCCTATAAGGTTTCCGAAAAGCATCCTGAGCTTGTCAATGTAAACGCCGTCGATTTCGATATATTTCGACTTGTTTTTCTCGTAAAAGACGCTGATGCTGTTGCAGATTGAATCCCCTATCCTCGTCTTTACCTTGTAGCTGTCCTCACCGTACTTTATAAGCTCCGCGTCCTTCTGCGCCTTGAAAGACTTACCTACGCAGCACAAAAACATAGCCTCAAGCAAGTTTGTTTTTCCATATCCGTTTTTCCCGTAGATTACGTTTATGGATTGGGAAAACTCAAGATTGAGGCTGCTGTAATTTCGGAAATTATGAAGCTCTAAGTCCTTAATTACCAATTTTTCACCTTGATTTGTGCTTTACAGGCATGAGAAGTATGAAATATGAGCTGTCCTCGTCCGAATTGATGACGCACGGTCCCTTCTCGGATGAGAAGTTGATTGTGATATTCTCCTTTTCAATGGCCTTGAGGCACTCGATGAGGTTCTTCACGTTGAACGAAATCAGAACTTCCTGTCCCGAAATGTCAGCCGGCACCGTCTCGTGCGACTTACCGTTCTCACCGTTTGCGCAGATGAATACCTGATCCGGATATGTGGTAAGGTCTACGAACCACTTTTTGTCATCCACTATAACCAATGAGACTCTCTCGATCGTGTCAACGAAAGTCTGGTTCTTCACCGACATGACACACTTGTACTCTTTTGGAAGAAGCATGTTATAGTCAGGGAATTCGCCTTTTAGAAGACCGGAAACGAGCGAGAAGCTGTCGTTAAAGAACATTACCTGCGACTCGCTGAAGCAGAACTTGATGTTCTTGTCGCTCTTCTCGATGATCTTGGCCATTTCGCTGAGAACCTTTGCGGGAACAACTATCCTGAATTCTTCCTGGTATGCGCTCTGCGATGTCTTTACGGCAAGCCTGTAACCGTCGATTGCAACAAACTTCAGAAGTCCGCCTGAATTCTCAATCAGAACTCCTCTTAAAATCATTCTTGCGCTGTCCTGGCTCGCGGCAAAAGCAGTCTGCTTTATCATGTTTCCGAGCGTTGCAGCGGGAAGCTCAAGAACGTTGTCCTCTGTATTTGAAAGGAAGCTGATTTTCGGATACTGATCAGGATTAATCGTGGGAACTTCAAAGTGAGCCTTTCCGCTGTTAACTATGAGGTTTCCGCCTTTCTCCTGAGTCTCTATCGTGACATAGATATCCGGAAGTCTTCTGACTATGTCATAAAACACCCTTGCATTTAAAAGCGCCGTACCGATTTCCTCAATGATCATTACCGGAACCTGATAAGTGATGCTGAGGTCCGTGTCCGAACCTGTCAGAATCAGGTCCTCGCTTACGTCAATCAGAACGCATTCGAGAGCCGGATAATTTGATTTTGAAGGGATGGCTTTTTGTACGATTGAAAGCCCTTCTGCAAGCATGTCTCTATTGCATGTAAACTTCATAATGAACCTCCTTTTTTATCGGGAAGATGATACTTGAATTATACCATTCCGGGGCTTTTTTGTAAAGCAAAACGAGGCCTTCTTAATTCCGAAAATGAAAGTCAAAAATCAGGCGTGAGAGAGCTTTAATCATCTCTTTCTTTAATAGGATTTATAGTTGTATTAATAGAGATTGTGGGAAAGTGGATAAGACTTAAATTTCTCTAAAAATAGCCAAAATGCTCTGTGGGTTTTAAGTGGTTTCAGGGCACCTTAACCGACAATTTCGAGTTTTTTCTGTGGGTAACTTTTCACCGGCTTTTGCAAATTAAAAAAACGGGACTTTTGATCCCGTTTTCAAGGCCTTGAATTTTGATTGAAAAGCTTATGAAATCAGCTTCTTAATCTCCTCAACGTAAGCTTTTACGTCCTCGTCCGTGTGGTATCTTTCCTGTACGTTTTTGCAGCCGTCAAGAACGGAAGAATGGTTGAGACCGCCAAAGTCATCCGCAATCTTCTGGTAGGAATAGCCAAGGGTTGTCCTGCAGAGATACATTGCGATGTGGCGGGCTTTTACGAGTTCTCTTGCCCTGTTTTTTGAGAGGATATCTTCGACTTTTACGTCAAAATAACGTGAGACAACGTCTAGAATGAGCTCAGTGTTGACCTCTTTGATTTCGGAAATGTTGAGGTGGCTGAGGGCGTTCTTGGCGGCTTCCATGGTAATCTTTTCACCGTGGGAAGCAAGGAGCTTGAACTGGTTCAGGATGCCTTCGATTTCACGCACATTGGTGAGTTCGGACTGAGCCAGGGAGTCGATAATCTCGCGGGAGATGTCCATTTCCATGTCTTCGCTCTTTTTGAGCATGATCGCGTAACGGACTTCGTAGTCGGGAGCCGCAATCGTGGTCTGGAAACCGTTCTCAAAGCGTGTCTTGAGACGCTCGGCAAGGGCATTGATCTCGGAAATTCTGCAATCGCTACAGATAACTATCTGTTTGTCGTGCGCGTAGAGCTCGTTGAAGGTGTTGAAGAACTCCTCCTGCGTGCCGGATTTGTTTGCGATGAACTGGATATCGTCAATGAGAAGCACGTCAACGGATCTGTACTTGAGGCGGAACTCGTCCATTCTGTTGTTTTGGATAGATGAGATGTAGTCCGTCGTGAAAGTTTCGGTCGGAATGTAGAGAATGCGCTTCTCGGGGTTGTTTTTTCTGATTTCATTGCCGATAGCGTGCAGAAGGTGCGTTTTACCGAGTCCCGAGCTTGCGTAAATGAACACGGGGTTGTAGAGAACGCCCGGGTTTGCGGCAATCTGGGTTGCGACGCTGTAGGCCTGGCGGCAGTTGTCGCCGACGACGAAATTGTCGAACGTATACTTTGAGATGAGGTTTGAGTTGTCCTCGCTTGAACGGAAAGAGACGACTTTGCTCTCGACTGCCGGACGTGTTTCATTGGCGTCAGGGAGCTTGCCTTCGCCGGTCTTTGAAATCTTGATGAAATTGGCGGTTTCCTCTTTGTCAGAAGAGAAGACCAGTGTGCATTCGTGTCCTATAATTTCGGTAAAAACGGAATTTACAGAGTCGTAGCGCTTTGTGAAAAACTTCTCGGCAAGAGAATTCTCGCACGAAATAACGATAGTCTCATCGTCAAAGTATACGATGGACGAGGGCTCGATATACGTAGAGAAGAATATGGCTGAACCGAGTACGGGTTTGTACTGATTCTTGAAGTTGTTCCAAAGTGATGAATACCCATCCAATGAGTTCATACGATGCTCCTTAGACGTGAAGAACGGACACGAAAAATCATACGTACTTCACGGTATAAATCTTAGCTTATCATTTGTAGAGGGTTTCTCGAGTATAACAAAACGAAAAAAAGATTGCAACAGGGTAAACACAAGAAAAAAATTGAAAAAAACTACCGAAAACCGCCAAAAACACAAGATGTAGACTTTACCAAACTAAAAACCTACTACAAATTGTAATAATTAAAATTTCAAAAAAAATTAAACAATTTTTCGTGTTCATGTCGACACACGTCTGCGTAATGTTTGTTGAAAGAGAGTCAAAAAAATAGTACAATCGACTCGTCTTAAGACATAAGAAAAACAGATTCCGGGAGGTAAAAATATGGGTTCCGCTGACGTTGCGTTTATCGAAACATGTAAAAACATTCTTGAGCACGGATCTTGGGTCAAAGATGAGAAAGTGAGGCCCAAATGGCCGGACGGCACTCCCGCATACACAAAGAAGCTCTTTTGCGTCGTAAACAGATACGATCTTTCAAAGGAGTTTCCTCTTATTACGTTAAGGCCCAT
>DBWH01000050.1:0-6411 GCA_002308595.1 Mageeibacillus sp. UBA1243 | reverse complement strand
AAAGAGGGCGATTTTGACATGATCGACAAGGTGCTCTACGACCTCAAAAACACGCCTTCCAGCAGAAGAATCATGACGAACCTCTACAACTTCGCTGATCTTTCGGAGATGGCTCTTTACCCATGCGCCTACAGTATGACGTTTAACGTTACTGACGGAAAGCTCTGCGCCATTTTAAATCAGAGGTCGCAGGATATGCTTGCCGCCAATGGCTGGAACGTCGCGCAGTACGCTGCCCTCGTCATGATGATCGCGCAGGCAACCGGTCTTGAGCCCGGCGAGTTTGTCCACGTAATCGCGGACTGCCACATCTACGACAGGCACATTCCGATCATCGAGGAGCTCATCAAGAGGCCTGTATACGACTCGCCGAAGGTCACCCTCGACCCGTCAATTAAGGATTTCTACAGCTTCACCCCTGACAGCTTTAAGGTTGAAAACTACGTCCACGGCGACAAGATCCCGAAGTTTGAAGTCGCTATTTAAAAAGCGTTTTCTTATCGCCAATATTTAACTATAAATAGGAGAAAAATGACAAATTCCGAAACGGGTTTGAAACGGAGAGCAGGTGTTCTTCTCAGCATATCATCCCTGCCCGGGCCTTTCGGCATCGGCGTGTTCGGCGAGGAGGCAAAGCGCTTCGCTGACCGCATAAAGGCCATGGGCTTTTCGTGCTGGCAGGTTCTGCCGCTGGGCACGCTTGACGAGGGCAATTCGCCCTATTGCGGCGAGAGCGCCTTTGCCGGCAACGTGCTCTACATCGACCCGCGCGGCCTTCGCGACCTCGGCCTGGTCTCTGACTGTGACGTCGCGGAGTGCGTTTACGGCGGCACCCCTTATACGGTTGACTATAACTTTGCAAGGGAGAAAAAGGACCGCCTGCTGCACAAGGCTTTTGATACGTTCAAACGGTCAGGCGACAGCTTTCCCTTCTATAACGAATATACTGCGTTTGTTTCTTCTGCCCGCTCCTGGCTTGCCCCTTACGCGGAGTACAAGGCCCTTAAAGAGCTTAACGGGAACACCTCCTGGAACACATGGACGTTAACTGTCGAAGATTCTCCGGAAAAAGTGTCCGATATCGAGTTTTTCCACTGCTTTTCGCAGTTTATCTTCTACCGCCAATGGAAATCGGTCAGAGAATACGCAAACAGCATCGGTGTGCTCATTATAGGCGACATGCCTTTATACATAGGCTACGACAGCGCTGACGTTCGAAACGACCTGTCTGATTTTCAGATAGATCCCGTTTCTTTCAAGCCTGAAAAGGTCGCAGGGGTGCCGCCGGATTATTTTTCCGAGGACGGCCAGCTTTGGGGCAACCCGCTCTACGACTGGGATGAGATGAAGAAGAACGGCTTTACGTGGTGGAAGATGAGGGTCGCAAACGCGCTGAACCTTTACGACATCGTTCGAATCGACCATTTCAGGGCTCTTGCGTCATATTGGGCAATCCCTGCGTCTGCAGCTACCGCCAAGGAGGGCTCCTGGGTTAAGGGCCCGGGAATGGCTCTTTTTGATGCCTTGGCGACAATTCCGGGCTATTCAAGGGACAGGCTGATAGCTGAGGACCTCGGGCTTTTCGGGCAGGACGTGAAGGACCTTCTTCGGGACGTAGGACTTCCGGGAATGAAGGTCATTCAGTTTGCGTTTGACGAGACGGGAGAAAGTACGAATCTTCCGCATAATTACGAGAAAAATACTGTTGCGTACGCAGGTACGCACGACAATAACACGCTGCTCGGATGGCTGTGGGAAGCCGCCCCTTCTGAGAGGGCTTTTGCGCTTCGGTACTGCGGGTTTAAGGGCGGCGACTGGAGCATTGGCGGTTACAAGTCTGAGTCGTGCAGGGCTCTTATTGAGACTGTCTGGAGGTCGTCGGCAAGGCTTGCCGTGGTATCGCTGCAGGATATGTGCGGATACGGCAAGGACTGCAGAATGAACATGCCGGGCGACCCCAAGGGCAACTGGCTGTTCAGGGCGACGGATGACGTTATTAACGGGATTGACGCGGATTATTTCAGAGAAATAAACGGTCTTTTCGGAAGAAAGTGAATTAAAGGGGGTTTTGCCGTGAACTTGATTGTTGCAGTTGACAGTGAGTGGGGAATAGGCTGCCGCGACAGGCTTCTTATCAGTATAAGAGCCGATCTTCGCAATTTTGCAAGACTCACCAAGGGCAAAACCGTGATTTACGGTTCCCGTACGCTTGAAACGTTTCCTAACAAGGAGCCTCTCAAGGGGCGCAGAAACATAATTCTTTCCAGAAAGCCTGATTATAAGGTTGAAAACGCCGAGATTGCGCGCTCTGTTGACGAGGCGCTTGCTCTTTTATCTGATGAGGCACCTTCCGACGTTTTTGTGATTGGCGGCGGCAGTATTTACGGGCAGTTCCTTCCGTACTGCGACTGCTGCTACATTACGAAGATAGATAAAAGCTTTGAAAAAGACACTTTTTTTAAGAATATTGACGAGGATGACACGTTTCGCCTTGTCTACAGAAGCAGCCTGAGGTTCAGCGACTCAGAGACGGATGATCTTGGCGGAGTCGGCTACTTCTTTACGAAATACAGGAGAATAAGCCATGAGACCGACAAAAAAGGTGAGTGACTCGTATACAGAGCAGGTTCAGATACTGACTCAGCAGAACATGAACGGCTTCGGAAGGCTTTTCGGAGGCGCTCTGATGTCGTGGATAGATATAGTGGCGGCAGTTGTGGCAAGGCGTCACTCAAACAGAAACGTCACGACCGCATACGTTTCGGAGCTCAGCTTCAAGGCGCCGGCACACGCCAATGACACGGTTATCCTCTGCGGACACATATGTTACGTGGGAAGAACTTCAATGGATGTTTGTGTCACGTCGTATGTAGAAAACCTTGACGGTACGAGATTATTGATCAACAACGCATATCTTACGATGGTTGCGATGGATGAAAACGACGTGCCCTGCGAGGTGCCGCTTCTTGAAATCGAGACGGAGGAGCAGCGGCTTGAGTATGAGGAAGCGCTGAAACGAAGAAATATGCGTAAGAGAGACAGATAATATTAAAACCGCCGCCTTTTCACGGGCGGCGGTCGTTGTATTTACTCTATATTATAGTGTACCGAATGAATATACCGTCTTGCTGTGATAGTTTTCTCCGGGGAACAATGATATCGGAGGAAACGTTTTTTTATTCACCGCATCAGGGTACAGCTGAGTTTCAAGGCAGAAGCCGTAGCGGAAGTCGTAGGAGGCGCTGTCCTTGGCGATACATTTTACGAGGAAGTTGCCGCTGTAGAAAAGGAGACAGGGAAGGTCGGTCTTTACAACCATTGCGATGCCGGATCTTTTACTGTAAGCGTAAGCAGCTGTGTTTAAGCCTTCAAAACCCTCTGTTTTACTGATGTTTGCAGGAATCTGCAGCTTTTCGAAGGGGTTCAGCACGTAGTTTATGTCGTAACCGCCTGCAAGCTTAAGCTGCCGGTTATCTGTGTTTATGTCGCGGCCTATCTCTTTCGGTGCTTTAAAGTCAAATATTGTGCCTTTTACGTTTTCAAGTTTTCCCGTAGGAGTGAAGTCGTTTCCGAGGGGTGTTACGTAGTCTGAGTTGATGCAGAGCACGTTGTCGAGCATCGAAGTGTCTGAATCGTGGCCCGAAAGGTTGAAAGTTGAGTGGTTGGTCGTGTTGAAGATTGTTCGGCTGTCAGTTGAGGCCTCATACTCAATTATAAGCGAAGAAGTGTCTGTGAACGTGTATTTGACCTTATACGTCAGATATCCCGGGTATCCCTGGTCTCCGTCCTGTGAAATTAAACTGAGAACTACTGTGTTTTCCGTGCATTCATCTTTCAGAAGGGTGAAGAGCCTTCTGTTAAATCCAATGTCGCCCCCGTGGAGTGAAACGCCGTCCCCTGTGTCAAAGAGACGGAATGTTTTGCCCTCATACGAGAATTTGGCGCCTGAGATTCTGTTTGTCGTCCTTCCGATGGCCGCGCCAAGATATGTGGTGCGGTTGTTGTAGTCCTTGGCGTTTGCGTAGCCCAAAACAACGTCTGTGAGCTTGCCGGAAGCGTTGTTGACGCACAACCGGTGAACCACGGCGCCGTAGTCGAGGATGTCCACGTATTCGCCCTTGGCGTTTTCGATGCGGTGCGACATGATGTCATACGAGGGCGTTTTTTCAAATAATGAATGTGTAATCATGCGTGTAAAACCTCTTTCTTATGCGCTGTGCAAATTTGCGCTAAAATAGGAAAATTCTAACGCTTTTTTCGCTGATATAAGCGTTTTATGTTCCACGTGGAACAAGTTGATTTTATTCCTAAAAATAGGCTAAAATTGCATGCGTTTTTCTTTCATCTGGTAATGCGTCTTATTCTCCGGAGATAGTGACGCCGTCAAAGCAAATATACGGTATTGCATTGGCGCCGTCAAGCTCCTGTTCTTCGGATATGTCTACGATGTTATTCAGGAGCTCGGCAAGGTTGCCCGAAATCATTGTTTCAGACAGCGCATACGTGAGCTGCCCTTTTTCGATCAGGAAACTGTTCTTTGCAACTCCCGAGAAGTCACCGCTTATGGAAGGCGCGCCGCCGGAGAAACGTGCGACATAAATGCCGAAGTCGGTTTCTTTTATTATTTCATCTATAGATTTGGACCCTTTTTCGATGATCATGTTGGAGCCGCTGTTCGGAGCGCGCCTAAAGCCTGTTTTATTGGCGGTATAGGCTGAGATGTCGAAGTTTGTGAGGATTCCCTTGTCGATGATGTTGTAATCCTCCGTGAGGTAGCCTTCAGACGAGAACCATTGGCCTCCGACGAAAATGTCATCGTTTGTCTTAAACGAAATGGTCAGGCGGTCATCCGCGACCTTTTTACCGAGGCTGTCGATCCAGATTGAAGTACCGTTTAAGATGCTGTAGTCGTCAGCGAAGTTTTCAAGAGCGCTTGAGAGCAGTTCGTCGACAAGTGCAGGCGCGGCAATGAGTTTTCCGACCTTTTTACCTGAAAAAGACTTCGTATATACCTGTTTTTCGACTTCTTTCAGTGAATCTTCAAGAAAACCGGTCTTTATAAACGACTTATCAAGGTCCTTAAGGGTAAAACCCGAGGCCATAAATGATGAAGAATTCTCCCCGTCGTGCGCAGAATAGATAAAATCGGCCCCGTAGGCGCCTGTGAGAGATATAAACTCTGTTCCGGATGAGTTAAAGTAGAGACTTACACCCCTGCTGTGGTTCGTGACGGCCTGTTCCATCATAATCGAGGGAAAGTCCGCCTTCAGAGTGTCCATAAGCTCCGTTGTTCTGTCAAAAAGCCCGTCCTTATCAAAAGAAAGGTTCCCCGAGACAAAGATTTTGTTCTCTTCTTTAGGGGCAACAACCCACGCAGGATCGTCTTCGGCAGCTTTTGCGGCCGCAATCGCGTCATTTACGGCTGAAACAATGTTCTCATCGTCCGTAATGCTTGAACTGATGGATGCGGAGCCTTTTTTATTGCCGATGTAGCACGTCAGCGAAAGCCCGTCCGTAAACTGAGTCCTGAATATGCTGAAAATACCGCCGTCAACGTTAAACTCATTGTTAACGCTCCTGCCAATCGAACAGGTGTAGCGGGTGACATTGGCGTCTTCGAGCAGCTTTTTGACCCTTTCAGCGACTGTTCTCAGAAAATCGACGGTCTTTCTGTCCTCCGGGTCGGTTATTTGGTTATATGTGATCACAGAATAGCTCATTTATTCCTCCGGCCTGCCGCCAATCTACCTGCCGCCAATGTTAACGCGGCACTTTATCGACGGACCGCCCATTCCAACAGGCATCGGCTGCTTCTTTTCGCAGAAACCGCAGCTTGTCCACTGCATCTCGTCAGAGACCATGTCAACGGTCTTAAGCATCTCAAACGCGACGCCGGAGATGGTGGTGTCCTTGATGGATTTGCCTATTTTTCCGTGTTTTATCTCATACCCGAGAGTTACGCCGAACATGAACTCACCCGTTGTGTCAGCCTGGCCGTTGTTAGAATCAAGCAGGTAATACCCGTCATCCACGGATTCAATCATCTTTTCTAGCGAGTCAGTGCCCGGAAGGACAGCCGTGTTGCGCATCCTTATCAAAGGCTCGTCGTAGAAGCCGTATGCGCGTGCATTTCCGAGCGGCTCCATGTTAAACCTGTCAGCGGTTTCGCGGCTGTTCATGTACCCGACAAGCCGTCCCTTGTCGATAAGAACCGCATCTTTCGCCTCAGTACCTTCGTCGTCAACGTAAACAGGCAGCGGAACGGGCTTTCCGAGCGCGGTATTTGCAAAATCGACAAGCGAAATCTTCTCCGAAGCAACAATCTTTCCGAGATTCGGCCCTGCAACGGAACCGCCAAGCACAAGATCAGCCTCAACGGTGTGACCCACAGCCTCATGAGCAAGCATTCCG
>DBWH01000062.1:44504-84209 GCA_002308595.1 Mageeibacillus sp. UBA1243 | reverse complement strand
TGTATACCTTGACAGGGGCTGATCATCCTTTTGAAAAAAGGAGCGGCCGGTTTTATCATGCAGTCTGAAGCGCAGCGGGTTTTATGCGGCGGGTCAGATCCTTCCGAACTCGTCAACGCCCAGAACGAAATACGTTGCACCGCCGACAGCTACTTCCTCTGCCACACTGTCGTTCCTGAGGCCTCTGCCAAAGGATTCGTGGCTTGATTTGACAGCTTTTCTGGTGCTGGAGAATACTTTGAGGATTTCCTTGGCGTCTTCGATACGGTTTTCTTCGGTACCGATGAGGAGCGTCGTGTTGCCGACGTTCAGGAAGCCGCCTGTTGTGGAGAGACGTGTTACTTCAAAACCGCGGTTTGTGAGGGCGGAGATAACTACGTTGCTGTCATCGTTGTTCACTATGGCGAGAATTAGTTTCATGAGGGATGTCCTTTCTTTAGTTTATATTATAAGTCGTAACCCAAAAGGTTTTGACTGGTTCTGTCGAGTTTTCTGTAATCCGGAATCTCGTAGCGGTTGTCGTTTGAGTCGCGCACGAGGACTCTGCCGTCGTAGAATATCTTTATGTCGCTGTGACGGTTCTGGATCGTGAACGTCACGATGCCGCGCTCGGTCTCAACCGTCCATTTGAGGATGCCGAATTTTTCGGTGCGGTCGACCATGCGCAGAATTCTGGGGATCATGTAGTACTCTTCGAGGCACTTTTCGACGATTTTGCGCGATTCGGGTATGAGACGCGACACGTCGCGGATGACTGCGCGCTCTTTGTTGTCCTTGTCGAGGAGGGTTACGTACTTGTTTCCGCCGCTCACGGGGAAGAGCCTGCGCGGCTCAACGTCCTCGATCACATTGCCGTTATAAAAGTACACGTCAAGGCGCGGAATTTCTCTGATTTCGAAACGTGCTTCGTCACCGTCAATATAGATTCTATCCATTTTAACATCCTCCCGTCAATCGAAATTTTCCTGCTCTTTTGAAGCGCGTACTTTCTCCGACATCGACTGAATTTCGACGAGTCTGTAGTACTTGCCCTGAAGCGCCATGAGCTCTTCGTGCGAGCCGTTTTCGATAATCTTGCCCTGGTCGACAACGATGATCTTGTTGGCTTTGCGGAGCGTTGAGAGCCTGTGGGCAATCATGATGGTTGTCCTGCCGCTGATGAGTCTTTCGATAGCCTCCTGAATGAGGTTTTCGGTTTCGGAGTCGACCGACGCGGTTGCCTCGTCAAAGATCATAACGGAAGGGTTCTTTAAAACCGCTCTTGCGATTGAAATCCTCTGTTTTTCACCGCCTGAGAGACCGATTCCGCGCTCACCGAGCATTGTGTCGTAGCCGTCAGGCTGGCGGGCGATGAACTCGTGTGCATTGGCGACATCGGCTGCGTGGATGACCTCTTCGACCGAGGCGTCAGGCTTGCTGTAGGCGATGTTGTTGAAAACCGTGTCCCTGAAAAGCATTGCCTCCTGCTGGACATAGCCAATCTGACCGCGGTAGTACTCAAGGTCGAGGTCGCGGATGTTCTTGCCGTCAATCAGAATCTCGCCCTCGTAGTTGTCGTAGAAGCGCATCAGAAGATTTATGAGAGTTGTCTTGCCGGAGCCGGTTGTTCCGACGATGCCGACAATGTCTCCCGGCTCGATCGTGAGGTTGATGTCGCTGAGCACTTTCTTGGTGCGGTCAAACGAGAAGTTGACGTTCTTGAACTCGATTTTTCCCTTTATTTCGGGAAGAGTTTCATGCGACGCAACCGAGACCTCGGGCTCTGCATCGAGTATGTCGAACACCCTTTCGACTGACGCCAATGCCTGCTGGTACGAGTCGTTGAGGTACGCGAAGAAGTTCACGGGCCCGTAGAACATTGTCGTGTAGCTGATGAAAGATACGAGAAGACCCGCTGAGATGCCTGCGCCCGCTATTACCCAGTGACCGCCGACCGCCCAGATCAGGAGCGACCCGCAGGTGATGACGAACGAGATGATCGCAGGGAAAGCGGTTGTGATCCTTGCCGACTGAATATCGACGTTGTACCACTCCTCGTTGTATTTTTCGAACCTCTTGACGGCTCTTTTCTCACCCGTGAATGACTTGACAACACGGATGCAGGGGATTGAGTCTGTGAGAACCGACGTGACAGCCGCCCATCTGCGCCAGATCCTTCTGTAGAACGGGGCAATCTTGCGGCCGAACCACTTGGCGCCAAGAACAACGATCGGCACCGGTGCGAGCGACAGAAGCGTCAGTTTCCAGTCCATGAAGAACATGATGAGTATGATGCCCACGAGCATGAAGAACTGCACGATGACATCCTGCGAAAGCCTCAGCACAAAGCCGTTGATGGTCGCCGTGTCGCCGCTGATCCTGTTGATGACGGATCCGGTCGAAGTTTTGTCGTAGAATTTCATTGGCAGCATCTGCGCGTGCCTGTAGACGTCGTTCCTTAGCGCCTTGATCATTCTGTCGCTGCTGACGCGCAGTACATAGTTTCTGATGATGTTGACGGTGACGCCAATGAGATACGAGCACCCGAGTATCACCACGACAACGATCAGCTGACGCGAGTTCCTCTCCGGCAGTATCTCATCGACAAGGTGTTTCGTGATGTAGGGCGGTATCAGTGCAAGAAAAGTTGAAAGCGCGGAAAGAATGAGGCAGATGATGAGCCTCGGAGCCTCCGGCTTCACGTATTTCATCAGTTTTTTGACGATCTTGCCCTTTGAAGCACAGTTGATGCACTCCGCACCGGGCCTCAGAAGCCTCCTGCCGCAGCGCGGGCAAACGCACAGCAGCTTTTCGTAAGTCGCCTCAACGATCCCGATCTGCTCGTCAATATCCTCTCCGCCCGAAACTGCGTTCAGAAACGACGCCGCCATGTCGCAAAGTGTCGCAACGGAGTATGTAAATCTCAAGGGAATCTCCTTGGTCCCGTCTTTTTTCGTAATTCTGAGCTGCGAGTTTCCGTACATTCTTTTCACGGAAGCATTTTCGATATCGCCAATGTTCCCCTCAAGCACCCCTCCGTCCAACTCCTCGTCGACCGCAATGTACCTCGTCCTCGTCACGGCAAGTGCGGAAACCCCGTAGTTCGCCTTGGCGGTAAGGTCGCAAACGATCACAAACAGAAGTTTGTCGTCATCGTGCATTCTTGGCGCAAGCTGCTCTTCAATTGTCTTTGGTATGGTTTTGTTTTTCAGAAAATTCTGCTGCTCCATGGGTCACCTCCAACCGGCTTTTTAAGGCCGGCGGTATTATAGACAAACAAAAATATTTGTCAACCGTTAAAACCGAAAACTACCTATTTTTAAACGTATTTAAAGATTGCGCCGCGCGACTGCCTCCGATTCCCTGCCGCCAATGCGCTCAGCCCATGATACCGCCAAGGCACACAAGGCATGCAAGGCATGCAAGGCCGCCGCCCGCAAAAATTATAGTTGCGGCGGCCCCGCAATTGAGATATAATAACCCGTCGTGTCGCCTTCTTTGAGGCGGCGTGAAAAAATGAATAAAAAAATGCTGATTCAGGCGCCTTGCGTAAAGGCCGAAGAGACAATGAAAAAGTGTCGTCAGACACCGCTTTTCAAGGTTATTGTTTTCATTGCGACTTACGTAAAGAGCCAAAAACTCAGCGTTAATAGCACGATTTTTGCATTTGTGCCGACATAAGTTTTCGTAAGGCAAAGCGAGCGAAAACTTATCTAAATCCGGCCAGGCTCTCGTGTGCGGTCCGGCAGCTATTGACTTATAAGGAAGATACGGGCGGCACGATATGGTCGGAGATAACATGGCCTTGCAGTTTTTCGGTGAGTCATCGCCGAAGAAACCGCGGCGGAGCATCGCTCCGTCATAGAAATTTTCTGCTGCAGATGAACGGCCCCTTGGCGGTTGCCTACCGGGTTGCTGCAAAAACTCTTTGCGGGGGCAGAAAATCAGCCGGGCTGTGGGTTCGCGCAAAATTAGCTGTAATTTCGGCTGTGCGCGGTCTTTACCGCAAAGGGGAATGCAAAAAAATGGATGGAATGAATTCTTCTGACGTTGTCAACGAACAGGGCAACGGCGCGAAAAACGTTGTTGAACTGCGCAATATTACCGTCAAGTTTGACAACGATATAATCCTTGACAACTTTAGCTTATCCATTAAGGATAAGGAATTTGTCACGTTGCTCGGCCCGTCCGGCTGCGGCAAGACGACAACCCTGAGGCTCATAGCGGGATTCCTGCAGCCTGACTCAGGTGAGATATTATTTGACGGCGTTGACGTAAAACGAGTTCCGGCACATAAGAGGCCTGTCAATACTATTTTTCAGCGCTACGCGCTCTTCCCAAACTATAACGTATACGACAATATCGCTTTCGGACTCAAAGTTGAAGGTGTTCCCAAGGCTGAAATCGCTCAGCGCGTTGCCGAGATGATTGAGCTTGTGAACCTTAAGGGCTTTGAAAAAAGACCGATTCAGAAGCTTTCGGGCGGTCAGCAGCAGCGTGTTGCAATTGCAAGGGCTGCGATTAAGCGTCCGAAGGTTCTGCTGCTTGACGAGCCGCTTGCGGCGCTTGACCTCAAGCTGCGCAAGGACATGCAGGGCGAACTTAAGGCGATGCAGAGGCGTCTCGGCATCACGTTCGTATTTGTTACCCATGACCAGGAGGAAGCCCTTTCCATGTCCGATACCATTGTCGTCATGGACAACGGCAAGATCCAGCAGACCGGTACGCCCGAGGACATTTACAACGAGCCTCAGAATGCTTTCGTCGCGGATTTCATTGGCGAGTCCAATATTATCGACGGCGTTATGCTGAAGGACAGGCTTGTCAAGTTCCACAACAGGAAACTTGAGTGCGTCGACAGCGGTTTTGCGACGAACGAGCCCGTTGACGTGGTCATCAGGCCTGAGGATGTGGATATTGTGCATCCCGACAAGGGTCTTATCTGCGGCACGGTCACTTCGGTCACATTCAAGGGTGTGCATTACGAGATTATTATTGACGTTGACGGGTTCAAGTGGATGGTCCAGACGACCGACGAGAGCAAAGTCGGCGATTTCGTGGGTCTTTCGATCGAACCTGACGCGATTCACATAATGAAGAAGTCGGAATACTCGGGCACGATGGGCGATTACAGCTATTTCAGCGATGAAATGGAAGAAATCAGCAACCCGGACGTAGTTTTAGGGGAGGCTGAAGATGAAAAAACTGACTAAAGTCTTTGTAAATTCCCCGTACGTCGTCTGGTCCGCACTCTTCGTCATCGTCCCTCTCTTCATAGTCATCTACTATGCCTTCACTGACGCCAATGGAGCCTTTACGTTCGACAACATCGTCGCTCTTAAAGATTACGGGCACAATTTCCGGATTTCGATAGGATACTCTCTTATTGCGACAATTATTACCCTCATTATTGGATACCCCGTCGCGTATGAGCTCAGCAAGGCGCCCCCCAAGACTCAGAAAATTCAGATGATGCTGGTGATGCTTCCGATGTGGATGAACCTCCTCATCAGGACGTACACCTGGATGAATATACTTGACAATAACGGTATCTTAAACAAGATCCTTTCGCTTTTGGGCTTAGGTCCGGTCACCTTCCTCGGCACGCCGGGGGCAGTCATTTTCGGTATGGTGTACAACTACCTGCCGTACATGATTTTGCCTATTTATACGGTAATGGCGAAGATGGATGACTCACTTTTAGAGGCAGCGAGGGACCTCGGATGCAACGGCTTCAACGTGTGGAGAAGACTCATTCTCCCGCTCAGTATTCCGGGTGTCATTTCCGGAATAACCATGGTGTTTGTGCCCTCGGTAAGCACATTCTACATATCTCAGAAACTCGGCGGCGGCAAGATAATGCTCATTGGCGATACCATCGAGAGGCAGATGCAGAGCAACTACAACTACCATCTCGGCGCATCTCTGTCGCTCATTCTCATGGTGATCATACTCGTGAGCATGTTTATCATGAACCGCTTTTCTGACGGTGCCGGGGAAGGCGGGATGGTCGCATGAGGATTGCCAACAAGATCATAAAGTGGCACGTATATGCCTTCCTTTATCTGCCGCTCGTCATAATGATTTTCTTCTCGTTC
The DNA here is from genome assembly GCA_002308595.1 of Mageeibacillus sp. UBA1243. Taxonomy (GTDB): domain Bacteria; phylum Bacillota; class Clostridia; order UBA1212; family UBA1212; genus UBA1212. The sequence goes on along the minus strand of DBWH01000062.1, from coordinate 78,132 downwards.
AACTCGGCGAAGTCAACCTCCGTGTTCGAGGGGTTCTCGCTCAAGTGGTACGGGGAGCTCTTTTCGAGCAGCGACACGCTTGAGGCTCTGAGAAACACAATGATTCTCGCGATTGCGTCCGCGCTGATCGCAACTGTTCTGGGCACATTGGCGGCACTCGGCATATACATGGTGCGCAACAAAATCTACAAGCAGTCGATGCTCTCGGTCACAAACATTCCTTTGATGAACCCTGACATCGTGACGGGCGTCTCCTTGATGCTCCTGTTCGTGTTCGTGGGAAGGGCGCTCGGCTTTTCGCAGTACCTCAACTTCTGGACGCTGCTCATTGCCCACGTGACTTTCAACCTGCCTTACGTAATCCTGAACGTGCTTCCGAAGCTCAACCAGACCGACAAGAGCCTATTTGAAGCCGCACAGGATCTCGGCGCACCGCCGCCAAAGGCATTTTTCATGGTTGTGCTGCCCCAGATCGTGCCCGGCATCATCTCCGGAGCGATCATGGCGTTCACACTGTCGCTTGACGATTTCGTAATCAGCTACTACACGTCGTCGGGATTCCAGACACTTCCGCTCAAGATTTACTCTATGACCAAGAAAGTCGTGAAACCTGACATGTACGCGCTCTCGAGCCTGATTTTCCTTGTCGTCCTGGTGCTTCTGCTCGGCTCGAACATCTTCCAGATGAGGGCTGAAAACAAGACTTCGGGGGTTCTGCGCAAGGAGCAGAAAGCCCGTAAAAAATCGAAAGAAATTGCGGTTTGACACGCCAATGCATCTCCGCGAGGGGACGTTGGCGTAAAGAATATATAATGGAGAAAACGTGAAATGAAAAAAATTGTTTGTGTGATCGTTGCGTGCGCAATGCTTATTGCGCTTGCCGCACTTCCGGTTTCCTGCAAGAGAAACGATACTGTAGCGAACCTTGAAGGCGACTACACAGGACTTGAAGGAACATCCCTTTACATCGTAAACTGGGGTGAGTACATCTCGGACGGCTCTGAGGGGACGCTTGATATCATCAAGGCTTTCGAAAAGACCACGGGCATCAACGTCACTTACGACGACAGCACTCCGAGCAACGAAGCTATGTACGCAAAGCTGAAGAGCGGCGCCGTGGCGGTTGACATTGTCATCCCCTCTGACTACATGATTCAGAGAATGATCAAGGAGGACATGCTTCAGAAGATCGACACGTCGAAGATACCCAACTACAAGTACATACTTGACGAGTACAAGAACCTGTATTTCGATCCGCAGAACGAGTACTCGGTACCGTACAACGTAGGCATGGTCGGCGTTATCTACAACAAGACCATGGTTGAGGGCACTCCGGACAGCTGGAACCTCCTCTGGGACAGCAAATACACGAACAACATCCTCTCGTTCAGCAACCCGAGAGACGCGTTCGCGACAGCTCAGTTCCTCCTCGGCCAGGACGTCAACAACACCGACAAGGCCCTTTGGGACGCCGCAGCCGAAAAGCTTAAGGAGCAGACCCCCGTTCTTCAGGGCAGGGTTATGGACGAAGTCTTCAACAAAATGGAAGGCGGCAACGCAGCCGTCGCTCCCTACTATGCAGGCGACTATCTCCTCATGAAGAGCATCAACGACGATCTCGAGTTCTTCTACCCGAAGGAGGGTACCAACATATTCGTTGACTCGATGTGCATCCCCAAATCCGCAAGGAACTACGAGGCAGCCCTCATGTTCATCAACTTTATGCTTGAGAACGAAGTTGCACTCGCCAATGCGGAGTACCTCTGCTACGCTTCGGCTCACAGCGGTGTTGTGAACAACCCCGACTACTCGTTCAAGGACAATGAGATACTCTATCCCGACAGCGAGCACAAACCGAAGACGCAGTACTTCTATGATCTTGATCCTGAGATTCGCTCATACTATGAGAAGCTCTGGGAGGGCATTGTAAGATGACAACATACTTTGACGCGGCAGGAATGGCGCTGCTTTCGGCTGAAACCGAGGAAAGCATTGGCGAGAACCTTGAGGGGTCGACCGTTGCCGATGCGACTCCGAAGCCGGCTGAGCAGAAGAGCGGAAACACGACGGGCATGAGAGTTTTGCTGATCGTGGGCACCGCCATCGTTCTTATCATTGCGATTGTGCTCGCGCTGCGTTCGGCAAACAAAAAGTACGGAAAGGAATGGTGACAGGCCTGATTTGGCCTGCCTGCCTTTTGAAGTGACCAATGAGCAGCAGATATTACGACAACGACAACGACCTCGGGATACTCACAAGAATTGCGATGGTGATTGCTGCGCTGTTTGTGATGTCTTCCTACTTTTTGGTCACTTTTGTTCACGGTGAAATACCGTTCATAAAAGGCCTTGACAACACCGGAAGAAGGCTTGCCTACAGCCTGATCTGGATGTTTCATGCCTGCGGCGTCGCGGCCATTATGTTTGCCGCAGCAAAGCAAAAACCGCTCCTGTCCTTCAGACTTCTTGAGATAAAGGACAAAAAGCAGGCCTGGCTCATACCTCTGGGCTCGGCAATGGCTTTCGCGGGCGGCGTGGCCCTGAACAGGGTCGTGATCCTTCTTGTTTCAATCATACCTTTTCCGCAAAAATGGGTAGAATCGCACGATGCGGCCGTCACGGGCACAATGCAGGGCAACGCGTTTGTGGCGATCATTGCCGTGTGCGTCATGGCGCCTGTCATTGAGGAGCTCTGTTTCCGCGGGAAAGGATTTTACTATATCAGGAGAGTTTTCGGAGGCACTGCGGGAACCGTTGTCGCGGTCGTTGCGACCTCTGCGCTGTTTGCTGCCTCGCACTCGGGCTACATACAGATGATCTACGCTTTTGTGATCGGCGTGGTCTTCTCACTGCTCTCGCTGCGCAGCGGGTCGGTGATACCCTCGATATTCGCACACATCGGCTTCAACGCCGCAAACCTGATTTTCTACGCGATCAACCCCGCCAACGATGCCGCCAAGGCAACCATGATCAACGTTGCTTCAATCGCAGTCCTTGTAATCGCGGCGGTCGCGCTGTTTATCATTGGCGGTATACTGAGGTACTCGAAAGATACGGACGGCGAGCAGCCGGACATTTACATAAAATGAACGAAAGAGGCACCGGCTGAAGCGTGCCTTTAAAATACAAAACAGTCAGGACGGAAAAATGATCATTCTTTTTATCGGCGACGTTTTCGGCACACCGGGCAGGGACGCGCTTTTCCACGGGCTCTACAGCCTGAAAAAGAGGGAAAACGTTGACATTTGCATCGCCAACGGCGAAAACGCGGCATCAAACGGCAGAGGCCTTTCGGGCAGGGACGCGAGGGACATCATGGAGTCGGGCGTTGACGTCATAACCATGGGCAACCACGTCTGGTCTTGCCGGGAGTTTGAGGAATTTGCGGACAGGCTCCCCATAGTGAGACCCGCCAATATCGGCCGCGGCAGTTCCGGCAAAAAGTACATTGTGACCGAGGTCTGCGGCAAAAAGGTCGGGATAACCAACATCGAGGGCAGAACGTTCATTGACATTGTCGGTGACGATCTTTTCGCGTGCGCCGACGACATGGTTGCGGCTATGAAGGCGGAGGGCGCCGAAGTCACGGTTGTCGATTTCCACGCCGAGGCGACGTCCGAAAAGAAGCTGCTTGCGATGTACCTTGACGGCAAGGTGTCCGCAGTCATAGGCACGCACACACACGTTCAGACGGCGGACGAGACAGTTCTCCCCGGGGGCACAGCGTTCATAACGGACGCCGGAATGACCGGCATATCCAGAGAGAGCATAATCGGCATGGCTTACAAGGGCGTTTACGAGAAGTATGCGCTCGGCAGAAAAGCGTCTTTTGAACCCGTCAAGAAGGGCACTCTTGAGATCAGGGGAGTCGTGATTGACGTTGACGATGTGACCGGTCTTGCAAGATCCGTGAAGAGGGTCGCGGAGGTCGTGACACTGCCCGAATGAGCCTTGGCGGTTTTCGTGTAATATTTCCGATTATTTCCTAATTTTCCGGAAATATTATTCTGCTTTACTGTGCTTTCAATATGTTTTAAAATTCTCTCCCGGCACCCAAAAACCGTGCACAGAAGACGGTTAATCACAAGCCGGCAGGAGGATTTATCATGAAATATTTAAAAGTTTCTGCAGACACTGAGGTCGGCGGGCTTGCCGGTGCGATTGCCGGCTGTCTGAGACACGGGGAAGAGGCCCAGGTCGTGAGCGTAGGCGCAGGTGCGCTGAACCAGTCCGTTAAAGCGATCGCTATCGCCAAGGAGTTTTTGCAAAAAGACGGCAAGGATATTGCAATGGAGCCCGGTTTCTCGCTTGTCACGATCAGCGGCACGGAAAAGACCGCAATCATTCTGCACGTTTTCGAAATCCTTGCAGAGGAGGAGCGTCTGGCAGGGTAATGTTTGAAGTCAAGAAAAACCTGAAGCTATATAAGGATGACATGCTGGAGGCCATGGAGGGCGTCGGGCATTTCTTTACGACGCGCTTTGGCGGCATCTCAGGCGCTTCAGGAAATCTTTTCAATGCTTCATTCAGCCGCGAAACAGACCCGGAAAGCTATAAAGTCAGGGAGAACGCGGCAATTGCGGCTTTCGCAGAGGACCTTCCGAAGGAGCGGTTCACTTCCGTAAAGCAGGTCCACGGGGACAGGGTCCTAAAGGTTACCGAAGAGATTGCAGGCGCAAGGTTCGGCAAGCCTGAGCTTGTCATCGAGGCGGATGCCATGATAACCGACATACCCATGACGCCTCTTTTCACCACCCACGGAGACTGCGTGCCGGTGTATATCTACGCCAAGGGAACCGCTGTCGGTATGGCTCATTCGGGTTGGAGAGGCTGCGCCCTCGGAATTGCGGGAAAGACTGCTGCGGCGATGTCGCGTGAGTACGGAGTATCTCCGAAAGAGATGTTCTGCGCGGTCGGACCGTCCATCTGCAGAAAGTGCTTTGAAATTGACGAACCCGTCTACAGAGAGCTGAGAGAGGCTTTCCCTGACGAGGAGCTTTATACATATAATTGCGTTAATAATAAGTACTATGCGGACCTTGGCGGCATGGTTTTACAGTCGCTGACGGACGCCGGAGTGCCGCAGGAGAATATCAGCCTTGGCGGTGTCTGCACGTGCTGCAGTGAGAATCGTGAGCTGTTTTTCTCGTACAGAGGCGAGAAGGGCAAAAACGAGGGGCTTATGGGCGCTGCAATATGGCTCCGGTGACGGACGTGAAGAAGAGAAGGTGCAAAAATGGACAGTGAAAGGCTGAATTTGTTCAAACGGTCGCTTGACGATTTCATCAATGCGAATTTTGAGGAGGCATTGTACCGCGCCGCCGAGAAAAAGTCCTTTACAGCCCGCGGCAAATTCGCCAAGGCTCCCCGCCTGCGTCTCGGAACAGGGACGCCTCATGAAAACTTGGCTCCTCTCGAGAATATGGCGCCTCTCGAAAGCTGCGCGCCAAGGTCGCTGGATGATGTGCTGAGTCACATTGGCGATACGTTTCAGGAGAAGCTTTTCTGCCATATCGACACGAAGGGCCTTGACGATGTTGAGGTGTACACCAGGGCCCACATAGACCGCAGGCTTTTTTCAAAAATCAGGTCGAACAAGGACTTCAAACCCAGCAAGAAGACTGCCATCTGCCTCTGCTTCGGGCTGGAGCTGGAACTTGACGATGCCCTGGATCTTCTGAACAAGGCGGGCTACACCCTCTCCCACTCCTCGAAAACGGATCTTATAGTGGAGTATTTTCTGAAGACCGGCGAGTACGATCTCAGTTTGCTGAACGAGATCCTTTACGGATACGGCCTTGACATCATGTATGTTTAACAGTTTTCAAGTCTTGAAAATGTCGCATTAATTGCGACCTGCCGCCAATGCTTTTCCTTTATAATTCACCCGAAAAACATAAAGGAGGGCAAAACCGTGAACAACAATTTAACTGAACTGGTTTTTATCATCGACAGGAGCGGATCAATGAGCGGCCTTGAGAGCGACACAATCGGAGGCTTCAATTCACTCATTGAAAAGCAGAAGACGGAAGAGGGCGAGGTCATTGTGACCACAGTCCTTTTCAACGACACCGTGACAGTTGTGCACGACGGCTTGAAAATCGCCAATATCCAAAAAATGACCCGGAAGGACTATGTCCCGGGGGGCTGCACCGCGCTGCTGGACGCCGTAGGAACCACCGTCAGCCGCATTGCCGAAAAGCAAACAATGCTGAAAGATGAATTCACCCCCGGAAAAACCATGGTGGTGATTACCACCGACGGCCTTGAAAATTCGAGCAGAGAGTACAGCTACGAAAGGGTTAAAAAGGTCATCGAAAGGCAAAAGGAACTGGGCTGGGAGTTTATTTTCCTTGGGGCAAACATCGACGTCTGCAGCGAGGCGGCGAAGTTCGGCGTGGACAGGGAGAACGCCGTCAAGTTCAACTGCGACAGCACGGGCATAGACATTCAGTACGAGGCACTGGGCTGCGCAATAAAGGAGCTGCGCAAGAAGGGCAGCATAGGTAAAGGCTGGCGCAAACCCCTTGACCGGGACGTAAGCTCAAGAGGGTCGTGACAGAAATGACTTCAATGTAGAGCATAACAATGCGAAAAAAGACTCCGCCAAGGGGTCTTTTTTGCTGAAGTTATCTTTGTGCCAAGCTTAAAGGTTCGTTTCTTTTGCAATGAATCTAAAAATATAGTAAAATCCACAGGGGAAACTCTGACAAAATGGTTTAAACGTGCAGTGAGAAACAGCTGCCGTGCAGACGTTTCGCGGGGTGAAAAAGTTTCCGGAGCTTAATTAAGACCGGAAAAGGACAAGAGGAGTTTATGCTTTTCAGAAAGCCTGGAACGCACAAAAAAAGGCATATTGTTAAAACGGTTGCGGCTGCGGTCATCGCATCGGCAATCGTTGCTCTGTGCGGCTGTGCAATCCCCGGCTCGGGTGAGATACCCGATGACGTATCGACTCCCCGTGCGACAAAAGGGGTGACTTCGGAAACTCCGAAACCGGAGAATCCTGTTCCGGGCGGAACCCTCAAGCTTTCAATCGGGCCTTACGATACGGTAAATCCGCTGCGGACTTCAAATGAGGACCTGAGGCTTTTCCTGTGCGCTTTCGTGTGCGAAAATCTCGTCGATATAGGGCCGGACATGCAGATAAGGCCGGGCGTTATTACGTCGTGGAGCGTTGACGATACCTACAGAGTGTGGGAGCTCAAGGTTGACAGCGGCGTTGTTTTTCACAGCGGCGCGGCAGCGGAGGCGGAAGACGTCAAGATACTCATTGACAATATCATCGGCTTTGGCGGCAATTATGCGGAGAATGTGAAGAACGTTGCCGGATGCTCGGTTGCGGACAAGGAGACGGTCCAGATCATTTTGAAGGAGCCTGATGCGCTTTTTGTGAACAAGCTGTGCATCCCGTTCGTGGGGTGGCAGACATTGGCGTCAGACAGGCCTGTGGTTCTCGACGCGACGGGTATTTTCAGGACGACCGAGTTTGACGGCGGGCACATTCTGCTCGAGAAAAACACGCTCTACAGGGACAAGTCGAAGCTGACATATTACAACACGATTGACATAACGGTTTTCGAAAGCGAAAACGCCAAGGTCAATTCCGATTTTGACATCTGCGTCGTCCAGGGCGCTTCGGTAGGCGCCAATCTGCTCCGCGAGGGCTCGAAAGTTTACTATTACGGAGGGACGGGCTACGATTACATTGCCGTTAACTGTGCAACGACATACCTGCGCGGCGCGGCGGACCCTGTGACGGGCGAGAAGAGCTACATTACACTCGACAACCCGTTCAGCGAGAAGAAGCTCAGGCAGGCTCTGAACTATGTGACGAGCAGGACAGAAGCTGTGAACAAGGCGGCTTCGGGCAGGGCGACGATATCGCTCCTTCCTCTCTATTCGGGAACAGTATACAGGACACAGAATGCCGCGGACTTTACGTACAGCCCGGAGCATGCGATGCAGCTGCTGATTGAGGCCGGCTACGAGCGCACGGCAGAAGGCTGGTTCAGGAACGGCGAGGAGCTCACGGTGAGCGCGATAAGCCCGAGACAGAGCTACAGGATGACGGCTGTGATGCGTGCGGCGGTCGAGGGCTTGAGAGACATTGGCGTCAGGGTTGAGCTTTATGAGCTTACGGACGAGGATTACCTTGCGAGGCTCAACGCGAGAGAATATATGATTGCCGCCGTCGAGATTGAGCTTGGCGTGTGGCAGGACTGCGGGGCTGTTTTCGGGACGAACGGTGCACTCAACTATTCGTTCTACAGCGACTCCAGGATAGATGATTACATCGCGCAGACGAGGCTTCACAGCGACCCGGCGGTTGTTGCGGCGGCGTTTGCGAGGATAGAGGAGATCATTCTTGACGACTGCCCGATCGTCGGGCTGTTCATTGCCGACAACGCGCTCGTTACAAGCGGACGCATTGGCGGTGTCAGGGAAGAGATATTAAGACCATGGGCACCGCTTTCAGGTGCAGCGGAATGGTGGATTAAATAAAAAACGATTTTTGAGCTGTTTTTGCGTGCGCGACCCCGAAGATGTGCAGGGGCACTTCGAGCGGGGAGCTCGCGCAAAGCATTTTGCTGAGCAAACAGGCATTCCTTGCTCTCGAAAAGCCTCAGAATCCTCAGGCAGTCTGAGAAATCTGTGAATCGGGTTTGATTTATCCGGCAAAATGCGTAAAGAGCCAAAAATCAAATAAAGAAAGGGAATTGTTAATGATTTCGTATATAGTGATTGGCGTCGTGAGCCTGCTTTTGCTCGTGGCCGACCAGGTTGTCAAAGTGATAATCGACTCAAATCTCGTGCAGAACGGCGACGGGATAGTTGTTATCGGGAACTTTTTCTCGATCACGAACGTCCACAACAAGGGCGCTGCGTGGGGCGTTTTTCAGGACGCGACAATCCCGCTTGCAATCCTGTCGGTTTTGATGGCGGCGGTGGTTCTCTACGTTTTCATCCAGGCTGACTCGAACCTCGTGAAGCTCTCGACTGCGCTCATTTTCGTGGGCGCTATCGGCAACGTGATTGACAGGTTCAGGCTTGGCTATGTTGTCGATTTCCTGCATTTTTACAATCTTTTCGGCTTTTACGATTTTCCGACGTTTAACATTGCCGATATATGCGTGACAAGCGGCGTCATAGGCCTCATCATATATTTCATCTTCTGCTCGAGGAAGAAGAACGCGTTCAGGCAGGGCACGCTCCTCCACAGGTGGTTCTACGAAAAAAAGACCCCGGAAGAGGGCAAGGATGCTTCGGAAGAGCCTGACAGCGATGCCGCCGATGACACAGCCGCCAATGACACAGCCGCAGATGACACTGACGACACGAAAAACAGCTAAAAAAGAGTTTTAACTTACATGGCAGAAAACAACCGGATCATTAAGTTCATATGCGACGTCAAGGGCGAGCGGGCTGATGTCTTTGTCGCGGACGAGATTGAGGATGCGGCCGCGGTGCCTGCGGTGAGCCGGAGCGGTGTCAAAAAGCTGATCGACGAGGGCAATGTGCTTGTCAACGGCAGTCCGTGCAAGGCGAATTACAGGACAAATATTGGCGATGTAATTGAGGTCAGACTGCCGGAACCCGAGGTGATCGAGGCGGTGCCCGAGGACATACCGCTCGACATCGTCTACGAGGACAGGGACATTATAGTTATAAACAAGCAGCGCGGTCTTGTGGTGCACCCTGCGCCCGGGAATGTGTCGGGAACGCTCGTAAACGCGCTCCTTTTCCACTGCAGGGACCTCTCGGACATCAACGGCAAGATAAGGCCGGGCATCGTCCACCGCATTGACAGGGACACGACGGGGCTCATCTGTGTCGCCAAGAACAACGCCGCTCACATATCGCTCGCGGCGCAGCTCGAAACCCACTCGATGGCAAGGGTCTATCTTGCGGTGACCGAGGGCACGCCGAGGGGCGGCTCCGGAACGGTGAACTCGCCCATAGGGAGGCACCCCGTTGACAGGAAGAAAATGGCGGCCGGCGTCAAAAACGGCAAGGAAGCCGTGACGCACTACGAAACGATTGAAAAGAAGGCGGGCTTTGCGCTCGTCAGAGTGAAACTTGAGACCGGAAGGACCCACCAGATTAGGGTGCACCTCGCTTCGATAGGGGCGCCTGTCGTTGGCGATCCTGTCTACGGTATCAAAAACCTGAGGGGGCTCGACGGCCAGCTGCTGCACGCAGGTCAGCTGACTCTGAGGCACCCCGGAACGCTTGAGGAGATGGTGTTCAAGGCGCCGCCGCCAAGCGATTTTATCGCATTTTTAAGGAAAAACGGCTTTGAGCTTGCCGACAGACCGGAGGATATGATATGAACGTCGCGATTATAATGGCCGGGGGCATCGGCAAGCGGATGAACGCCGAAAAGCCCAAACAGTTTCTTCCCCTTCGCGGGAAGCCCGTGATTCTCCACTCGCTTGAAACGTTCCAGAACTGCCTGATGATAGACGCGATTGCGGTCGTATGCGCCGAGGGGTACATTGGCGTGTGCAAAAAGCTCGCTGAGGAAAACAATATCACAAAGTGCGTCTCGGTCGTCCCGGGCGGCGCCGAAAGATACGACTCGTCAAGGATAGGGGTTGCCGAGGCATCCAAAATCGCCAACGGAACCGATGCGGTTGTGCTGATTCACGACGCTGCGCGCCCCTTCGTGACGGAGGAGATCATTGCCGCCAATATAACAGCCGCCGAAAAGTTCGGCGCCTGCGAGACCGCAATTGAAATGACAGACACGGTGATTTCCGGGAAGGACGGCTTCACTTCAGCCGTGGTTCCGAGAGAAGGCCTTTACAGAGTACAGACGCCCCAGAGCTTCAGGCTTTCCGTCATCAGGGAGGCTTTTGACAGCTACGATCCGGAAACCGACGGGCCCGTTACGGACGACGCAACGCTTGTCCTCAGAAGAGGCGGCAGGGTCGCCATCGTCAAAGGGAGTGCCGCCAACGTCAAAATCACAACCCCGGAGGACCTTATTTAGTTTTTCGTGCGGCCTGAAGCCGTTTTCCGCCGCTGATTGCAAGAAAAATGCGGATTTGGTATAATGAGCTTCACAAGCAGGCTTGACGGTCGCGGGCGGCAACGAAAGGACCCGTCTGAGGAAAGTCCGGGCTCCGCAGGGCAAGGGTGCCGGGTAATACCCGGTGAAGGCAACTTCCAGGAAAGTGCAACAGAAAACAACCGCCCGTTCCACGGGTAAGGATGAAAAGGCGAGGTAAGAGCTCACCGGCAGTGCGGTAACGCATTGGCCGTGTAAACCCCACCCGGAGCAACACCGTTATGGGCCGTATGGCTTGCCCGGCCGGCCTGAGGTGGCTATGATCACGGCAGTAATGTCGCGGCTAGATAGATGACCGTCCATAAAGACAGAACCCGGCTTATTGCCTGCTTGTAAAACATCGGACTGCTTGTAAACTATCGGACTGTAAGAAGTCTTTTTGCAATCTTTCAGGAAAGGGAAACTGCCATGAAGTGTCCGTATTGCGGAAATATTGACGATAAAGTCGTGGACTCGAGAAGCTCGGAGGACGGTTCCTACATCAGGAGAAGACGCCTCTGCTCATCCTGCGGCGAGCGCTACACAACGTTTGAGACCGTTGAAAACATTGAACTCATGGTCATCAAAAAGGACGGAACGCGCGAACTCTTCGACAGGCAGAAGATCAGACTCGGCATCATGAAAGCCTGCGAAAAGCGTATGGTCACGAGCGACCAGATAGACTCGATGGTAAAAAGCATCGAACAGAATCTCGTATCGTCAATGCAGAAGGAAATCCCCTCGGAGACGATCGGCGAGATGATCATGGAAAAACTGAAAGCTGTCGACAAGGTCGCCTACGTAAGGTTCGCGTCAGTCTACCGCGAGTTCAAGGACGTTGACACGTTCATGGAAGAACTGAAAAAAATCATTACAGACAAGTAAAATCCGAACACGCCAATGAAAGAGACCGACACCCGAAAAAAGGCGAGGCTCATCGCGCTGATAGTTCTGCATCTCTCTGCCGTCATAGTGACGGTCTTTGCGGTGCAGAGCTTTTTTGTTGCAGGCGGCGAGGGCAACATGTCTGTCACGGGCGCCGTCGCCTTCAGGTACTTCACGGTCGACTCAAACGTCCTCGCCGCGGTCTCGTCGTTTATCATGATGATCTGCGCCGCAAAGCAGCTCGGCGGCTCGTGCGAGCCGCCGGGCTGGGCAAGGCTCCTGAGCCTTGCCGCAACCGTCGCGGTCACACTTACCATGCTCACGGTCGTACTGTACCTTGGCCCGTTCGTCTACGGCTATCCGGCCCTGTTTAAGGGCTTAAACCTGCCGCTGCACCTGACAACGCCGCTCACAGAGCTCGCGGCGTTCGTATGGCTCGAAAGCGTCGGAGCTGCGCGGATAAAGCGCCGCTGCATGATCATCGGCGTGGCGCCAATGCTCGTTTACGGCGCGGTTTATCTTGTGATGGTTGTCGTCTTAAAGCGGTGGCCCGATTTTTACGCGTTTAACACGGACGGCACTTTCGGACTGACAGTCCTCATTATGACCGCGTTTACGGCGGCGATATCATACGCGGTCGGCTTGGCGGCAAACCTTGTCGCAAAGAAAAGCGCGGGGCGCTGAGGCGTGACAGTGAATTATTTTTGAGGGATTGCCGGCTCGTGAAGGAGCCGGTTTTTTGTAACGTTTTGTGACATTGGCGGGTTGGGATGCGGTGAGTGCCCGTTTTTCCGCAATTTCAGCGAAAAAATAAGGCCGGAGGAGCTTTGCGCAACCTATCTATATGCGCGCGCGTCTATTGTATTTCGGCTTTTGCGGTGCTAAAATACAATGGCAGTTTCTCTGCGAAAGGAAAGACAAACGTGGCTGACGGCGTACAGCGCGGGAACGAAACGCGCAGAATAGTGACAAATAAGGAGAGGCAGCGCAGGCTGAAGGCGGTGAAGCGAAAGAAAATGTTCCTTCGCACTGTCTTTGTGCTGCTCGGACTTGCTATCGTTGCCGGCATCGCCGCGCTCACTGTCACGCTCGTCAAGGCAGTCAAAAGGATGTCGTCAAGCTCGCGCGGCGCCGACAAATACTACTGCTCCGTGTTTCAGCTTGAGAATGCCGAGGACGGAAACGTGGTGTGCACCGAGGATGAGATATTCATTTTCAGGAGCGGTGTGCTGACGTGCGCGGATGCCGCAGGTGTGACGCTCTGGACCGAGGATTTCGGCGAGGGCATCTATGAGCTTGAAGCGTTCAACGGCGGGGTCGTTGTGTATGCCATTGGCGGCAAAGAGATAAGGTGCTTCAGCGGCAGCGGACTTCTGTGGGAGCGGACGGGGCTTGAACCGATAAGTTTCGTGGTGCTCGGCGAGAACGCGTCAAGGTGTCTCGTTTGCACGGAGCCTGAGGACTGCCTGTCGAAGATTGTTCTTTTCAGCACGAAGAATTCAAAGACCGCCGAGGAGACTCTTCTTGAGAAGAAGTTCAGGGAGAACCACCTTCTTTCGGCTGCGATTTCGCCTGCGGGGAAGAGCATTGCCGTGGTTGAGCTCAGGATTTCGGACACTGGAGAGGACGCCGCAACGAGAGTCATCGCGTATAACGTTGCCACGGGCCAGACGCTTGTGTCGAAGCTGTTTGAAAACGAGGTCTGCCCCTACTGCAGTTTTGCGGGCGAGACGAGCCTTGTCGCAGCGGGAAGAAAGAACGTCCATCTTTTTGAGAAACTGAGCAAAAACAACGTCGGAAACGTTAAATATTCAAAGATCGTGAGCATCGGCGACGCCGGAAACGACGTTATCGCGGTTACAACGATCGACAAGAAAGTCGTGGCGGCTGTGGGAACGGCGGACGGAAAGTCGGACGTCAAGGTTTATGACGCAGACGCGGGCACGACAAGGTCATTCCCCGTGCCGAGAGCCGTGAAGGGCTTCCTGGGCTGCGGCGGAGACGTGTTTGTTTGCTTCACACAGACCGATTTCCTGGTCTACGATTTCGACGGGAACGAGGTCAGCTCGTGTGAGGAGAAGATCGATATCGACCGTGTGAAGGCGGGCAGCAGGGGATTCTTTGCGGTCAGCGGAGATTACGGCACGTCGATAATAAACGTTAAGAAAGCGGCTTAAACCGCTTCCTGATATACCGGACGCAGGGCGGCGGACCCGTAAAAGCGGATTCGCTAAAACGGTTTTGCTCAAAGCAGTTTTGTTTAAGGCGGACCCGTAGAAGAGGCTTCGTTAAAACGGTTTCGCCTGAAGCGGTTTTGCGGCCTTGGCGTCAAGAAGATAAAACCCTAAATACGAAGAGGTGGAAAAGTGCCTTCAATCGCTTCTGCTGTTTTTGATCTGCTGATGCTTGGAGTCGTTGCTGCGATCATCTTCATCGGAAAAAGGGCCGGATTACTAAGGATGGTGTTCATACTCGGCATAGTGTTTTTCGCGGTGTTTATCGCGAAGCTGTCGATGCCCCTTGTAAACTCGGCGCTGACTCAGATGAAGGTCGGCGACTCTGTTAAAAGTTCGGTCAAAAACTCGGCAATGAGCTTCATCGAGCAGGACGAGACTCTCGATTTTGAAGGCGTGACGAAAAAAATGGGGCTGCCCGACGAGGTGGCGGCGATGGCGGAGAGGTCCGTCGAAGGCATCAGACAGGAGAAGGGCGAGGCACTTGCCGAGAAGATTTCGGGGTTTGTTGCCGATATAACCGTCAAGCTCATCAGCTACGTTGCGGTTGCCGTGATAGTGATCTTTGTGCTGATCATACTGTCGCTGGTGACTAAGCTGATAAACAAGATACCCGTCCTGGGCACCGCCAATGCCATTGGCGGCATGATCGTCGGCATAATTGCCGGCTGCTCAATAGTTTTCCTGATTTGCGTGCTGGTCAGCAGCGCAGGCATCGGAGCAACATCCGGAACGCTCGCGGACATCACACACAGATCTTATATAATCAAAGCGCTAAGCAAGCTTGGATTGATCGGCGGTATAATCAAATGAAGAGAGTTCTGGCAATGTTGTCGGCAATCGTGCTGGCAGTATCCTTTACAGCCTGCGCAAACCGCAGGGTAACGTACGAAAGAAAAACACCTGTGTACCTTGACACGCCAAAGCCCACGAACGGGCCCGACTGGACTGTCACCGAGACGCCTGCACCCGCGTCGCCGACGCCGTGCGAGACCGAGGAGCCCACGCCGGAGCTGCCGTTCAGGTTTACGGGATACGCGTACTGCGTCATCAACGGAAGCACGGGAGAGGTTCTCCTTGGCGAGAACGTTGACACGAGAAACTACATCGCGAGTATCACCAAGCTGCTCACGGTTCTCACGGCGCTCGACTGGCTTTCGACTTCAGAGAACGTGAAGGTTAAGTACGGCTGGCTTGACTACCTCAAGATCGGCGGGGGCATTGACTCGTTCGGCATCAACGAGGGCAGCACGTATAATATAGGCGACCTTGTCGACATGGCTCTTGTGAGATCGTTCGGCGACGCCGCTATCGTGCTCGGAAAGGCTGCAGAGGAGCGCTCCGGGCGAAATTTTATCGACCTTATGAACGAGAAGGCGCTGTCGTTCGGCATGACGAACAGCCACTTCGACAACGTTATCGGCCTTGACATAGGCGATGACTTTTACAACAACTATTCGACTGCGGGTGACGCGGCCAAGCTCATGGCTGAGGCTCTCAAAAACGAGAAGGTTATGAGTTCGTGCTGCGGAAAGGACGTCAGACTGACGATCGGAAACCTGCTCAACAACACGAGCGCTTTCCTGACGACAAAGTACGAGGGCGCTTCGTATACTGTCATTGGCGGCAAGACAGGCTACACCAAGGCGGCGGGCTCAAACCTCGCGGTCGCGGTGAGAAGCAATATAACCGGAACCGTTTACGTGGTCACTTACATCCACGGAATCGGTATGAACGTCCTTGGCAGTGAGATACACAGCATGCTCGAGTATCTCTGCGCAAGAGAGGCATCCTGAACAAAAATCGAAGTGAGGTTTTAGAGATGACGGGTGAACCGACGGACAAAAAAGAGGAAGGCGTGACTGAAGACGCCAATGCTTTTTCTGAGGAAGTCATTGAAGAATCAGGCGGAGAGTCAAAAAAGAAAAAGGCCCCCAAACAAAAGAAACCAAAGCTGACACGCGAGGAGAAGAAAGCCTTAAGGGCTGAGAAAAGAATCCTCACAAGAAGCGAAATCAGGGAGGGTTTCAAGACGTTTAACGAAGTCCGAACCGGTTTTCTGACGTGGCTCGGAATTTGTGTGATACTTGCGCTTTCGTCGCTGTTCTTTACAAGCTGGACGGCGGGGAGCAACGCAGGGTCTTTCATGGTTGTCTTCAACGTGACGTCGCGCGTCTGCTCGCTTTTTGCGCTGACGCTTTTCGGCGTTTTCACTCATTACAAAAAGACCGTGTTCGTGTGCGGCGTCACCGTCTGGACGGCGTGGATGCTCATACTTTCAAACGTGCCGGTATGGCTCATGATTGCGATGCCCGTGCTTCTTTGCGCGGGGCTTGTGCCGCTCACTCTCATTGGCGAGTTGAAGCAAAAGAAGAGCGGCGAGCCTGCAAAAGAGGTCTCCGGCGAGACGCGCGAATGGGTATTTTTCTTCTATTTTTCGGTAGTTTTTGCACTTGTGCTCGAACTGATGCACAGCTTTAAAGCAAAGGCTCCGGTGTTCAACTTCGGCGCGCCTTTCATGCTCCTTTTGAAGAACCCCGACAAGTTCATGAACAACGTGATGGTTGTCTTCTTCACGGGCATCTGGACGAGAATCTGCAGAAAGCGCAAGTTTGCCACGGCCGTTTTCATGCTGATCTGGCTTATCCTCGCATTCGGCAGTCTGCTCAAAATCAACAACGTCTACGAGCCTCTCATGCTTCTTGACATATTCGCCACGATAGATATGGCGGCCGTTGTCACCAAGTATTTCTCGGTATTCTTCTTCGCGGGCGTCATCATAGGCCTTGTTCTTGTGATCGGAGGACTCGTGTTCCTCATCAGGATGGAGAAACCGAAACGCGTGCGCGGCACCCACAAGGTGATCGCGGCGTTCCTTGCCGTCATAACTCTTGTCTCGTTCTCGCTTTCGGCGGGGCTTCCCTACGCAAGGTTCACGGACAAGCACGAGATAGTAAACTTCTATAACCAGGGCTTTGCGGCGAGCTTTGCAAGGACCTTCGTAAGCTGGGTCAACCCAAGGCCCGAGGGCTACACCGAGGCAAGCTTTGAAGAAATCGAAAACACCGTCAACAAAGAGTACAAAGCCGGCAAGGACCTTCAGGTCAAAAACATAATCGCAATCCAGCTTGAGTCGTTCTCCGACCCCTGCGAGTACACGAAGAGGAACAGCGAGCTGACGCTCGAATACGACCCGATACCGTTCTTAAGATCGCTTGAGCAGGAGTATTCGACAGGTCTTGTCAGCGTACCTGTTTACGGAGGCATGACCGTCAAGAGCGAGTTTGAATTCATGACCGGAATCGACCTCGCCAATCTCCCGAACGGCCTCAACCCTTACGTAACGACCATCAAGGATCTTCCGATCCACAGCCTGCCGCGCTACCTGAGCTCCCTTGGCTTCAGGACGACGGGCATCCACAACTACCAGGGCGAGTTCTTCTCGCGAATGTACGTTTACGAGAGTCTCGGATTTGACCGTTTCGTGCCGATGGAGACGATGAACGGCATCAAGAGAAGAAACGACGATCTCTGGGCTGCGGACGACGTGCTCGCGGGCTACATCGAGAGGGCGCTTGACGAGAACAAGGACAGCCGCAACTACGTTTTTGTTTCGACGGTCCAGCTCCACGGAAGCTACCCGGTCATCCCCGCCGAAGAGTTCCCCATGAAGATTGAGGGCCTTCCCGAGGGAAGCGATATCGAGGGCCAGTTCCAGTACTACGTCGGCCAGCTGATCGAGTTTGACAAGGCGATTAAAGACATTGTCGATATGCTCGAAGCGCGCGACGAACCCACAGTCCTTGTGATGTATGCGGACCACCTTCCGGGCATCGCCAAGGAGCTCTGCGAGCTCTCCGTAGAGGACGCCTTCAGGACGCGCTACTACATCTGGACCAACCTTGACAAGTTCGGCATCGAATTTGAAAGACAGGAAAAAGACCTGCCGCTCTACAAGCTCTCCACGCTCGTGCTCGACAGGATTGGCCTTGACGGCGACTTTATCAACAAGTTCCACGAGGTATACGCGGATAAGACAGAGGAGGAGTACGCAGAGGCATCGAAGATCGTTGACTACAAGCTTGCGTACGAATCCGGAGACATCTACGACGACGGAGTACCGCTCGTGTTCGGGTTTGACACGCCGAAGATCATTGGCGTCACCGAAGAGGGCTCCGAGAACAACACTTCGTTCTACATCTACAGGGTCAAGGCGGAAGGCGTAACCGACAACACCGTTATCACGATCAACGGGAAGGTCTACAACCTTGTCAGGAGGAGCAGCGACGAGGCGCTCTTCTACACGGGAGGCACACCGCTTAAAGAGGGGGACGTGCTGACGCTGAGAATCATTGGCGAGAGGGTGGGCTTTGCCTACCTTGAGAGCGAGGAATTTGTGTTCAAGTGACGCCAAGGCGCGCAGTTCTTTTAAAATAATTTTAAAATAAAGCGCAAAATCCGGTAAATTTGACACCAAAGCCGCAATAATGCTAAAATGACTGAGCATTTTGCACGGCTACACCACAAAAGAGAAAACCCGGCAGGACTTCTGCAGGGAACATTTTGCTAAAGAAAAGAGTTTTGGATATGACAGAAAATTGGATTGGCGGCGACAATACCGGCAATACGGTCTCCGGAGGCAGCAAAAACAACCAGCCGCGGGGGTCGTTTGACAGGGCATATTTCGGCGCAAAACAGGAGATCACGAATTACGGATTGAAAATTATGGCCGGTGATTTTAACGATCAAAACTCAAACAGCAGTAATTCTTTGAGCAGCTTTAACGGTGCGAGCGGTTACGGCAATGTACCGTCCGGAGCAGGCAGCGACCCTTCCGAGAGCGGCGGTTTTACTTTTGAACCTGTCGGACTTTCGGGCGACGGCGCAAACGGCAACGGCTCTGACGGGGCAAACGGCGGCGGAAACGACGGAAACAGGTCTTCTGACGGCCGTTCGGACTATTACCATAACAGTGACGTGTTCTACACGGATGATGACGAAAGTGATGCGGGCGAGGGCGGAAACGGCCCGGATGACGGCTTTGACGTCGAAGAGGAAAACTCGTTCACTTTCTTTGGCGATGACGTAAACATAGGCGACGTCGATCTCGAAGCATTTGACGAGGACGGCGACGAAGACGTCAAGGTCTACCGCAGGGGCGAGTACGTGGCTTTTGAAGGCAGGCAGGCTCCGCAGCAGGACGAGAGGGGCGCCCAGCAGGGAAATCCGAACCGCTCCGGCAGCGGCAGCTCGAACGCAAACGGCGACGATTTTGACAACGAATTTTTCGAGTCGGTCTACTCCGACCGCGGCAAGGGCCTCAGAACGGCGCTTATCGTATTGGTTATAGTGGTCGTCTTCGGACTCGCTGTTTTTCTCGTTTATCAATACGCCAAGGGCGGCTCCTCAGGCAACAAGGACAAAAACCCAGACGTGATCGAGAAGAATGACGTTGTTCTTGACGGTGTGTGCTTCAACGGCGAATCGCTTGCCGGCATGACACGCGAAGAGGTCGAGCAGCACATCATCGACACGTATATCACACCCGTTCAGCAGACTAAAATTTCCCTAAGGATAGGCGATTCCGTGCAGGAACACGCGCTCTCTGAATTCTTTGCGCTTCCTTCGGCCGCCAATATCGCCAAGGAGATCTACGAGTACGGCAGAAACAGTGCGAGCGAGAAAGAGAGCCTCAGTACGAGGGAACACAACGTTGTATTCACGTTCAGGTACGACCAGTCGGCTGTCCAGAGCATCATCGACAGGCTCGGCTCCCAGACTTCGGGCAACGCGGTAAATCCGACCTACCAGATCAGGGACGGCTTTGTCGTGTTCACAACAGGCAGAAAGGGCGGCTCGATCAACACCGAGGGCCTCAGAAACGACCTCATCCGCGAGCTTTCGAATATCGAGTCAAAGCTCAACAACATGAGATTCTCCCAGGGCATCAACAACGTTACGATTGAAGCCAAGGGAAACATTGTCGATTTCACAAAGCTTGACCTTCAGGAGATCATCGACAAGGTCTACAAGGCACCCGTCAACGCCGAGTACGTCAGAGAGGGCAACGACCTCCACGGCAAAATCACGGTGAAGCCCGACGAGCCCGGCATAGTTCTTGACGCAGTTGCGGCGAGCAGGATTGTCGACAGCATCAACAACGGCGAGGCTGACGGAAACCAGCTTCTGGAATTCGCCAATGTAAGCGCCGAGATCACAGCTGACATGCTCCGCGAAAATCTCTACTACAGATGCCTCGGCGCTGTCGAAAGCGTCAACATCGAGGACCGCTTCAGCACCAACGACGGCAAGGGCGTCGAGGAGAGAGCGCACAACATCAAGCGCGCCGTCACCCTCATAGGCACCGTCGAGCTCTTCCCCGGAGAGCAGCTCAACCTCATCGAAATGACAGGCAGACTTACTTCCGCCAACGGCTTCTGGAAGGCCGTCGAGAACGTGAACGACGCCGGCGGAGAGGTGAGCGGCGGCGGTATCTCCCAGTTTGCCACAGCTCTTTACGAGTGCGCTCTCAGAAGCGGACTCAACGTCAACAGAGCCTGGAACAACGAATACTACCCGAATTACGGTTTCCCCGGATTCGACGCATACATTTCAAGTTCGGAAGACTCGTCAGGTCTCTTCTGCAACCTGATCATCGAGAACTCTTTTGAGGGCCCGATCAGGATCGCAACCTCCTACGACGACGCGACAAACACTCTGAAAGTGACCATCGACGGACCGAAATCAACCGATCCGAGCGCAATCACCTTGAGAAGCGACCTCGTGAAATCGAGCATCAACACCGACAAGACGGGCACTCTCTACTGGTACAACACATACCGCGTGCGCGGAGGCCGCGACGAATACCTCGGACAGGTCGTCTACCTGAAGCTCGGAGAGGGCGTGGAACCGGATCCGACTCCGACGCCTGAGGAGACTCCGACTCCTACACCTGAGGAAACTCCGACTCCTACACCTGAGGAAACTCCGACGCCCACAGCGGAGGATTCGCCCACACCGACAGCTGAGGGCGAATCTCCTACACCTACGGCAACACCGGAGGGCGGCGAGTCACCGACGCCTACACCGACGCCGGAGGGTGAGTCGCCTACGCCTACACCTACACCGACGCCGGAGGGCGAGTCGCCTACACCTACACCGACTCCGACGCCCGAAGGCGAGTCACCTACGCCTTCACCGACACCCGACGGCGAGAGCCCGACGCCCACGCCGACACCCGACGGTGAGAGCCCGAGTCCGACGCCTACACCGACGCCTGAGACGGAGTGACGCATTGGCGGCCGGAAAGCATTGGCGGCAGAAACTTATTTACAGTGACAAAAAAGCCTCCTCGCGGGGCTTTTTTTAGCTTGAAAAAGACGTAAGGCGGGCTACCGGAGGATTGACTCGCACAGTTTATGCTACTATAATTCAACGGTATCTTTTTTTACAGTTAAGGAGATTTTCATGAAGATAAATCAGGTGATAGGAAAAAGAAAAGGAACTCTTTCGTTTGAGATATTCCCGCCGAAGGGAGATTTTAATTCGGGTGAAGTGCGCGAGCTGCTCTCGTCGCTGTCCCTGCTGAACCCTTCGTATATCAGTGTTACGTACAGCGCGGGCGGATCCAAAAACAACAGTTTTACAGAGGAGATCGCGTCATTGGCGGCAGCGGAGAACCACATTCCGTCGGCGTGCCACATCACGGTCATAAACAGTTCCAAAGAGGAAGTCAACAATACAATTGATTCGTTTCAGAAGAGGGGCATTGAAAACGTGCTGGCTCTGCGCGGCGACCTTGTGGAAGGGGCAACGGGCGGCGGCTACACGCACGCCTCAGATATTATTCCCGAGCTCGTGAAGCGCGGCTTCTGCGTCGGGGCAAGCTGCTACCCTGAAGGTCACCCTGCCTCAGCCGCTCTTTCCGACGACATCCGATACATGAAGCTGAAAGAGGAGCTCGGTGCTTCATTTTTCGTTTCGCAGCTGTGCTTTGACAACCGCCGCTTCTTCGAGTTTTTCCGTGAGGTTGACAGGACCGGTATTGAGGCGCCTGTGTGCGCGGGCATAATGCCTATCATGAGCAAGGCGCAGGTCAACCGCATGATTTACATGTGCGCAGTGTCTCTCCCCGGGGAGATAATACGCATCCTGAACCGCTACGAGGACGATAAAGAAGGCCTGATGCAGGCGGGGCTGGATTATGCGGCGAAGCAGATTGCCGAGCTGTACGACAACGGTGTTGACGATATCCATTTTTACACTATGAACCGCGCAGAAGCGGCCGTGGGCCTTGTGGAGCGCCTGACCGCGATGGGGTACCTGAAGAATGCTTGACGACGTTGTGATCAAAGACGCCCTGCATTACCTTGGCGCCAAGGAGGGTGACAAAGACGCGGAAGCGCTGCTGAGGAAGGTGCTGAACGACTGCCGCGGGGCTTTCTGTCCGAGGCAGATAACAGCTTTCTTTCCGGTGGATAAAACTTTTCCCGCCGTCACTTTTACGGGCTGCGAGATTGTCCTTGAGGGTGAAAGCATACGCCGCCACTTCAGCGGCGCCACCGAGGGGCTTTTCAGCGCCTTTACCCTTGGCATTTCATTTGACAAAAAAGTAAGGGAGCTCTCCTTCGTGCGCCCCGCGGAATCCGTCGCGTTAAACGCTATCGGAAGCGCCTACGCGGAAAGAAAAGCGGACGAGATGCTGAAGGAAGTCTGCCTGAAAAAAGAAGCTGAAGGCTTCAGAACCAATTTCCGGTTTTGCCCCGGTTACGGGGACCTGCCCCTTGGCGTGAACGCGATGATCGCGGCGGCTCTCAACGCAGGGAACAGAATCGGACTCACTGTCACGGACGGAGGACTGCTCCTCCCTATTAAAAGTATCGTGGGCGTCACCGCATGCCTGCCTGTCAAGGAGTGACCATGAAGGATTTTTTGTTTTTTGACGGAGCGATGGGCACAATGCTGCAGGCCCGAGGACTCAAAGCGGGCGCCTTTCCCGAATCGTTCAACCTGACACACCCGGACGTGGTTCTTAACATCCACAAGTCTTTCGTGGAGGCGGGCGCGGACGTTGTCTCTGCAAATACATTTGGCGCCAACCCGTTCAAAATGAAGGACCTTGACGTCACGGAAGTGATCAACCGCGGCATCGAAATCGCCAAGGCTTCAGGCGCCAAAAAAGTCGCCCTCGACGTCGGTTCGCACGGCGCGCTTCTTGAGCCCAACGGCACACTCTCTTTCGAAGAAGCCTACGAAAACTACAAATTCATAATGAAAACCGGTGAAAAAGCCGGTGCGGATATCATCCTCATCGAGACGATGAGCGACCTTCTGGAGACAAAGTGCGCTCTCCTTGCCGCCAAGGAAAACACCTCCCTCCCGGTGTACGTCACAATGACTTATATGGAGGACGGCAGAACCTTTCTCGGCACAGACCCCGTGACGGCAACGGTCACGCTCTGCTCCCTCGGAGCGGACGCCGTAGGTGTGAACTGCTCGCTTGGCGCCAAGGACACACTTCCCGTTATACGCGAAATAGTTAAATACGCAACCTGCCCGGTCATCGTTCAGCCGAACGCAGGTCTGCCAAAAATAAAGGACGGCATGACCGTCTATGATGACACACCGGAGCAGTTTTCTCAGACTATGGCAGAGATTGCAGGGCTCGGCGTGGAAATCCTTGGCGGCTGCTGCGGAACCACCCCTGAGCATATCCGCGCGCTCAAAGAGGCGCTTAAGGGTAAGAAACCGGTGACGCGCGTCGTAAAGCCTTACACCGCGGCAACCTCTGCGACGAAAACGGTGTTCCTTGGCGGTGAAACCAAGGTCATAGGCGAAAGGCTCAACCCGACAGGGAAAAAGAAGCTGAAGGCAGCCCTGATTGCGGGGGACATGGATTACCTGCTGCACGAGGCAATCGACCAGGAGCGCGCCGGAGCGGATATTCTTGACCTCAACGTAGGTCTTCCGGAAATTGACGAGACGGAGATGCTCACCCGCGTGATGAAAGAGGTCAGCGCCACCGTTTCGCTGCCGCTGCAGCTTGACTGCTCAAACCCCGCCGCTCTCGAAAGAGCCTGCCGCCTCTATAACGGCAAGCCCATCATCAACTCGGTCAACATGAAGCCCGAAAGCCTTGACGCCATCGTACCTATCGCCAAGAAGTACGGTGCGGCGCTGATCGGACTCTGCCTCGGCGAAACCATGCCGAAGACGCACGAAGAGCGCTTTGAGTATGCGAAGCGCCTTGTGCGGGAGCTGACTAAGCGAGGCGTAAAGAAAAACGACATAATAATAGACTGCCTGGTGCTGACCATCGCGACTGACGAGACACAGGCGGAGGAAACGGCCCTTGCCGTCAAACAGGTGACGGAGGACCTTGGTGTGTGCACGGTGCTTGGCGTCAGCAACGTCAGCTTCGGCATGCCCGACAGGCTGAAAATCAATGCGGCTTTTCTTTCAAAGTGTCTGCACGCAGGCCTTTCCGCGCCTATTTTGAACCCGCTGGTGGAGGAGTACGCCGAGGTTCTGCAAGGCAAGCTTCTGACGCTCGACACGTCCTCTTATTTCACTTTTGACAGGGAAGACGCGGAGGGAATTCGCGGTATGGTACTGTCCGGAGCGGTCGGCGGCGTGGAGAATGAGGTCAAAGAAGCCCTCAAGACCAAAACCCCTATCGAGATCATCAACGAGGAGTTCATACCGGCGCTGGATGAGATTGGCGTCAGATTTGAAAAGGGCGAGGTTTTCCTGCCGCGCCTGATAGCCGCCGCGGAAGTGGTAAAGAAGGGCATGGATTTGATGAAAAAGGACGGCGACGACGATGACTCCCGCCCCGACGTGATACTTGCCACCGTCAAAGGCGACATCCATGACATAGGAAAAAATATCGTCAAGATGCTTCTGCGCAGTTACGGCTTCAAGGTGCTGGACCTCGGCAAGGACGTACCCGAAAGCACGGTCGTGGATGCCTGGAAAAAAACTCACGCACCTCTTATCGGCCTGTCCGCGCTGATGACAACCACGGTTCCGTCAATGAAATCCACAATCGATGCATTGAGAGCGGCGGGTTCAGACGCCAAGGTGGCAGTCGGCGGTGCAGTTCTGACCGAAGAATACGCCAAGATCGTAGGCGCCGATTTCTACGGCAAGGACGCAAGGGCCACCGTCAAGATAGCCGAAAGCGTCGTAAGGAAATAAAAACAAAGCCGGCCCGGCAGAGTCGTTTTCGGGAACGACCGCCGGCCGGCTTTGTAACGTTTATTAATTATCAGTCCTTAACGACAGCCATTTCACCTTCGCAGTCCACCGACACTGCGCATGCAGGGTCGCCCACAACTGATGCAATATTGGTTTTTCCGCCTTTGATACTGCCGGAAACATTGCAGCCGCTTACGGTAAACGATGACATCACCTCGCTGCCCTCCATCACTTCCTTGCCGGCTCCTATAAGTCCACCCACAGAATCTGCACTGTCTGAAACATTAATGATAACATTCTCCACAGTGCACCCGGAGATGATTGCAGGGTCAGAGGGAGCATAAGTGCCGGCAAAGCCAACCAAGCCTCCTATAAGGCGGCAATTATTTCCGCTCACAGTGATGGAGGTACCGCTTACCTTACACCCCGATATTTCGGCTGCGCCCCACGGAGCACCGCAAACGGCGCCAAAGCCCCAGGTCAGATTGCCATCAGCTGTAATGTTTCCATCCTTAACGGTGCAGTTTTTGATGGGACTCATTGTTGTACCGCCGGCAATTAACCCTGCGCAAGCGCCGTCATCACCCATAACAGTTATATCCGCAGTGGCTGAGCAGTCTGAAATCAGGTCAAAACCTGTTCCCACAATACCGCCGATTCCTTGCATGCCCGTCAATTTATTATTGCCTTCAAGATGAATGTTTGAAACCTTGCAATTCATGAACTGAAGACCCACTGCACCGCCAACGAGATAAAACCCTGATACATTCACATTTTTAAGAGTGAAATTGCCAATAAAAGCAGTTGAAGAATCAGTTCCCGAGGCGCATCCGAAAAGGCCTGCGCCCATTGGCGATTCACAAGATACAGTCAGGTTAGAAATAACATGACCTGCGCCGTCAAATGTGCCCGTAAATGCGTAATCGGGATGAGGGACTTCAGCATCTTCAGGGGCGTCTGATAATGATTTAAAGGAGCCTACAGGTACCCAGTTTTCAAACGAAGAAAGATCAATGTCATCTGCAAGCACATAATGCGCAGTAAGATTGTCGCGGATCATATTCATCTGAGCAGGGGTCTTAATCTGCCAAGGATCCTCCGCAGTTCCCTTTCCTCCGGCAAAGCTGTTGCCGGATTCAGGAGTCGGCTCAGCTTCAGGAGTCGATTCCTGTTTTTGTGTCGGTTCAATCTTTGCAGTTGGCTCTGCAGCCGGGTTATTTCCTGCGCAGCCTGCAAATATGCCCATAAGGAGCATCAGAACAACAATAAAAGATAAATGCTTAAATTTCATATTATTTTTTCCTTTCTCAATTTATACTGTCCATGAGGCGCTCTTTGACTGGAGCTCCGCCATGTGACGGAAAATACTGTTTTCATCGTTGTAAAGGTCTTTTGGCGAGCCCTCTTCGGCTACCTTGCCGTCTTTCAATACAACAATTTTATCTGCGGCTTCAACCGTGCGCATTCTGTGGGCAATGACCAGAACCGTCTTGCCGGCAAGCAGCCTTGACAGTGCCCCCTGAACCTTGGTTTCGTTTTCAACGTCAAGGGACGCTGTTGCCTCGTCAAGAAGTACTATTGGCGAGTCTTTAAGCAAAGCCCTCGCGATGGAAATGCGCTGGCGCTCTCCGCCTGACAGTTTGGCTCCGTTCTCACCGATTACAGTCTTGTATCCTTCAGGAAGCTTTTCCACAAATTCGCTGCAGTTTGCGGCTTTAGCGGCTGCAAGAACCTCCTCATCGGAGGCGCCGTGTTTTCCGAGCCTGATGTTTTCCATAACTGTATCGTCAAACAGCACTACATCCTGGAACACCATGGAATAGTCGGTAAGAAGCACTTCGGGATCCACCGATGATATATCTACACCGCCAACTTTAATCGAACCGCTGCTCACATCCCAGAGCCTTGCCGCAAGGCGTGCGCAGGTACTCTTGCCTGAGCCGGAGGGGCCGACTAAAGCAGTGATTTCACCTTCTTTTGCTGTAAAGCTTACATTGTCAAGTACGTTTTGGCTGTCATAAGCAAAGCTGACATTCTCAAATACAATGTCATGTCCTTTAGGTTTGAACACTTCTGCACCTTCAGCTGTAGGAGTCTCATTTATCTCGTTAAGGCGGTTTGCCGACACCTGAGAAACAAACATCTCTGCAATCAGCGCAAGAGACTGGTCAAACGGCGCATAGATACGTGTTATGACCATGAGAAACATAAACAGCATCATGAAGTTTATATTGCCCGAAAGGATTAGAGAGGCACCTGCAAGGATGGTTGTTGCGACGCCAAGGCGCATGATAACCGAAGCGGCGTTAACAAATACACCAACCACAAGTTCGCTCTTTCGATTGGTCTTTTCGAACTTATCAACCTTATTGTAAAGCCTCTTGAGGTATTCTTCCTCACGGTTTGTTGCCCTGATTTCGCGAACGTTCTCAAGAGATTCCTGAATGTTGTCAGACATCGCCAATGCATCCGCCTTAAGCTTTTGCGAATACTTCTTTTGAACTTTCCTGCTGCCGAAAAGAAGGATAAATGCAACAGGCACGCCCCAGAGACATGCAATAGCCATTCTCCAGTCGTAGATAAAAAGGACCACGGCAATGATTGCCGTCGATATAAATGCGCCGTAAAGATACCCAAGGCAGTGAGACCAGACGTGTTCAAGGCGGTTCACGTCTCCCATGATTGTTTCCGTAAGATCCGCAAGGTCGCGCTTTCCGAAATACCCAAGAGGAAGTTTGCGCATCCTTTCAGCAAGGCCTATTCTGGTATCTTTGATTTCCCGGTATACAAGCCCGTACGTCGCGCGGTACTGTTGCAAATGTGTTACGAATGACAGGACAAAAAACGCTATTACAAGAGCCAGGAATATCCATGCGTTGGGAAGCGGCGAGCCTTTTGTCAAAGTATCCATGTATTTCTGCATAAGGAAATACAGTATTCCCATGCCCGCCATCATGAGCAGGTTGACAACCACGGTCCAGGCTGCGCCTTTTTTAGTGTTTTTGAGTCCCTTATCTGTTAGAGCGTATTTTCTTTTAAGACTTTTGCCAATCATTTCAAGCGCCCTCCTTTGCAGAAGATATTTTCCAGTTGACTGCCTGATTGTATTCATTCCACATGCGTGAATATAAACCGTCCGAGGACGAAAGCTGCTCGTGGGTTCCTTCTTCCACAAGCCTTCCGTTATCAAGCACCGCTATCTTGTCGGCCCCCACGACCGTCGAAAGCCTGTGGGCTATCATGACCACCGTACACCCAACCATTAGTGTTTTAAGCGCCTTTTGTATCATGGCTTCATTTTCCGGATCCGCAAATGCTGTGGCCTCATCAAGCACTATTATTGGCGAGTTCTTAAGAATGGCGCGTGCAAGAGCTATACGTTGCTGCTCGCCGCCTGAAAGATAAGTTCCTTTCGATCCGATCATTGTATCTATTCCCTCAGGAAGTTTTTCAATGATATCGTCGCACTGAGCTGCATGAAGCGCAGAGAGAACTTCCTCCCTTGATGCATCCGGCCTTGAGGCGCGAACATTTTCAAGAATTGACGTTTTAAACAGCCTCGTATTCTGAAAAACAAAAGCCACCCTCTCCATGAGTACATGGGGATCAATATCCTTTACATTAACACCGCCAACTTCAAGGGCTCCCGATGTGACATCCCAGAAGCGGGGAATAAGGCTTGCCGCTGTGGTCTTGCCGCCTCCCGACGGCCCCACAAGAGCAACAGTCTGACCCGGCAAAACCTTCAATGAAACATTTTCAAGTGCAGGAGTGTTTGATCCGTCATACGTAAAAGACACGTTTTTAAATTCTATACCGTTGTCCGTTGGCGTTTTCGGATTGTCGGTCACTTTAAGAACAGGAGCATTCATGACGGTATCAATACGGGCAAGAGCGGTCTTGGCGAGCATCAAACCCGAAGCCGCAAACATGATACGCGCAAGAGCCGTTGAAACGATTGCCGAGAATACCGCGTAAAATGCAAAATTGGTTATGAAATCGCCAAAGGAACCGCTCGAAAGTGCGGAAGGCGCTATCAGAAGAACCGCGGGCACAAGGAAAATAAACACGCCCTCAGTGCAGGTGAGATTGACCGATTGAGGTACACGACAAACACCGCCTGTGTACTTTTCGGCCTTATTGCTGTAATCTTCAATGGCTGATTTAAATGCTTTGAATGAGTAAACGGTTTGCTGGAAAACCTTGACAACGGGTATGCCCCTCACGTATTCAGTGCCCGCTTTACTCATCGTATCCTGCGCAGACTGATACTCCATCATGAGCTTGGCGTTTTTTCCGCCCATCATGAAAAACATGGCCGCAACTGAAGCCACCGCAGCCAGGAGGCAGGAAAGGCCCATCCGCCAATCAAACACAAACATGAGTACAATCATTGAAACGAACATTGCGATTGTTCCTACAATGTCCGCAAGGTTATGGGCAAGAAGCGTCTCCGTCTCAGCGGCTCCTCCGTCAAGCCTGTTGCGGAGAAGTCCGGACCCGTTGTTGTCAAAAAATCCAAGGGGCGCCTTCATCATATGTGCCATTCCTTGCTTGCGTATATTCGCGGCAGTCCGGAAGGCTGCGATATGGGTGCACATAAGAGCACAGAAATAAACTATGATACCGCCAAAGGCAAATCCGAAGGCCATCCATCCGTATTTCTCAATTCCGGAAGCCTCAGTCCAGTTAGGCGCTACCTTTATTAGATCTTTTGCTGCAAGCCAGATACATATGTAAGGAATCATCCCCATAATCATGGCTGCGGCTGACAGGAACATACCCAAAAAAGTCAGGGACTTAAACTTTCCTGCATATCCCAGCAGTTCTTTGATTTCGTTGGGTTTCTTTTGCTTGGTTTGTTTCATTTGTCAATCTCCTTTCCGCCAACAATGAAACAGTCAAAATCTTATTATCGGAACACGAACAGTTTCAACCGAACAGTCCGTGTTTTATGTATTGTTCCATAGACAAGGAAACAAAAGTATAACCTGTATCGTCAATAACCTTTCTTATCGCACTTTCATCAACTGTTCCGTCATATACAAAAGTCGCCTCGCGGGATTTTCCGGAGGCTGAAACTTTTTTCGCACTCGGGAAAGCTCTTGCAATCGTGTCCCGGATATGAGCTTCGCACATGCCGCAAGCCATGCCGTCTATTTTTACTGTATATTTAGTCATATGAGCCTCCTTAAGATTATTGTTAGCTGCAGCTAACAGACGCTTCAAAAAATCAAGGGCTTTATACCCCGTTCGGCAGCCTATTTTGTTAGCTACAGCTAACAAGTATAGTACTAACCAAAACACCTGTCAATCATTTTGTTTGAGATTATTATTGAATTCAAAAAAAGCGTGACTTGTGGACGACCGCCGGCCGGCTTTGTTACCTTTTCCGGGGTAGAGTTAAAACCCTCGAAAAATCAGTTCTCCCTGAGGCTTTTAAGAAGCGCTATTTCGCCGCCCCAACCGCTGAGTTCGTCCTGAGGGGTTTCGAGAAGGAAGGGCAGGTCCCGCAGCGCTTTGTGGTTTATGATGCGCTTAAAGGCGTCGATCCCGATTGAGCCCTGACCGATTTTTTCGTGGCGGTCCTTGTGGGAGCAGAACGGATTTTTGCTGTCGTTGAGGTGGATTGCTTTCAGACGATGAAGGCCTATCACATTGTCGAATTCCTCTAAAACACCGTCAAGATTCCCCACAATGTTGTAGCCCGCGTCGTAGACGTGGCATGTGTCAAGAGTGACGCCAAGGCGACTGTCGCCGCCGGACAGGTCAATGATCCGCCTGATTTCTTCGAAGCGGCTGCCGACCTCGCTGCCCTTGCCGGCCATCGTTTCCAAAAGGATCTGTGTGGGGTTGTCGGAGTCAAGAAGCCTGACGACAGTATCGGCAATGAGCTCAATGCCGGTATCGATCCCCTGGCCCACGTGGGAGCCGGGATGGAAATTGTAGAGACTTCCGGGTATCATGGAGAGCCTTGCGAGGTCGTCGCGCATCGTGTCCAGCGAGAACTCGCGCAGAGACTCTGTTGCCGCGCAGGGGTTCATTGTGTAGGGCGCGTGGGCGATTATCGGTCCCATGCCGTTTTCGGCCGCAAACGCGTTGTAGGCTCTGACGTCGTCCTCGTCAACAGGCTTTGCAGCGCCTCCGCGAGGGTTCCTGGTGAAGAACTGGAACGAATTGCCGCCAATGGACAACGCCTCCTGCCCCATATTCAGATATCCTTTAGAACTGGAAAGATGGCAGCCGATCACGAACATAATAACCTTCCTTTAGCCCTTCAGGGCCTCGTAAATGTCTTTTACGCTGTCGAAAACGTAGTCCGGGCTTACGTCGGACTCGGAGAGAAGCTTCAGCGAAGTCTCGCCCGTAAGCACGCAGACGGTTTTGCAGCCCGCGTTGACGCCGGACATGATGTCCGTGTTGAGCCTGTCGCCGACGACCGCGACCTTGTCCTTTTCGTAGCCGAGTTTTTCGCAGAGTATGTTGATCATGGTGGGGTTGGGCTTGCCGGCAATGATCTCCGGTTTTCTGCCCGTAGCGCCCTCAATGAGGAGCATGAATGAACCTGCGTCCGGCACGGATCTGTGACCCTCGGCGGGGCAGACCATGTCGGGATGTGTCGCAACGTATCTGACACCGTCAACGAGATAGTCGCACATTATCCTGAGCTTGTCGTACGTCAGAGTCGTGTCAAAGCCGAGCACCACAAAATCGGGCACGAGAGCAGGGTCCTGCGTGTAGCCCCTGACGAGCGAAAAACCCTTTTCAACCAGGAAATTTTCAAAGCCCGGTGTGCCTACAACGTAAAGTTTTGCGCCGGGTTTTATCTTGTTCAGCATATAGACAATCGCGTCCGCCGAAGTGAAAAAGTCGTCGACGGTTGCGTCGATGTCCATGCCGGCAAGCTTTTTCACGTACTCGCTCGCAACTTTTGAGGAGTTGTTGGTTATGTAGAGGGTGCGCTTGCCCTGTGATTTTAAGAGGTTGATGAGTTCGAGGGCACCGTCAAGGCGGTCATTGCCGAGGTAAAGCGTCCCGTCCATGTCAAAAAGGAAGCATTCGATTTTTTCAATGCCTGAAGATGCATTGAGATTGATGTTTTTCATTGTGCGGTTCTTTCCTAAGGAGCGTCCGGAAGGGGAGCTCCGGCGACGCGCATTGGCGTCTTCTTAAGATATTATTTCGAGAAGTGATCCTTCAAGGGACCAGGTCTGAACGTTGTCGATTTTAACTTTTACCGTGCGGCCCGTGACATTTTCGGGGGAGGTGAAGTTCACGATCTTGTTGCCCTCGGTGCGCCCGGTGTACCTTTCGATGTTGGTCTTGCTGAGGCCCTCGCAAAGAACCTCCACGACCTCGCCGTCAAATCTGTCGTTAATCTCACGCGAAATGCGGTTCTGAAGGGCAAGCAGCCTGTCAAAGCGCTCTTTGACAGTTTCCTCGGGCACCTGATCCGGATATTTCGCGGCAGGGGTGCCCTCGCGCCTTGAGTATATGAAGGTGTACGCCTGGTCGAAGCGAACCTCCTCCACAAGGCTCAGGGTGTCCTCGAAGTTTTCGTCGGTCTCGCCGGGAAAGCCCACGATGATATCCGTGGTGAGCGAAATGCCCGGGTTCACGGCGCGAACCTTTTTTACGGTCTCAAGGTACTGCTCCCTGGTGTAGTGCCGGTTCATGCGCTTCAGAAGCTCCGTGGAGCCGCTCTGGACGGGCAAGTGGAGCTGGTTGCAGATCTGCGGAAACTCGGCCATGACCGCGATGAGCCTGTCCGAAATATCCTTCGGGTGGGACGTCATGAAGCGGATGCGGGATATTGGCGTGTTCTCGCAGATGAGCCTCAAAAGCTCCGCAAAATCCGTGGCATCGCCAAGGTCCTTCCCGTACGAGTTCACGTTCTGTCCGAGGAGGGTGATCTCCTTATAGCCAAGGCCGCAAAGCGTCTTCACTTCCGCCAATATGTCCTCCGGCCTGCGGCTCCGCTCGTGTCCTCTCACGTAGGGGACAATGCAATACGTGCAGTAGTTGTCGCAGCCGTACATGACCGTGACCCACGCGTGAATGTTCCCGCAACGCTTCACCGGGACGCCCTCGGCAACCTCATTGTCGGTGCGGGACGTCTCGTAAACCCTGACGCCTCCGTCGATGACCCTGTAGAGCAGTTCGGGCAGCCTGTGCAGGTTGTGGGTGCCGAACACGAGGTCAACGTTTTTGTACTTCTTTTTAATCTCCTCAACTATGTGGGGCTGCTCGGTCATGCA
>DBWH01000062.1:0-44474 GCA_002308595.1 Mageeibacillus sp. UBA1243 | reverse complement strand
ACGTGTCCGAACACCTTTTCCTCGGCATTCTCCCTGACGCAGCAGGTGTTCATAATAATCAGGTCAGCCTCGTCGAAACCGTCGCAGAAACCGTACCCCATTTGCTCCAGCATGCCTGAAATCTTCTCCGAGTCGTGCTCGTTCATCTGGCAGCCGAAGGTGCGCACAAAAGCAAGAGGCTTCCTGCCTCTTTCAGCCGCAAATTCAAGGTTCTTTGCGTAAACCAGTTCCGAAAACTGCTTCTGCTTCTCCATCTCTTCCGGAGAGACGAGCACCGTTGACGATTTCTTCATGGACAGTCTCACTAAGGTTTAAAAGTCTGATGGCCGAAAAACAATGCTTTTTTCCGGCAACGCACATTTTATAATCTTAAGCCGCCAATTGTCAATGACAACGGCAGCCGAAACCGATTTTTTATTGACAAGCCAAGGCATTTTTGGTATTTTAATTTTTTATTATAAACGCATGAGGAGCATTTGATCGCTCCCTGCGTCAAAACAGGACAGGAGATGATATTCTTGTATAAGATAGCCCGCAAAAAATCGCTGAATCCCACCGTCACCCAAATGGAGATAGAGGCGCCCCTGGTTGCCGCCAAGGCAAAACCGGGCCAGTTTATAATCCTCAGAGTGAACGAAGAGGGCGAACGCATACCGCTGACCGTTGCCGGCACGAACAAAGAGGACGGAACGGTCAAAATCATATTCCAGATCGTGGGAGCCACCACTGCGCTGCTCAACGCCAAAGAGCAGGGCGAATACATTCAGGATTTCGCCGGACCTCTCGGAGTTCCCACAGAGACTGAGGGAATCAAAAAGGTGTGTGTCGTTGGCGGCGGTGTGGGATGCGCTATCGCGATGCCCGTTGCCGAGGAGTTCCACAGACTCGGCGCAGAAGTTACAAGTATCATTGGCTTCAGAAATAAAGACCTTGTTATCCTCGAGGACGAGTTCAAGGCCTGCTCCGACAAGCTGGTTGTCATGACTGACGACGGCTCATACGCACGCCACGGCAACGTGACGGTTCCCCTCAAGGAGATGCTTGAGGCGGGAGAAAAGTTTGACCTCATTGTAACCATCGGTCCCCTCATCATGATGAAATTCGTGACCCTTGCCGCCAAGCCCTTCGGCGTTCCGGTGACTGCCTCCATGAACCCTATTATGATCGACGGCACGGGAATGTGCGGCGGCTGCAGAATCACCCTCGTGAAGGACGGTCAGAGGGTAACTAAGTTTGCCTGCGTGGACGGACCCGATTTCAACGCTTACGAGATCGATTTTGACGAGGCGATGTCCCGCGGCAGAATGTATCAGGACTTTGAGCGTCACGCTTACGAGGAAACCTGCAATCTGCTGAACAAGGCTTAAGGGGGAACGAAAAATGGCTATAATTCCGAAAAAACATGAAATGCCGACCCAGGAGCCGGCTGTCCGCGCCCGCAATTTCAGCGAGGTTGCCCTTGGCTATACCGAGGAGATCGCTCTTGCGGAGGCTCAGCGCTGCCTGAACTGCAAAAACAGACCCTGCGTTGAGGGCTGCCCCGTCAACGTCCAGATACCCGATTTTATCGCCAAGATGAAAACCGGCGACTTTGAGGGCGCATATCAGATAATCAGCCAGACGTCTGCACTCCCGGCTGTCTGCGGCAGAGTATGCCCGCAGGAGAGACAGTGCGAGAGCAAGTGCACCCTGGGCATCAAATTCGAATCCGTGGGCATAGGAAGACTTGAAAGATTTGCTGCGGACTACCACAGAAACAGCGGCGCAAAAGCCGCCAATAAACCTGCCCCCAACGGCCACAAGGTCGCGATCGTAGGCTCGGGCCCTTCGGGTCTCACCTGTGCGGGTGACCTTGCCAGAAAAGGCTACAAAGTCACCGTTTACGAGGCACTCCACGTTGCCGGCGGCGTTCTCGTCTACGGAATCCCGGAGTTCAGACTCCCCAAGGCAATCGTTGCCGAGGAGGTCGAGGGCCTGAAAGAGCTTGGCGTGGACATTGAGACCAACGTCATCATCGGCAAGACTCTCACAATCGACGAGCTTTTCGACATGGGATACGAGGCGGTTTTCGTGGGCTCAGGCGCAGGCCTTCCGAACTTTATGAACATCCCCGGCGAGTCTCTCAAAGGCGTCTACTCCGCCAATGAATTCCTGACCCGCAGCAACCTCATGAAGGCTTACAAAGAAAACCCTGTCACACCGATCATGAAAGGCGGCAATGTGGCTGTCGTTGGCGGCGGCAACGTGGCAATGGACGCCGCAAGAACCGCATTGAGACTCGGAGCCGACAAGGTCTACATCGTTTACCGCAGATCGCTCGAAGAGCTTCCCGCAAGAAAGGAGGAAGTTGAGCACGCCATGGAGGAGGGCATTGACTTCAGACTCCTCTGCAACCCGCTGGAGATCCTTGGCTATAACAACCCGGAGAATCCGAGAGACCCCATGAACGGCTTCGTACAGAAGATCCGCTGCATTAAGATGGAGCTTGGCGAGCCCGATGCGAGCGGCCGCAGAAGACCTGTCGAGATTGAAGGCAGCGAGTTTGACCTTGACGTCGACACAGTCATCATGGCGATCGGCACAAGTCCCAACCCGCTCATCAAGTCAACCACCAAGGGCCTTGAGGTCAACCGCAAGGGCGGCATAATCGTCAACGAGGACGGCCTCACAACAAGGGTCAACGTATACGCAGGCGGCGACGCGGTAACAGGCGCCGCAACGGTCATCTCCGCAATGGGCGCCGGCAAGACTGCCGCCGCCGCAATCGACAGGCTACTTGCCGCCAAAGCTTAAAACCGGTTGTTTGCGTTGAAAATCATTGGCGGATTTGGTACCATTATAAAGACGTAAGATTAAATGCTACGGCCTCCTCACGGAGGCCGCGGAGGTAAGTTTTTGAAAAGCGTAATCCTGATACCTGCATACAAGCCGGAGGAAAATTTTGTCGATTTTGCCGCGAGCCTAGTCGCCAGAGGACACCAGATTGTCACTGTGGACGACGGCGGCGGGCAGAGATTTGACGATATTTTCAGGAGAGTTGCGGAACTTGGCGTCACGGTGCTGAGACACGAAGTGAATCTCGGAAAGGGCATGGCGCTCAAGACGGGTCTCAGGTACATTTACGACAACATTCAGGACGCGGACTTTGTTGTGACCGCAGACTGCGACGGCCAGCACAGGATCGAGGACATTGAGAAGGTTATTGCGGCGGGCGAGGAGAACCCCGGCGTGCTTATCATTGGCGGAAGATTCAGGGATAAAAACGTGAAGGTTCCCTTCAAATCGAGGCTGGGAAACGGTTTCACCCGCACCATCTTCAGGCTCGCCACCGGAAGCAAAATTTACGATACCCAGACCGGTCTCCGCGGCTTCCCGAGAAAGATTTTCCCGGAGCTCATCACGCTGCCCGGCGAGAGGTACGAGTATGAGATGAATATGCTCCTGAAGCTCCACGTCTGGAGGCAGGAGTTTAAAGAGATACAGATCGAGACGGTCTACCTGAACAACAATAAATCCACTCACTACAATGCGTTCAAGGATTCGATACGCATTCTCGGCGAGATTTTAAAGTTCACCGTGACGTCGCTCTCGTCGTTTGTGCTTGACTATTTCGCGTTCATTCTGTTCAGTACGTACGTGTTCAGCGACGGTAAGATCAGCCTTGCGTCCGCCTTCAATATCGAGTCGGGAGGATGGGCCGCGGAGCTGCTCGGAAGGGTCAGTCTTGCCTACATTTGCGCGCGACTCGTCAGCGGAACCATCAACTACTGGCTCAACCGGAAGCTTGTCTTCAAGTCGGGCACGAAGTCTTCCATCGTAAAATATCTTGTCCTCGCGATTGCGATCATGATAGTCGGCGCACTGGCAACGGGAAGCCTTGTGAAATGGGGCTGGAACAAATTCTACGTAAAAATATTCGTTGATACGGCTCTGTACTTTATCAATTACTATTTCCAGCGCGAATGGGTATTCAGAAAACGCAAGAAAAAAGAAAAGAATCAGGGAAAATGATTTCACACGCCAATGGATAATATCGATAAAACGGAAAACGAATACGACGTGTCCGTGAAAAGAAAGGTTGCCTCAGGCACTGCCTGGCTCTTCCTTGAAAAGGTCGGTCTCAGTATTTTTGAATTCGTGGTGGCATGGGTGCTGGCACGATTTTTCCTTCTTCCGAGAGACTATGCGGCCGTGGGCATCTGCGCGATCTTCATCGGTTTTGCAAATCTTTTCTCGCAGGGCAGCTTCAACCTTGCCCTCATCCAGAAGAAAGAGCTTAGGGAAAAGGACGCGCCGACGGTGTTCTGGATGTCGCTTTTTGTCGCAATCGGCTTTTACATCGCCTTCTTTTTTGCGGCGCCCGCTATCGGCTCGCTTTTCGGCAGGCCGGAGCTTGTGACCATCATAAGGATACTCGGGCTGTCGATGATATTTGATGCCTTGGCGACAGTGCAGACGGCGCTGCTAACGAGGGAGATGAAGTTCAGGCAGATAGTCATCAAGACGCTCATCGCGGCTGTGATTTCAGGGGCTGCGGGAATAACTTCGGCGGCTCTCGGCCTTGGCGTGTACGCGCTCGTCATCCAGGCGGTGACGCTCAGCTTTGTGGGCGCGCTCGTGCTCTTCATCATCACTCCCTGGAAGCCGTCGTTTAGGTTCTCAAAAAATTCGGTCCGCGAGATGGGCAATTTCGGTGTTTCGATGTACACGTCGAACGTTGTCAACAACACATACACCAATGCGCTCCCGCTCGCCATGGAGAAAATCTACGTCGCGGACACGCTCGGCTACTACAACAAGGGCAAGACAATTCCCGCAAAAATAGGCGAAGCAATCAACACGACAATATCGGGCGTCGCCTTCCCGTCGCTCTCGGCCTACCAGACCGAACCGCAGAAGGCAAAGGCGCTCCTCAGAAAATTCATTTCGGTCAGTTCGTTTGTGATGTTCGCGGCGATGGCGGGTCTTTTCGCGGTTTCAGAGCCGCTGACGCTTTTCGTCTACTCCGACAAGTGGGCCGGCAGCGTGATGTTCATGCGCTTCGTGTGCATTGAGTGCGCGTTCCTGCCCGTCAACAGCGCGAACCTGCAGGCCGTCAAGGCATTCGGCAAGGGCGAGACGTACCTCGTGCTTGAGCTTATAAAGAATTTCCTTGGCGTTGCGATGGTCGCGGGCGGAATGATACTGACAAGAGGCTACAGCTGGAGCCTCTATACGGTTCTCGGTATTGAGATTTTCGTCGCAATCGTCTGCGTGTTCATCAACGCGATTCCGAACAGGAAACTCATTGGCTATAGTATAAAAGAGATGCTGAGCGACATTATGCCGCAGCTCGTATTGGCGGCTGTGATGTGCGCGGCGGTCTATTCGATAACGTTCACCGGTCTTAAGTACTGGCAAATGCTTCTGATTCAGGTCCCCCTCGGGATTGCAATTTACTTCGGCGGCGCAAAACTTCTGCATTTTAGGAGCATGAAGAGCCTCACCGAGTTCACCGGCAGCCTGTTCAGAAGAAAAAAGGGCTCGAAGAAGCCAATGTGACAAACCGTTATGAGAAAAAGGATCAACGTGACAAAGCCAAGCATACCGCCGATCGACGAGTATTGCCGGGAAATAAAAAGCGCATGGGACACAGGCCTGCTCACCAATTTCGGACCTCTTGAGAGGAAATTGAAGGGGCAGCTCGAGGAGTTCCTCGGCGTCAGACACCTGCCGCTCTTTGCGAACGGACACCAGGCGCTCATGGCCGCAATCAAGGCGTTTGCGCTCCCGGGCCGCACGTCCGTCATCACGACGCCTTTTACGTTTGCTTCGACAACTGAGGCGATAGCGGGCCTCGGCCTGAAACCTGTTTTCTGCGACGTTGACCCTGTGACTTACACGCTTGACCCCGCCAAGGTCGAGGCCCTTATAGACAATGACACGGCGGCGATAGTTCCCGTGCACGTCTACGGAAACGTCTGCGACACCGAAAGCTTTGACAGGATTTCCGGAAAATATAATATACCGGTCATATACGACGCCGCGCACTGCTTCGGCGTAACCAAAAACGCCAAGGGCATAGGCACGTTCGGCGCCGCCTCAATGTTCAGCTTCCATGCCACCAAGGCCTTCAACACAGTCGAGGGCGGCGCCGTTGCCGTGAGCGACCCCGAAACGGCTGACCGCATCAAACGCTACTCGAGCTACGGCCTCATCGGCACAGAGGACGCGGACGTGCTTGGAACCAACGCAAAGATGACTGAGTTCTCTGCGGCGATGGGAATATGCAACCTGAGGCACATTGGCGAGGTCACGGAAAAAAGAAAAAACATTTGTGAGATATATACGCGGATACTGACGGAGGGCGCGGATTTTGACGAAAAAACAGGTCTGTGCGCGTCAGGTATCAAGCTTCTGCCGAAGCAGGAGGGCGTCGAGAAAAATTATGCATATTTCCCGGTAATATTCGGTAAAACTTCAAAAGACGGCAAGTCCTTCAAAGGCGACGGAGGCGTGACCGTGGAAAAGTGCGTGAAAGCCCTCGAAGCCGAAAACGTTTTCCCGAGAAGGTATTTCCACCCGCTCACGTCGGAGCTTTCGTGCATGAAGCTTTTCGATAAGAATGCGACACCTGTCGCAAAAGAGCTTTCGGAGAACGTGCTCTGCCTGCCGCTCTACGCGGACCTTGACCCGGCTGACGCGAGTTTCATTGGCGGTATTGTCCGCGACTGCTTCCTTAAGAACGGTTAATTCTGAGGCCGGAATGACAGACTCAATCAAAACCGAAAAGAATAGCAGGGGTCCTTTTTTCGACACGCACGCGCACTACAACGACAGCGCGTTTGACGATGACCGCGACGAGATGATAAATGCCTGCAGGGAAGCCGGTATGGCGGGGGCCGTAAACTGCGGAACCGACGTCAGAACGTCGCTTGAGTGCATTGCCCTTGCCGAAAAGTACGATTTTCTGTACGCGGCGGCAGGCATCCACCCGGAGGAGGCGCTCAGTTACACGCCCGGCGAGATCGACAAAATAAGGGAGCTTCTGAAGCATCCGAAGGTCGTTGCCGTCGGCGAGACGGGCCTTGACTATTACTACGAGGACGGCGCCCCGAAAGAAATCCAGAAGGAAAACTTTATCGCCAATATCCGCCTGGCCAAAGAAACCGCCAAGCCCGTCATAGTTCACGACCGGGAGGCGCACGCCGACACTCTCGAAATACTGAAGCAGGAGAAGGTTCCCGCCGGCGGCGCCGTCTTCCATTGCTACTCCGGAAGCGCCGAAACTGCCCGCGAGATCATCTCACACGGCTGGTTCTTTTCGTTTGGCGGCGCCCTTACATTCAAAAACGCGAGGCGTGCTCTCGAGGCCGCCGCGGTGATCCCCATGGAGCTTCTGATGCTTGAGACCGACTGTCCGTACATGGCGCCCGTCCCTATGCGCGGCAAACGCAACACCTCCGCAAACATACCTTTCGTTGCGGAAAAGCTTGCCGAAATCAAAGGCCTTGGCGTCGACAGGGTATTTGAGGCAACTACCGCCAATGCCTTACTTTTCTTTAAAATAAAATAACAGAGTGAGTAAAAACTGTGCAAGGTGCACAAAATGCGGCGCAAAAACCGGCTTAAAGCATAAAAAATGCATAAAAATATGTGTTTGAGGTTGACTGAAACGCGCCGCTCGTATTAAAATACCTTTACTTTTTCGCGGATTCCGGTTGTGACCCTCGAAAAGGCGATGATTACAAAAGATAAAAGACAGTGCCTATCGGCGATTTTGAATAGGAAAAGAGACGAAAAGTCAAGCCTAAAAAGAGTCGGCAGGGTCGTATACGGTTCTTAATCGAACCTGAATCTTTTGGAACCCGCCGGGAGGAGAAATAGCTTGGAATTTTTTAATAAGATAAAGAGAATACTTGAAACGCACCACAGAGTTGCGAAACTGTATCTGTCTTCATTTACACTTCTTGCAGTGTGCTGCATCACGCTCGGCCTTGTAGCTTTTGCTGTGCCGGGAAGAACGTCAGGCGCCGCGCCCAAGAAACCGAATGGCAGCCTTGTCGAGATTAACACAGGCGACAAAGACGATAACACGTCTCCCGTGCCCACCGAGGCTGAGGCTCCCACCATGCCCGTCCCGACAGGTGATCAGGGCGATAAGGATCCTTCGGACGATGAAGAAGGCGTGACCGAAACTCACACCGAGTCAGGCGCAAAGAGCGGAAACAAGGACGGAAAGACTCCGACCGAGGCAACCCCTTCTGACGGCGGTGAAGACGATCCCGAAGAAGTTCAGAACCCCACCAAGGAACCTGACGTAACAGCCACGCCCGCCGTGACTCCGGAAGCCACCGCTACTCCCGAGCCCACTGCGACTCCCGAGCCTACGCCGGTGAGAAGCCTCAAATGGAAGGACATCCCGGAGCAGGTTGACTTTGGCGTCACCTATATTGAAGACAATACGATGATCAAGGGCCAGTCCCGCGTCGTTTCTGAAGGCGAGTACGGAATCAAGACAACTGTCTGGGAGATCACTCTCGTTGACGGTGTGGAGGAGAGCCGCAAGATCGTTGCAATCAAGGATACAAAGGCTCCCGTGAATAAAGTCGTTGCGCTCGGTACGATCGACTCGTTCGTCGATTCAAAGGGCAGGGTCACAGGGCTTTCGTCCAAGATAGTCGGTGACGCGACTGCGTACGGAAACAGTGTGAAATGGGGCAACCAGATTTACTACGGATCGCAGCTTGGCGGTCTCACAACAAGGTGGGGCGTAATTGCCGTTGACCCGTCCGTTATTCCTCTCGGAACAAAGGTCTACGTCAAGGGCCTCAACGGTGTCAACGATTACGGCTATGCGATTGCGGGAGACATTGGCGGTGCTATCAAGGGCACAAGGATAGACCTCTGGATGGACAACCGGGAGATCATCAAAATCTGGGGTATCCGCGACGTGGAGATTTACATCCTCGCAGACCAGACTGTAGACGTGTTTGAATTAAGAGGCGATGACAAGTGGATTCCGCCAGCAAAGTACAATTATGTCGACCCGGAAACAAACTAAAAAGTACAGTTACAACAGCGGCTCTTCGGGGCTTTCAAAACCCAAGAAGAGCCTCGGACAGAATTTCCTGAACGATCAGAAGGTTGTTCAGGATATTGTTTTGTGTGCGGACCTTTCGCCGTCAGACGCGGTCATTGAGATCGGTCCCGGACGCGGAGCTATGACGGGGAAGCTTGCCGAGAGGGCGGGGCTTGTGATTGCGGTGGAAATCGACAGGGATTTGATTCCCGGCATCGAGGAACTCGCCAATGCATACGGCAACATCATCCCGCTCCACGCCGACATCCTGGACCTTGACATCGAAAAGGACATCGTGGAAAAATATGTGCTGCCCCGGGGCCTCTCCCGTGTCAAGGTCTGCGCAAATCTTCCCTACTACATCACCACGCCCATAATAATGAAATTCCTGGAGGAATGCCCTCAGCTTATTGACGATATGGTGATCATGGTCCAGAAAGAGGTGGCTGAGCGCATGACGGCTGCCCCCGGCGGCAAGGACTACGGCGCCATGACCGTAACCGTGAACTACTTCACCGAGCCCCGCATTGCCTTTATCGTGCCTCCCCGCTGCTTCATCCCGCAGCCAAGCGTCGATTCGGCTGTCGTGCGTCTCAAAATGCGCAAAGAGCCCCCGTTTGAGCTTGACGACAGGGACTTCTTCTTCAAGGTTGTCAAAGCCGCCTTTTCTCAGCGACGCAAGACACTCGCCAATGCCCTCGGCAACTCCGCAAACCTTTCCGCAACTTCACAGCAGGTCGCAGAAACCCTCGTCGCAATGGGCATCAACCCCATGGCCCGCGGAGAAACGTTGAGCGGGCAGCAGTTCGCGGCCCTCGCAAACCGTCTGCTGAGCGTGTGACAGGGGATGAACCAATATATAAACACAGTTGGCCGTTAAATGTGGAAGTGACTATTTACTGTGAACATCCAAAAAATAATCAAATCCTAGGGACGATATTTCTTCAAGCATTGGAGAAAGTGTTTCTGCAGGCGGCAAAAAACCGTTAAGTATCCACTTTTTGTAGACAGCAACTCTCCCGCCAACAGCAAAGGTAAGTGTTAAGTCAATCTGTTCCGGAGACATTGTTGTTTTCAAACGGAGAGTTTCTCTGAGACTATCCCGAATGGTTGTGTTGATTTTGCTGAGAAAACCGATGTTTTGGTTTACAAAAAGGATGTGAGAGTAAAAATCAATGTCTGATGATATAACATCATTAAGGGCATTCAAAAAATGCTTTCGGCCGTAAATGAAATCTTCCAGCTTAATCAAATCCATCAGTTTGTGGAATGTAGACATAACGATATCTTCAATATCTGCTTCGATGTCGGCAGTTGAATTATAATGCCTGTAGAAAGTGCTTCTGCTGATGTTACCTGTTTCACATAAATTCTTCACAGTAACAAGGTGATGGTCCTTATTAACAAGCAATTCTACATATGCATTAATGATTTCTTTTCTGGATGATTTAGCGCGTGAATCGGATAAATCTTTGTACAGCATTTTATTCTCCTTACAAATAGCAGTTCTTCGATGTGTTACACTTTTACAGCAAAAATGTAGCACAACTTGGTTGTAAATCGTAGTATAATATCTTTGAGCAAAAGAATCAATTACTATTTAAAATCATCCTCAAATGAGTGATTTTAACGTTGTACAGCAACTGTTTGAAAAACATCGCAAGAAAAGGAGGTGTAAAAGGCTTATCGATTCTGATACTATCCGACAAGCATAGGAACTCAGTCTTAGATATGTGTTCTGTAAATGTGAATGGAACTAAAATTGTGCCTAAGATAATCAGATTCATTATCAGATAAGAGTATTGCTATAACAAGTTTAAACTTTTGACTGACAATTATAATTTCAAAACAAAAACGAAGGAGACCAAAATGAAAAAAAAGACAAAGACTTTTATTTGCATACTCATAGCACTTTTAACAATTGTATCATTTCCATCTAACTATCTGATGGCAATGGAGACATCAG
The DNA here is from genome assembly GCA_002308595.1 of Mageeibacillus sp. UBA1243. Taxonomy (GTDB): domain Bacteria; phylum Bacillota; class Clostridia; order UBA1212; family UBA1212; genus UBA1212. The sequence goes on along the minus strand of DBWH01000062.1, from coordinate 33,447 downwards.
AATCGATTTCTGCAAAAACAGATGATTCAACAGGGTTTGAGTATAATTACTTAGAAAATGAAACCATTGATTTTCTAAGAGAAGATGATTTACTTAAAGTTGTACGTCGACTGGATACACCTAAAGATGATTTAAGAACAGTTAGGTTTTTAATGAGTGACGGTACCGAGGAAATGATGGTTTTTAATGAAGCTATTAAGTACATAGACAGTGATGGTCATGTTCATACAAAGAGCATGGAGCTGTTCGAAAACAGCAAAACAGAAAAATACAAGTATTCTAATAAACATAATGATATTTCAATGAACCTTGGACGCGACTTTACCGATGGGGTATCAATCAAATACAAGGAAAATGAAATTATAATAACCCCTGAAAATGCTTCAAAAACGGAAGTCCAAATCTCAAAGGATAATAGAACGGCCTATTACAAGAATGGTTTTTCAGAACGTTCTAGAGTTGAATATGTAGCAGAGTATTCAGGGCTAAAAGAAAAAATCATACTTGAAAAATATGAAGGGATAGATACATTCTCTTATATTATAAGCACCAAATTGTCGCTTGAATTAGATGATGGTGTTGTTAAAGCATATGATGGTAACACTTTAGTAGGCAGTTTTGGGTCTGCATTTATAACAGATATGGAGAATAACAGTATTATCGGTGAGGTCAGGCTTGAACAAAAAAGCGGCACGGAATATAGGTATGAATTATCTGTTCCAACTGAATATCTTTTGAATGAAGAAACTGCATACCCGGTTGTTGTAGACCCTACGTTCTACTTTAATCAATATGCCAACAATTTTGCCGGATACAAGCAAATTTATGATGTGACATTGTATGAATCAGGAATTGGATATAACCCGGATGATGAGTTTTTGAGTGTAAGTGGTAGATCAATCAATGGAATTCCAATTTCAGGAAAAAGCAAGATTCTTATTAAACTCCCAAATATATTGTCAATCCTCAAAAAAATAGGGGAAAGTAATCTTTTAGCGGTTTACATTTCATACACTGGACTCACCAATTCAACCAACCATGTAGTTATTAAACCGATGGACATTAATTGGAATACGAGAGCTTCATCATTAACACCATCAGAGTATGGTGCCCTTTATAATGGGACATTGTCAAGCCAAAGCGTATTTGCAACAATCTATCAAGGTCCTGGATTACTAGCAATAACCGATATAGCGAAAGATTGGATAAACTCACTTTATCCTAATCGAGGGATAATGATTGAAAACCCAAATTATGGTGGATCTAATCTTATTTCCTCAACAGAGTACACTGATAATTCATATTATCGTCCATATATTAAAGTGAAATATAAGCATATTAATGATGAAATGGTGTTAGTAGACCCGCTTGAAGGCTTTTTTAAATTAAAGCCTGTAGACGAAAGCGGTCTTATAACCTTTTTTGCAATGAAAAATACGAATAATATAGTTACTACAACGATTACATCTGATATTTATAACAATGACCAGTTGATGTATATTAATGCCACACCTCTTGGATATACAATTCAGAACCCATACAACGATTATTATTTAACATCTGTTGTTTCTGATGCAAATCCTAGCAATTGCGCGCTCTTCTTTTCTCAAACGGCTACAAGCGGCTCGTATTGGAGTTTTGTTAATTCCACAGCAGGGTATTATATCGTGGGAACTTCTCAAGAGCAGGTTTATTGCCCTGCACCGTACACATTGTCTTCAGATATAATTATACAGAATCTACCGAGTGGAATATCCGGTAATCAGTCTAATACTTGGTCCTTCGAAAGACAGATTGACAAAATACCCCACAAATTAAAGAACGTATCATCCGAAAAGTTTCTTACAACAAACGGGTTTGATTATGACATTTGTAAAGATAATAATAACCAGGAAGTGGTGGTAAATGTTTTTCAACACTCCCTTTACGAAGAGACGAATAATACTTCGGAAAACCCGGTTTTTGGCTGTCAAAGCATACGGCCTGTTAAAAACGACGGTTCAGGCGGTTATACTATCTATTTAATGTCAAGCAAAAACGGTCGTTTCAGGTCTCTGGCTTGGGATAGTACAGGAAATGCGTTTCAATACAACCCATCCAGTTCCAATAATAGATTTACTATAACTATTGACAATTCTACCGGATATGCTAAGATTAAACAGAAAACGGGCTCGCATCTGGTTCTCTCAGTAACAGATGATAACGAAGGTGACCAATTTGGAGTCAACAGTTATTCCCCCGGGAATATTATTTTTGCATCTCCTAATAATCAGGACTTAAAACAAAAATGGATTTTGATTCCGGATTTAGTGCAATTCAAAAAAGAGGCATACTATAGCCAGTTTGACGTTTGTTTGCCGTTGCCTAACAGTAACAACAAACAAGTTAATTCCGACTATGGACCAAGAACTCTATCACAAGGAACAGTTTTTAACATACATGATGGAATAGATTTATATGCAGAACTGAACACTCCTGTTTATGCAACAATTACAGGTGAGGTGGCGGCAGTGGTAAGTAACCTTAACAGCCCTGGTGTTAATCCATCTTCCCGAGGGTTATATGTCTTGATAAAGAGTGAGTCAAACAACATCATATATAAATATGGGACGAACTCTCCGTTATGCATGGTTGCACAGCATCTCAACTCTGTTAACGTCACTGTCGGGCAGTCTGTAACAGCGGGACAGATTATTGGATATACAGGAAAGTCTGGTTTGACGATGACTTCGTATGGAGCGCATTTCCATTATGCATACTGTACTGAAAGCGATTTTTATCGGAATGATAGTGCATGTGATTTTGTAGATCCGCTATTCTTCCATGTTGATGCTTCACTATATGAAACAACTAAATTTGATGGAGCATTCAATCTAAAAGGATTAGAATGAAATCACACGTTACTGCTTGAGTTAATCTACCTTACAGTTTTTACTCGGCAGAACGATAAAATTGAGACTGTACTTTAAAGTGTGCTGAATACATACAAGCATTTAAATGGCTGTTTTCAAAGGAGGTTCTCACATGAAAAAGCTGTTAGTTACCGGTTTTATAACAATTCTTTTAGCTTTTGTTCTCATTTCCTGCGGCAAGGGGAACAATCAGACAATAGCTACCCCCGGCATCGGAGATACTACTCTGGCACCGACCGCTACGCCGTCAGCAACTGAAACACCTTCACCGTCTCCGGTACCTGAAATATCTTCTGCGGTCGATTTTTTAAACCTGGACAGTGTGATTTTAAAAGATACTACCGGCAGAAGGATCACAAAGAGTCCGGAGACACTTAATCCCGGCCAGTTATACATTGGCGCCATACCCGGTTATGAATACAGTAGATACGGTTTTCTTATCCTTGACAAAGAGCAGTCAAAGAAAATATTGACAGCTGAAGACCTTACCGAAATCACTTACGGTCAATCAGAATGTCTGCCATATATGCTCAGATGGGACGATGTGAGTGTACTTGATGTGCATAATGGCCGTGATAAGGCGTATTTCTATTATCTGGAGGACTCAACGGTCGTTATCGTCAATGACGGAATAAGAAGAGTCGACAGAAACAAAGAGTGCAACAAGGCATGGATTACTGTCATTTCTAAAGATGATGAAGAGCGTTATGCCTCGTGGATTCCTCCGAAAGGAACAATAGTTAATTGTTCAGATGCGGATGTGACGTTGTACGAAGCGTATTATAAATACTTACGCGACTTTTTTGTGGAAGAAACCGATCTGCCTCAGAAATCCGGCAAAGAACCTACATTCGAGCTCTATCAGAAAGACTATAGCGAATGGATTAAATGGAGAACCGATAATCCGGATTATTATGAAAAGTGGAAAAGCCTTACGTTCCCCCAAAAGAAATTTGCAGATCACTCAACCGGACGGGAGGGTTATTTCAGAGCGGGATACTACTGTCGGTGGTGCGAGCTTTTCAGGGGAAGTGAAGTAGAACCTGTTGACGGCGAGCAGAACTTTACAAGTGATTTACCGCTTATGTATCTTCAAATAAAGCAATACGGAATTCCTAAGGAGGAAGTGCTTGAGTACGTCAAGTGGTTAAACTGGTCCACTGCCTTTGATTATGTCAATCTTACTGAAGATGATGTGGAGGTTTTGTATTCAGACGATCAGAATCTGGTACGCAGAACTCTCAAATCGTCGAAAGTGTGGTATTATGACGGTGAACTCTACAACGTACTCGATTTAATGAGCAGTGTTCCCGCGTATGATATTGCGCAAATGTTTACCGAAGATTCTTTCGCGGAATATTGCGAGAAGGTGAGCAATACTTGCTGGGAGTTTGAACTCAATCGACTGGCAGAACTGAGAGATTCGTGGAACGTCTATGAACAAACCGTCAATGCAGATGCCGGCGTTTTGAACACAGCTTCCGCCGTGAGAGTTCTTGAAGGCTTTATGATGCTCTACGAAGAGTTGAAGTACTCGCCGGATGTTCTTGCCGGTGAACTTGCATCGAAATACTACGAAGGCTACGGAAAAGACGAGTATGGCGTATTTTTTCACGAGTCAAACAAATCTGAATCGAAGATAGAGTGTGAGATGAGAACAGTTCTCACCAAGGCTGCACGGGCAGAGCTTGGCAATGTCATCAACATATCGTGGGACGAGCAGTTTTACATCGACCTCTGGAACTATGTGCCGAGAGGACTCATGGTGTCTGCCGATCCAAGGTTCTACAACGGGCCGATAGAACTGTTTGACTCCGGCTACACGCTCAGCGACCACATTGAGATTGTGAGCAGCGACGACGAACACGCCAATGTAACGCTGACGGCAAGATCCCGCAGCGGCTCAGGCGAGCTGAGCTACGACGTCCTCTTCACCAAAGTTGGCGGTATCTGGTACATCTCCGGCGGAACGATTCTGGATCTGCTTTGATCCCCGTATCGCACCACCCGGACCTTCCGGGTCTAAATATCAATTAGTTCTAATCAAAACACGAGGGTTACCGGGCGCGGCTCGGTAACCCTCATTCCTTTAATAAAAGTGCTTCGGGAGCTTAAGGGTTACAGCAGCGGCACCCCTTTGGCCTCGCAGATTTTGACCGTTTCATCATCCCAGAGGCTTGACTGGACCTCGCCAATGTGGGCGCAGCCCAGAAGCAGCATGCAGAGGCGTGACTGACCGATGCCGCCGCCAATGGTGAGGGGAAGCTCGCCGGCAAGAAGCATCTTGTGGAAGGGGAGCTCGCGACGGCAGTCGCATCCCGCAAGGGTGAGCTGCCTGTCAAGGCTCTCGGCGTTGACGCGGATGCCCATTGACGATATCTCGATGGCCCTGTTGAGAACGGAGCTCCAGAGGAAAATGTCGCAGTTGAGGGCCCAGTCGTCGTAGTCAGGGGCTCTGCCGTCGTGGGGCTTGCCGGATTTCAGCTTGCCGCCAATCTGCATCACGCAGGATGTGCGGTGAATTTTGGTGAAGGCGTCTTCACGCTGCTTTGGCGTCAGGTCCGGGTACATGTCCTCCAGTTCCTGGGAGGTGATAAATACCACATTTCTTTCAAAGGATGTTTTGAGCTGGGGATAGCGCACCTTGAGGCTCTCGGCGGTGTCGCACACGGCGCCGACGCAGGCCTTGACGATGAGTTTCAGGAAGTCAAGGTTGCGGTTCTCGGCGGTTATGATTTTTTCCCAGTCCCACTGGTCAACGTAGATCGAGTGAATGTTGTCCAGTTCCTCGTCGCGGCGGATGGCGTTCATGTCAGTGTAGAGGCCGTTGCCGACGCTGAAGTTGTAGCGCTTGAGGGCAAGCCTTTTCCACTTGGCGAGTGAATGCACCACCTGGGCATCGGCGCCGATGGCGGGCACATCAAAGGTGACCGGGCGCTCGTAGCCGTTGAGGTTGTCGTTGAGGCCCGAATTCTCTGTGACGAAAAGAGGTGCGGACACACGCTTTAAATTCAGCGCTGCCGAGAAGTGCTCCTGGAAGGAGCTCTTGATGAATGCGATGGCACGCTGAGTGTCATACTCGTCAAGGGGCGGCTTGTAGCCGTCCGGAATGTAAACTCTCTCGGATTCGGGAATGCTCATAATTGCCTCCAATTTTAGCCGCCGGCGTTATAAAAAAGCGTCCGGCGCATCATTTTAGTTGTCAAAAAGCGGTCCTCCGTATAAAAAAGCGGCGGGGCTGCCTTCGTATAAACTCGGTATTATAGCAAAAGCAAAAGTTCCGTTCAACGCTTTTCAGCGAAAAAATGCCTGTCGGGCTGCGTGCAGGGGGACCTGACCAGGTGCGGCCGATAGTGTAAAACTATGACTAGAATTTCTGGTGGTAAGGTTGTACGATGGCAAAAACATCCATAGAATCCGCTTTTTGTCCATTGCTTTATCTGCAAAAAACTACAATATGGCAGACTACATGGACGTTCTTGTTTTATCAAAAGAGAATGTCGGCGGCCATTTAATAATGCTTGATTTGATAGTCAGAAATTAATATAATCAAGATACAATCGTAAGCAAACAGTATTAACATCGTTTTGTCTTCAGGAGATAAATATGAACTCAAATATCAGGCATTTTAATATAAACTTTAAAGGAGAAATTATGAAACGAATGGTTGTAATTGTTTTCATGGTTCTCTTAGCAATATCCATCTATAGTTGTAAAAAAGGAGAAGTTGATCAAAAATATGCCGCTCACTACACTGAAGCGGTTAGTTCATTGCTTTGGTGTCGCGGAACATCTTCTAGCGGAACTATAAAAATTAACCCACAAATTGAGGTAATTGATAGAGATTCTTTTGGACGAATTTTGTTTTCCTACAAAGAAGGCTTTAGTGCAGACCTCAAAGATTTGTCGAGTATAAATATTTATGCTTTTCTTGTTATGCAGGCAGAAGATACTGACTTTGTCTATTTTTATGAGGGAAACAATTATATTTGTGTTGACTTCAATAACTACCAGGAAGAAAGCATTCAAAAACAAATTGATGAATTAAAAAAAAGTAATGATTGGGAAAAAGAGTTTAACTTAAATAAATGTATTAAGAAGTGTAAATCCGCAAAGAAGATTTTAAACAGTTTCGATAATAACGTTAAAAGCTATATTAAGTTAAAAAAGAAAGAAGTAGGTGCAGATCTACGAGTTTGTACTTCTGCACAAGACAATTTTGGAAGAACTATAATATCAATGTCCGAATTCGGAATGACCCCATGGGTAGGGAAATTGATAGTTTGTATTATTCAGCCAGATGGCAGTGTCATTTGTTCAGATGACTACAACATAGTATTTGATTATTATGAATATCATAATAGTCTGGAAGCATTAAAGAATGTAGCAAACTGGAATAATGAATTCATCACAAAATAAACCTGAATTGATACATAATTGTTTTAGCGGAGAGGTAATGAGTAGGACTAAGTGACCATAACAACAAAAATGATTTTAGAAGAGGAATATGAAATCGTTAGGTGTAACAGACACCGACCAGGCGCGGCCGATATCAATTGACAAGAGGGCGTTTCTTTGTTATCATTTTGGCATATGAGCGAGGCTTTGAAAATCGCATTTTAACAAAAAAACAAACCGGTTAACCGATATGGAGGGGCATACTATGAAAAAGTTTTTGATAGTGTTGTTGGCAGTTGCATTGGCGGTTTCGGTCATGCCGATAACGGTATTTGCCGAAGAGCCGGTGTCCTCGCTGCCGAGCATGGTTGAGTACGACGGAAAAAACCACTGCAATCTTGACACGGTCTTCAGAGAGGGAGACGAGTTTGTGAGCGAGATGGGCATGGGGTTTTCTTATCTCGGAGAGAGAGACTTCGTAATTGAGGCCGAGTATCAGGAACTGACTCTTGCCGGATGGGTCGCTTTCGACAAGGAAATCAAGGCCTTCGGTTACAGGATCGACGGCGGCTCTGTTATAATCCTCGAGGATGCTTACAGGGATCCGGAGGATGCGGTTGTCGCGGCGGCTTCGTACGTTGGCTGCGATTATGCAGCGAGGTTCGTCATCAGGGCGAACGTGGCTGAACTTAAGGGCAGGCATACCATCGACTACGTGGTGAGGCTTACCGGAAACGAAGACTACATCATTGCAATGAGCGGCAGCGACATGACGGTTACTTACGTCGGGCCGAAGGATCCTTCCGAGACTCCTACACCGGAGCCTGACATCAGCGAGACTGACGTGGTTGCACCGGGCATTTTCTTCACGTTTGACGAGGAAGACAAATACGTCGAATTCTTCTCGGGCGGAAAAGAGGTCGAGGACATCGGCTGGGATCCGGAAAAGAAGTGCGAGCTGCTTGTTGTCTCAACGAGCCAGGACCCCTACATTTCCGCCAATGTCGCAATCGCCGCGTTTGACGAGTTCGATGAGGATATTGACTGCTCGAAGTACAAGGCGGTATCCATTGGCGTCAGGGTGGACGAAAACCACGGAACCGGCGGCCAGATCTATTTCGCCACGGATGACAATCCGGAAGTCGGCGAAGGACAGGTCACAACTTTTTCATATAAAAACACGACTGATTTCCAGGCAGTAACAATTAACTTCGCTAAGATCAGAAAGTGGTCAGGCCTCCTCACAACGTTAAGGTATGACGTTTTCGGTTCACTTGCCGCGGAGGAGTCCACGGTTGAGGTTTACTACGTTGCTTTCTTTGAGACAAAGGCAGACGCCGACAATTTCGCGAAAGCTTTTGCGGAGAAGGGCTATGACGCGTTCCCGGTGATTGCAACACCCACCCCGAAGCCGACCAACACACCTACACCTACACCGACTTCCACACCTGAGGGCTACGTTGCTCCCACGGACGTTCCGGAGACAGGCGAGCCTACGGAGACCGATGTTCCGGGCGGCGATGACAAACCGGCCGATTCGGGAAGCTCAGGCGGCAAGAAGGGCTGCGGCGGCATTATCGGCGGAGGTTTTGCGATAGCGGCTTTGGGCGCCGTTTTGATGATTAAAAGGAAAAAACACTGAACCAAAAGTGATTAAGAATTGATCCGACCGGTTCCCCGGGTGATTTGCGTTGCCCGGGGGATTGTGTCTGACGGAGGAAAAAATGAAGAAAAGAATACTGGCTTTGATTCTGGCGGCAGTCGTTTTGAGCGTGTTTGCACTGACGGGCTGCGGCGGCGACAAAAACGCCAATGAGAACAAACCGGGCGGCGAAACAGACAACAATGCGACCGCCGCCCCTGAAAATAACGACCCTGACCTTTACACGGGACCTTTCACGGAGCTTGACGGTTCCTACGGCGGAATCGACCAGCTCGGAAGAGTCATTTCGCTTGACGGGCAGGTTTCCGAGCCCAGGGACAGGAAGGTCGGCATTTTCTATTTTCTCTGGCACGGCCAGCACGGTACGAACGGCCCCTACAATATTTACGAGATCGCGCAGAATCCCGGTGCCACCAAGTCCCAGAAGAACTGGATGACAAACGGCGGCGGTGACATTGGCGAATTCCACTATTGGAGCGAGCCTCTTTTCGGCTACTATTTTTCCACGGACCAGTGGGTGCACCGCAAGAACCTGCAGATGCTGATGGCGGCCGGTATCGATTTTCTCGTATTTGACGCCACAAACGCGTACACGTACACAACCCCGTTCAAGAAGCTTCTTGAGGTCTGGTACGAGTATTTCGAGGCAGGTTACGACGTTCCGAAGCTTGCTTTCTACACGAATTCCAGCTCGGGCGACACCATCAACCGCCTCTACGACGAGATTTACGGAAACGCCAAGCTGAATCAGAAGTATCCGCGCCTTGGCGAGCTCTGGTTCTACTATGACGGCAAGCCGCTCGTGATCGGCGACAAGAACGACCCCGAGCTTTCGGCTGCCTGCCGCGAGTATTTCAGGATTAAGACAAACGTCTGGCCGAACGGCGACAGGGATGACGACGGTTTCCCGTGGATGGAATTCGGCAGGAATATGACCGACGATGCGGTTTACGGCCTTGACGGCAGAAAAGAAGTCGTCAACGTTTCAATCGCGCAGCACGACAACACGGTCATGATGAGTATGACCGCTTTCTACGGCGGAAACGACAGGACCAGAAGCTGGCACGACGGCGCCAACGACAAATCCGCCAATGCGGAGGCGTACGGGTATAACGTTGCCGAGCAGTGGGAGTGGGCCATCAGCGTTGACCCTGAGATGGTATTCTTCACGGGCTGGAACGAGTGGATTGCGCAGAGGCTCGATCCCGGAAAAAACACGAAGACACCGATCTACTTCTGCGACTGCTGCACACCCAACACAAGCCGCGACGCCGCGCCCGTCAAGGGGCTCTTTGGCGATAACTACTACATGCAGCTCATCGACTGCGTGAGGCAGTACAAGGGCACGGCCGCAAGGGTAAAAGTCGGCGCCAATAAGACGATCGACGTAAGCGGTTCGTTTGACCAGTGGGACGGCGCCGACGTGACGGCACGCTACACAGACTACAAGAACGACACAGTCAACAGAAACACCAGGGGCTACGGCAGGATCAAATACACCGACGAAACCGGCCGCAACGATTTTGTTTCGCTCAAGGCCGTCAAGGACGACGAGACGATTTACTTTTACGCCGAGACAGCAGAGGACATCACACCCATGACGGACGACAGCTGGATGACGCTCTTCATCAACTCCGACAGTAGCTGCTCTGACGCCAAGTGGATCGGCATGTTCGACTTCGCCGTGAACCTCGAGAAGCCCGAAAACGGCAAGGCAGTCCTTTCACGCCTTAACGCCGACGGCTCAGCCGAGAAGGTTGGCACCTGCGAGATGAAGGTTGAGGGCAAAAAGCTCATGATAGCCGTTTCGCGCGAGCTCCTTGGCGTCAAGGACAAGCTCGTGAACCTGCAGTTCAAGTGGGCCGACAACTATCAGCGGACTGAGGAGGGCGCGCTTGACGTCTACTCGTTCTACACAAACGGCGACGCGGCTCCGATTGGCAGGCTGACATACGTCTTCTCAGAAAAGAAGAACACCGCCAAGGCCGACTGAAGCCTTATAAACCAATCTGATTACAAAAGAATTGCCGCGGAAGCATCTTAGGGTTGCTGCCGCGGCAATTTTTACGTATATAACTTAAGACTGTTATTTGAGGCCTTTAAACTTGCGGATTTCTTCGCGCATGAGGTCAAGGTAGAATGAGCCTGTTGTTTTGCTCGGCTCGATGTCCTTGGCGTTTTCGAGAGAAACCTGCTCGCCGAGGCTCCACTCGTTGAAGGAGACCACGAGGGCGATTTTGGGGCCGATGAGGCGGGCGCGTGCCCATGCTTTGCGGAAGGTGTTGCCGTTGTCGCGGAGGCCGGGGGCAATGTATCCCTCAGTGCCCGGCGTTGAGCCCTGGCTTCTGTAGGCCGCGTTTACGGTCATGCATTCGGGCCGGTTGTTAAGGACCGTGAAGGTCTGCGCGCCGCGCTCCTCCCAGCTCCAGAACATCTTTGAGACGAGCGTGGCGCTGTCGTAAAGATCAGACTGCTGGCCGACGTAGCCCGTTATCCAGCGGACGGTGAAGCGGTCGTCGTCGTAGGGCGAGATGTTGTCCCGGAAGAAGGCCGGTGTTGCGGCGTAGCAGATGAGGAGGGGCTTGCCCTCAAACTCGAAATACATATTGCGGTAGCGCTCATTGGCGATGAACGTGTCGTAGATCTGCTGCGTTTTGGCGTCCATGCGGCCGTTGCCGATGGGGTCGTCACCGTTCTGGCCCTGAACGTGGCCGGGGCCTGTGAAAATGCAAATTTTAGGCGCGCCCGGGATGTCTGCCCAGACGTCAAAGAGCACCTCGGTCGCGTCTTCTATCGTCCTGAAATCGGGTCGCTTGGTGCGCATGGTTTCGGGGTCGTAGTTTACGTCGTTTGACCAGTCGACGAACACGAAGTCAACGCCCGCGTCGCGCAGCCAGATGCCGTGCTGACGTATGACGTTCCGGTCGAGCGAGCTGTAGCAGCCGAGCCACGGAATGTCCCAGGTGTGTCCCTCGCCCCATTTAGAGTCGGTCCTAAACCAGGTGGTGTATGCGATGCCGACAAGCCGCTCCGACGGCTCTACGGGCTCGTACAGGCCGCTTCCGGTCGTGTCGCACTCGACTTCGATATCGGTGTAGATCTCGCTGTCGTACTTGTCAAAGAGCGCCCTGGCGTCTTCAAGGCTTGCCTTTTCGCTTCTTTCTTTAGCCGTCATCTGTGTGACTCCTTCCGTTTCTTCGGTATTATAGTCAAAAAGCAGGGCAACGTTCTCAACGCTCGCGTACCAGACACCGCCAATTCTCTCCGGGCGCCTGAAGGGCATCCCGCTGCCGCCAATGACAACCTTGTCGTCATCAGTGCTCACCTCCGCGGAGGCCTCCCGGTACGTAAGAACGATCACCCCGTCTTTTATTTCGCAGTCAGCGCCGAATGCCTTGGCGAGTCCCTCCAAAGGTGCGTACGTTACGCCTGAAACCGTGACGGGCACGTGCCTCGCATCGCCTGTGACGTACTCAAACGAGATATTGCCGAGGAACCCGAAGCAGCTGCCGTCCTTTACGAACACGTCCTCGCGCAGAGCTGCAAGATTCCTTTTGGCCCTGTTTTTAAGGCCCGCGGTTGCAAGCTCATAAAAGCCGTACGACTCGGGAAGCTCAACCCGGGACGGTGTGAACGAGGGTGTTTCGAGGGGCTCGGGCGTTGCCCGAATGGGAGTCGCAGTCGCCGCCGGCCTGTTTCCGGACCCTCCATGACTGTTCCTGCCGCACGAAGACAGCGCAGGCAGGAGAAGGAGCGCCAGCGCGAGCGATACCGCCAATGCAATTCTTCCTGTTTTTTTCATGTGCGTCACTTTTTCTTGCTGCAGACGATCGCAACCTGGCAGGGCTCGTCAATCGTCAGTTTAAGTATATTGTCCTTGTTGTCCTTGACGTCAATCGTCTTTATAACGTCGCCGCCGAACGTCTTGTATGTGACCGATGAGAGCTGATAGTTCGAGCGCACCGTGAGCACAATCTCAAGCTCCACGGGGCCGTTTTCAAGCGAATAATACGTGTTGTTGGTGATCTGCTCTCCGTTTATATATGCCTTTTCAATCTGCGAGTACCAGTAGGTGAGGTTGGCCTCGTTGTTAACCATCGCGTGAAGCGTCGCTTCCGAGTAGCCCATCTCCTTAAGGAACGAGTCTATGACGAACGCCTGCCTGTTCTGTATGAACTCGCGCATGGTCGCGACGCCGTTCCTGTAGTTTGACTTGCTGGCACCCCAGCGGTCGGTCTGAAGGTACACGAAAGGCGCGCGCTCGTTTACGATAACGTCAAGCTCACCGCCAAGGTACTCCGGCGTGAAAAGCTTGCTCGCAACCTCGTAGAAGCGGTACACGAACCTGTCCTTGAAGGCGTCATTGGCGAGCAGCTTGTGCATAATCGTGCCGACAACGCAGTGCGTCCCGTGCATAGCGCCCCATATTGTGAGCTTTGTAGACGTTATATTGTCGTAAAAGCCAACGCCGAAGTCGGTGTCAAGGAGCGTGAAGTGCCACTTGGTGTCGTAGTTTGACGGGTCGCCGTCACCTGCCCTGTTGCGCCAGATCTTGATGTTGTTCTCCGGCCAGTCGATCGCGTTAAAGTATAGGCGCGCGACGTACATATCAATGAACGAGTCAAGGTCTATCTTGCTCGCAACGTAGTCAAAGTTTTTCTGAACCGAAAGGTCGCGCGACCTTATGTACTCCATGAGCGTGTTGAATGCGTCAGGGTCTGAGTCAAGCCCCGACGTCAGCACGAACGGTGCGTTCTGGTCTGTGTGAACCTGCGAGTAGTCGCTCTCGATGATGGCAACGTTGTCCTTGCCGATACCGTGGTGCGACTCGACGTAGTCGCCGCTGTAGCGCTCGCGCGCGTTGTAGACGCCCCAGAAGCAGCCGTTGATGAAAAGAAGGGTAGGCGCGTAGGCCATGGTGTCTGCCTTGAGAATCCTTGCCGCGCGCTGCATGAACGCGTCCCTTATATAGGTGGTCCCGTAGTCGTTGCCGGAGTTGCGCAGCAGAAGCCTTGCAAAATCGGTTATGCGCTGGCCTTTTTCGTTAAACGAGTAGCCGTCGAAGAGATCGTAGTAGAGCTTATCCTCGGTGCCGCCGCCTTCGTTGCCGGACTTCTTGAAGAAGACTTTCATTGACTTCATCGGGGCTCCCGACGAGCCGTGACCGCTGACAGAAAGCTCGATGTTTGAGCAGCCGTGCCTTACAAGGTCTCTTCCGAAAACCTCCATGACGCCGCTGCCGCGCGGATTCTGCAGGTTCTCCGATGCGTAGTAGTGGTTGTAAAAACCGTTATCGCCAATCATCTCCGACTCGTCCATGGAGACGGACATGACCGTGACGTTGAAATCGTTGTAGAGCGACGAGATGAAATACGAGCCCGTGAAGACCTCGGAATACTCGCCCGAGAGTTCGGAGCAGGCCTTGATGACGTAGCAGCCCGGAAGCGTTCTGACACCTGAGGGGACGTTATAGGAGCTGCCCATTGCATTGGCGGTATTCTTTATTAGACTGCCGATCTTCATCTCGGTGGTGTCCTTGAGGGTCAGCGGGTTTTTGTAGAGGCGCCTGGTGCCCGAAGTCCTCGGGTCGGAGCCGTCGGTCGTGTAGTAGATCGAGGAGCCCTCGGCAGCCTTGAGGCCAAGGCTTATCTGCGAGTCGTAGAAGCCCGGGTCATGGTCAAAATCGACCTCGTTTATCGCGCAGCGCCTGACCTCGCCCGCAGCGCCGCCGGAATATTTCGGAACGATCGAGCGAAGCTTGACGGAAGAGGCGTTCATGAGGTCGACGATCTCCCAGCCGCTGTCCGGAATGAGCGCGACCCTGACCGCGTACTTGTACTTTGAGAGGCCGTCCGTGCAGCCCGTGTCGAACGTGTAGCTATCCGTGGCCCTGAGGTACGAAATCGCGTCGGTGAACTCCTCGGGGAGCGCGTCGGGGGAGGGCTTGGCGTCTTTCGAAGTGAGAATCAGACTGACCTCATCGCCAATGCCAATATTCCAGAATGTGTCGAAACTGTCGATGGAAATAATCTCGGACGACTTGTCGAATTCAGAATTGCGGGCGCACTTTATGAGGTAGTAGCTGTGCGCGGGAATTGTCGTGTTGTTGAAAAGAAACTGCTTGTACGAAGAAACCGTCGGGCTCTTGTAGTAGATCGCGAGGGCGGAGCAGTCGATGTCGCTGTCGCCGGAGTTGTAGAGCTCGATGAAGCCCGCGGAAGTGGCCGCGTCCTTTTTGGCGCTGTTGCCGTAGACCCTTGAAAAGACAAGGCCTTCGTAGGGGGTCTTGTCAAAGCCTGCTTCGCTGCCCGAGGGGTCTCCTGTCGGCAAGGGGGTTCCCGAAGAAGGCTCCTGCGTCGGTGCCTTGGCGTCTTCGTTACCCTTGGTGCCGCAGCCCGCCGGTGCCATAAGAAGCGCCGCCGCGAGCGCAAGACATGCGATATTTTTCAAAAAGCTTACGCGTTTTGCCATAGATATTTTCCGGAAATGAATACGAAACAGCCGGAAGACGCCAATGTACCCGCGAAATCCGGCTGCCTCAAACTTTTATTTTTTAACTGTCACGGTCGAGAATCCCGCGATTTCGCCTGTGCTGCCCGTGCCGTGCTGGCCGCAGCTGTTGTCGCCGAGTATCTTAATCGTTCCGTCATCCATGAGGAATGCGGAGAAGCCGTATCCCGCGGCAACCTGCTTCACGCCTGACGAGAAGAGGTATGACGAGCCGCCGCCTGTGACAGCTCCGCCGATCGCTCCGCCCTCATCGAGGCCGTAGACGTACACGGCTCCGCTGTCCGTAAGCATGAGCATGTTGGAGAAGAATATCGATGCCTGCGTGCAGCCCTTGTTCTTGAGGATGATGCCTGCGCCGTGGCTGCCGCCGCCCTGTGTAAAGCTGCCTGTGTCGCGCCAGCCTGCGTAATATGCGTTGCCGGACTCGTCAACGAGCACCAGGTTGTGTTCGCCGCTCTCGATGTATACGACGCCGGAGAGGAGCTTGTAAGGCGACGTGAAGTTGTCTGTGCCATCGTTGAACTTGTTCCACCTGCCGTCGCCGAGGACGTAGCAGTCGCCGTTGGCGTTGACGTAAGCCGTGTTGCGGCGTCCCGCGGAAATCATCACAGCGCCCGAGGCAATCTTCTGGAAGCGGTCTGTCGAGCTCTGGTAGTTGAGCGAGCCGAGCTGGCCGTACGAGTTGTTTCCGATGCCGTAGACGTCTCCGTTCTTGTCAAGAACGAGGAGGTGGTCGTATCCGACGCTGACGTCAACGGGATTGCCGTCATATTCGACGATGCCCCACGTTGAGAGGTTGCCGGATCTTCCTGCCGACTGAGCCGTGCCGCCGATCGTGTAGATCTCACCGTCAAGCGTGAGAACCGCCGCAGCGACGGTTGACATGTTGTTGTTTTCGCAGTCGTTGCTCGAGCATACCGAGACAACGGCAACGTTGTCCATGATGAATCTGGGCTTGGTCACATTGGCGGTACCGGAGCCTGCGCCGAGGATGTTGTTCACGTTGCTGCCCCAGCCGTAGAGGTTGCCGGACTCGTCAAGGTAATAGAGCGTGTAGCCCGCCGCGTAGATGCCCGGACGGACCTTGAGCGTGACGCTGCCGCTCGAGACTCTCTTTGTTTCGAGCGAGACGGTACCTGACTTTGTGACCGTAAACGATGCCGAGGTGCCTGCCTTGCGAGTCGAATTGCCCTCAAAATCGGTGAAAACTATCGCGTTGACCACGTAGCCTTCCTTGGCGGTTGCAGTGACCTCGAGGTTGTAGGACTTGTCGAATTTGACGTTCCAGCCGCTGTTTACGGTCGTTCCGTTGATCTTGAGCACAGCTCTTGACTCGAGGAAGTCCGCGTTGATGTAGTTGCCGGAGATGCTCATGAGGTAAGCTTCGCTGATGCCAAAGTAACTGCAGAGGTACGAAATCGCGTAGGGGTTGCGCTTCTGGAGGAAGTTCCTGATCGCACTCACACCGCTTCTGTAGCTGCTCCAGCTTGCGCCGTCCTTTGACCACCTGTCGACCTGGAGCTGGAAGATGCCCTCGCGCTCCTCAAGTATCTTGTCGAGCTCGGCCTCCATGACGGAGGGAACGTACACCTCGTTGACAACCTCGTAGAACCTTGCGAGGAATATCTTTTTGAACGCGGCGTTCTGGATGAGCTTGTTCATGAGCTTGCCGATTGCGCAGTGCTGCGAATTGATCCAGCCGAACCAGTTGCTTGTCGGGCCCGTGTCGATGTTCGGATAGTCAAGACCGAAGTCCATGTCAAGCAGCGAGAAGTGCCACTTGGTGTACGTGTTTCCGGTCCTGTCCGCAGATGCGTCCCTGACTCTCCAGACCTTTATGTTGTTCTCAGGCCAGTCGCGGGCGCTGAAATAGACCCTCGCGACGTACATGTCGATGAATGAATCAATGTCGATCCTGTCGGTAACGTACTTGTAGTTTGAAGCCGACGTGAGGCTGTGGCTGTCAATGTACTGAATCAGCGCGTTGAAGTCGTCGGCGTCGTTGTCAAGACCCGAAGTCACGACGTAGGGTGCGTTGGTGTTTGTGTGAACCTGCGAATAGTCGCTCTCGATGAGGGCAACGTTATCCTTCTGCACGCCGTAGTGCGACTCAACGTAGTCTCCGCTGTAGCGCTCACGCACGTTGTATACGCCCCAGAATTCGCCGTTAAAGAAGACGAGGGCAGGGGTGTATGACTGTGTCTCAACCTTCAGGCTGCGGCTGAGGCGCTGCATGAGAACGTCTCTTATGTACGTCATCGCGCAGTCGTTGCCGGAGTTCCTGATGAGGAGACGCGAGAAGTCCGTAATCGTCTGGCCCTTCACGTTTGTGCAGTAGCCGTCGAAAAGGTCGAAGTAGAGCTTGGCGTCCATGCCGCCCGCCTCGTTGTTGGACCCTTTATAGTAAATCTTGAGCGACTTCATGTGCCAGCCGGACGAACCGTGACCGCTGACCGAAAGCTCAACGTTGGAGTATCCGCGCCTTACACCCTCGTTGTCGAACATCTCAAGGACCGCATTGCCGCGTGGGTTGGGATCGTTCGTGGAGGGGAAGTAGTGCGTGTAGAAGCCGCCGCCCGTTCCGCCGTAAGTGGTTCCGGGTGCGTCGCAGAGAACGCCCTTCGGCATGGAAATCGACATCACCTTGGTGTCGTAGCCTTTCATTGCCGATGAGACGAAGTAAGTGTTCGTATAAACTTCGGTTGAACTTGTGCCGTTGGTGGCATACGCCTTGATGACGGTACCGCCAATGATATTGTTCACGTTCGGAACGTACCCGTTGTCCCCCGTGGAGTTTGCAAGGTACTTGGTGGTCTCTCCGTAGCCCTTTTTCGTGGTGTCGGTCATCGAAATCGACACGGAGTAAAGCCTTCTGGTGCTTGAGGTCTTGGGGTCAGATCCGTCGGTCGTGTAGTAGATCTTGTAGCCGTCAGCCGCGGTGAGTGTGAGCTTGAATGAGCCGTCGTAGAAGCCCGGGTCGTGGTCGAATTTGACCTCGTTGAGGATGCACTTTGTGATGCTGTTCACGCCTTTTGAGGAGCGCGGACCAATCTGGGAGAGAGTGTATGAGTTCTGCCTTGCGAGGTTCACGACGCGGTAGCCGCTGTCGGGCTGCAGGGCAACTCTGACTGCAAATTTGGACTTTGACATGTCGGTCACGTAACCGGTGTCAAAATAGTAGGTTTCGGAAGAAACGAAATATGAGACTTTGTTCGTGAGCTCCGCGGGCTCAATGGATGAAGCCGGAGCCTTCTTTGTGGGAGCGAGCACGAGCGCAATCTCTTTATTGTCAATGGTAACGTCCCAGGTTCTGTCGTACGACGTGATCTTGAGCATCTCGCCCGAAGTCTGGTAGTTCTTGCCGGCGTTGCAGCGGATGAGATAGTAGCCGTTTGCGGGGAGGGTGACGTTGCCGAGGTCGAGCTTCTTATAGGACGTGTCGCCTTTGGTCTTATAGAAGACCGAAAGACCGTTCAGGTTGATGCTCTTGGTTGCAGTGTTGCAGAGCTCGATGAAGCTGTACTCGCAGATCCCGTCCTTGTTTCCGCCGTTTCCGTAGACCTTGGAAATGACAACGCCTTCAAAAGCGTCCGAGTTGAGATCCGGCACATCAGGCGTGGGAGTCGGAGTCGGGGTGGGTGTAGGCGTAGGTGTAGGTGTAGCGGTCGGAGTCGGTGTGGGAGTCGCCGTCGCAGTCGGTGTAGGGGTTTCGCCTTCCGTGGGAACAGGGGTTTCCGTCGGAGCCTCCGTGCCCTCGGTTGGGGCAGGTGTTTCGGTCTCCGCAGGAGTTTCGTCCGGCGTCCCGGTCGGAGCTTCAGTCCCGGTTTCTCCGGGCGTCGCGCCTTCCGGTGTGGAAGTCGGCGTCGGGGAAGGCGCGCCGGTCTCAGCCGACGGCGTTTCTGCCGCAGGCTCAGTCTCGTTTACGGCCGTCGGCGTTTCAGTCGCGGTCGCGTCGGCGGGCGTCTCTGTGTAGGAAGGTTTGTCCGTTGGCTTTCCGGGCTCATTGACGGCACAGGCAGAGACGCCTATGACCATGCAGGCCGCAAGTAGAAAGGCCAGAACTCTCTTTATCCCAGGTAACGGTTTGTTCATGTCAGTCCTCCTGCTTCGCACCATCGTAAAAATATCTGAAAAGTGCGTCGCTAAATAGGTGTTCCCGTATTATAACAGACGCGCGCGCGTGTTTTCAATAAAGCTTTGAAAAATTTTGGGAAAATTTCAGGCAATACGGGCGGAAATCGTCAACAAACCGGGCGACGGGCATTGGCGGTTTTATTTGAACACGCCAAGTGTTATAATGGCATGAACGAAACTGCGGGCGGAAGATGAGCCCGTTTTTGCATTGGCGGAAGCCGAAGAGAGGACAAAAGATATGGACAACGAGGAAAACTTTTTCGAACCCGACCTGTTTGGCGATGACTATGACGAGATTGTGACGCTCCTTGACGACAACGGCAACGAGGTCAACTTCATCGATATCGCGAGAATCGAACACGGGGGCAACACTTACGAAATCATGCAGCCCGAGGAGCTTCCCGACGGGGTTGAAGACGACGAGGCCCTGGTCTTCCTCGTGACCTCAGACGAGAGCGGGACGAACAGGTACGACATCGTTGACGACGAGGAAATCATCGACGCGGTGTTTGAAAAGTACGACAGGCTATTTGATGAGGCGGAAGATTCCTAATAAAAGCGAACACCATGTCTACTTTTATTGACTGCTGCAGTATGCGGAATGAAATCGCAAAATCCTGCGGGGTAGAATTGCAAAATATTGCGGGATGGATATCTCAAAATTCTGCGGGACAGAATTACGGAATCTTGCCGGAATGAAATCGCAAAATATTGCGCGTCTGACAGCCGCTCACGGCTTTGATTTTCCCGGCTTTTTCGCAGGCAGCTCGCCGTACATTTTCAGCACCAGTTCCTGCAGGAAAGCCGGATTGTCCACGTTGTCCACAAGAAGCATCTCTTTTGCGCCTTCATACGGCAAGACAAGCTCCGCGTCCGGCATCATCTCACGGGCCGAAGGCACGTTCTTCACAAGAAAGCGGTCGTCGTAGATACCGCCAATGATTTTCCCGCGAAAATAGATAATATATTCGCCCATCATGGGCCTTGCCGTGATACCGTCAAGCGCCGAAAGCTGATCCATGATGAACTCAAAATAGTTTTTGTCTGAAGCCATTCCGTCCTCCGCTGAAGCTAAACTCACAAACGAAAATCAAACCAAACCAAATCAAACCAAATCGCTCAGCTTTTTTGAGAAAAAGAAGTCGCGGGTCATGCGGTTGTACTCTGCCCACAGGGGGAGGGTTTTGCAGCCGGCCGCGCGGGGGCACTTGTCGGCATCTGCGGCGAGGCAGGCAACTGTGAGGAAAGGCCCTTCGGAGGCTTCGAGAATTTCGCCGATGGTGTAATCTTCGGGCTTTTTGACGAGCATGTAGCCGCCGCCTTTGCCGCTCGAACCTTTGACGAGCTTGGCGGTGACGAGGTCCTTGACGATGATCTCGAGGTATTTTTTCGATATTTCCTGCCGCTCTGCAATGTCTTTGAGCGGGATGAACTCACTGCTGTGGTTCTCGGCAAGGTCTAACATAACGCGCAGGGCGTATCTTCCTTTGGTGGAAATCATTGGCGTCACTCCAATCTTTATTGATTTACCTATTATACCACAGGGTAAATGGGTAATCAACACGCCAATGAACAAACTTTTAAAATTTCCTGAATAATTTTTCTATTCACCTATTGACATAGTAGGTAAAAGGTGATAACATTGGCGGCGTAATAAACAAGGAGGCGCAGCGTATGAAGATTTATGCTGACAATGCGGCGACGACAAAGATGAGCAAAAAGGCGATTGAAGCCATGCTCCCGTACATAGAAGAATACTACGGAAACCCCTCAAGCCTGTACTCCGAAGGGCAGAAGGCAAAAGAGGCTGTCGAAGGCGCAAGGGAGAGGGTTGCACGATGTATCAATGCCGAGGCGCGGGAGATCGTGTTCACTTCGGGAGGTTCCGAAGCGGACAACCAGGCAATTCTTTCCGCAGCGGCGATCGGAAAAAAGAACGGTAAAACGCACATCATTTCCGACACGATCGAACATCACGCAGTGCTGAATACATTGAAGAAGCTCGAAAAAGAGGGCTTCACCGTGACTTACCTGCCGGTCCACGAGAACGGTATCGTGAGAGTCAATGAGCTCAGGGCGGCCGTAACCGACAGGACATGCCTGGTCACGATAATGTATGCCAACAATGAGATCGGGACGATTCAGCCTATTAAAGAGATTGGCGGTATCTGCCGCGAGAAGGGGATTCTTTTCCACACAGACGCCGTGCAGGCGGTGGGGCACATACCGGTTGACGTGAAAGACGCCAATGTGGATCTGCTCTCAGCTTCGGCACACAAGTTCCACGGCCCGAAAGGAGTCGGCTTCTTATACGCAAGGCGCGGCATTAAGCTTGAGTCGCTCATCGAGGGCGGCGCGCAGGAGAGAGGCCGCAGGGCGGGAACCGAAAACGTACCGGGCATCGTCGCAACGGCGGCGGCTCTTGAAGAGGCAAACGCGTCAATCGCAGACCTTTCGAAGAAGCTTGAGAAGCTTCGCGACAGGCTGATACTCGGACTCAACAGGATCTCACACTCGGCGCTCAACGGAGACGAGCGAATGCGGCTTCCGTCTAACGTAAACTTCTGCTTTGAGGGAATAGAGGGCGAATCGCTTCTGCTCCTGCTTGACGACAAGGGCATTTCGGCTTCATCAGGCTCCGCCTGTACCTCGGGGTCGCTTGACCCCAGCCACGTGCTCCTCGCTATAGGGAGGGTTCACGACGTAGCGCACGGATCGCTGAGGCTGACCCTTGGCGATGACGCCACGGAGGAAGAAGTTGATTACATTATAAGCTCGGTTGAAGAGGTCGTTACGTATCTGAGAGGTTTCTCACCGGTCTGGCGGGACCTCGTAAACGGCAAATCGAAGTTTATTCTGTGAGGTGGAAGTTATGGCATTGTACAGTGAAAAAGTGATGGATCATTTTCGGAACCCGAGGAACGTCGGCGTTATTGAGGACGCGGACGGCATTGGCGAGGTCGGCAACGCAAAGTGCGGCGACATAATGAAAATGTACCTTAAAATAGAGGATGACAAGATTGAGGACGTAAAATTTGAGACGTTCGGATGCGGCAGCGCGATAGCGTCAAGTTCGATGGCGACTGAGCTCATTAAGGGCAGGCCGGTTTCGGAGGCGATGGAACTCACCAATAAGGCTGTCGCGGAAGCGCTTGACGGACTCCCGGATTACAAGATGCACTGTTCGGTGCTTGCGGAGGAGGCTATTAAGAACGCTCTCGATGATTACTACAGTAAACATCCGGAAAAAGAAAGGAACAACTAAAATGGCTTATAGATTTGAGACCCTTCAGCTCCACGTCGGTCAGGAGCAGGCAGACAGCGCAACGGATTCACGCGCCGTGCCGATATATCAGACAACCAGTTACGTATTCCACAACTCCGAGCATGCCGCGGCAAGGTTCGGTCTTGCGGATGCCGGCAATATCTACGGAAGACTTACAAATTCCACCCAGGACGTGCTTGAAAAGCGTATTGCGGCACTTGAGGGCGGTGTCGCTGCGCTTGCGCTTTCATCCGGTGCCGCAGCGATTTCTTATACTATAGAGGCATTGGCGAGGGCAGGCGAGCACATCGTCGCGCAGGAGACCATCTACGGCGGCTCCTACAACCTCCTCAGCAACACACTTCCGCAGTACGGAATCGATACGACATTTGTCGACATTCACAACCTTGACGAGGTCAGGGCGGCCGTTCGCGAAAACACCAAGGCGATTTTCATCGAAACGATGGGCAACCCCGGAAGCGACATTCCGGACATTGACGCACTCGCCAAGATAGCTCACGAGCACGGTATTCCGCTCGTTATCGACAATACGTTCGGCACACCTTACCTGATCAGACCGATTGAGCACGGGGCTGACATTGTCGTCCACTCCGCAACGAAATTCCTCGGCGGCCACGGGACTACCCTTGGCGGCATCATAGTCGACTCCGGAAAGTTCAACTGGACACCGGAAAAGTACCCGAACATCGCGGCTCCGAACCCCAGCTACCACGGCGTTTCTTTCACGGCGGCCGCAGGTCCGGCAGCGTTTGTGACCTACATCAGGGCAATTCTGCTCCGCGACACGGGCGCCGCAATCTCGCCTTTCAACGCATTCCTGCTTCTCCAGGGCGTCGAGACGCTTTCACTCCGCGTTGAGCGCCACGCAGAGAACACGAAGAAGGTTGTAGAGTTCCTCGCAAACCACCCGCTGGTTGAAAAGGTCAACCACCCCTCGCTGCCCGACCATCCGCAGCACGACCTTTACCAAAAGTATTTCCCGAACGGCGGCGGTTCGATCTTCACGTTTAACATTAAAGGCGGCCGCAAGGAGGCATGGGCGTTCATCGACGCGCTCAAGATTTTCTCGCTTCTCGCCAACGTTGCCGACGTGAAGAGCCTCGTTATCCACCCGGCTTCGACGACCCATTCGCAGCTTTCGGCGGAGGAACTTGCCGCGGTGGGAATCCTCGAAAACACGATCCGTCTTTCGATCGGCACGGAGCACATTGACGACATCATCGGCGACCTTAAGAACGGTTTTGCCGCAATCTGAAACCGCAGCAGCGCGACAGGTGTCGCATTTTAAAAACTGCCGCATTTTTACGCAAAATTTAACACAACAGGAGACTAAATTCATGGCAAATATATATAAAGGAACACTCGGCCTCATCGGCAACACGCCCCTCGTCGAGATCACAAACATCGAAAAAGACAACGCACTTTCGGCAACAGTTCTCGTTAAACTCGAGTACTTCAATCCCGCGGGAAGCGTCAAGGACCGTATCGCCAAGGCGATGATTGAGGACGCAGAGGAGAAAGGTCTTCTGAAGCCCGGCTCTGTCATCATCGAACCCACATCCGGCAACACAGGCATCGGTCTTGCCTCCATCGCAGCCGCCAAGGGCTACCGCATCATCCTCACCATGCCCGAAACGATGAGCGTTGAGCGCCGCAACATTCTCAAGGCTTACGGAGCCGAAATCGTCCTCACCGAAGGCGCCAAGGGCATGAAAGGCGCTATCGCCAAGGCAGAAGAGCTCGCGGCCGAAATCAAGGGCAGCTTCATCCCCGGCCAGTTCGTCAACCCCGCCAACCCTCGCATCCACAGAGAGACAACGGGCCCCGAAATCTGGCGCGACACCGACGGCAAAGTTGACATCTTCGTCGCAGGCGTAGGAACGGGCGGCACCGTGACAGGCGTCGGCGAGTACCTCAAGTCGCAGAACCCGAACGTCAAAGTCGTTGCCGTCGAGCCCGACTCGTCACCTGTCCTTTCAGAAGGCAAGAGCGGTCCCCACAAGATCCAGGGAATCGGCGCAGGCTTCGTTCCGGACGTTCTCAACACCAAGGTCTATGACGAGGTAATAAGAGTCGTAAACGAGGACGCCTTCTCTGTCTCAAAGCTTCTCGCAAAGAGGGAAGGCATCTCCGTCGGAATCTCCTCCGGCGCGGCCCTCAAGGCAGCTCTCGAACTTGCAAAGAGACCTGAAAATGCGGGAAAAACGATCGTAGCACTCCTCCCCGACAGCGGAGACAGATACTACTCGACGCCTCTCTTTGCAGAGTGACGCCAATGTGCCATAGTTAACAAAACAAAGAGCCGGGGGCTGCGACTTTCATTCGGACGCAGCCCCCGGCCTTTATCTATAACCGTTTTAAAAATCTATTTTGGTGTACTCCGCGCTTCCGTGGAGGTTGTCCTTTTCGTCAAAGTCATACCGTATGAAGAAGATTGTGTTGCGGCCGGCGTCCTTGGCGTGGTAGACAGCCTTGTCGGCATAGTTTGCGATGCCTATGATGGTGTCGGTATTGGCGGTAATTCCGACGTTTACGAGACCGACCGAGAGGGTGATTATTCCGCCGTTGGGGTTCTTTTCGTTGGGTATGTTCTCTTCCCTGATGCGGCGGCAGATCCTGCGGGCGATTTCGGTGATCTCATCGTCTGTCAGACCGTGCGTGATGCCGAAAAATTCGTCGCCTCCGTAGCGGGCGAAGCGGATGTTCGAGGACTCCTCGTCCTTGCAGGCACCGGCAACGAGCTTGATGATCTCGTCTCCCTTGGCGTGTCCGTACGTGTCGTTGCACTCCTTGAAGCAGTCGATGTCGATGAAGATGACGCCGATCTTCTGCCTTTTCTTCTTGGCGGTTTCGATGAACTCGGAGGAAATCTTGAGGAGGGCGGCGCGGTTGAGAAGCTTCGTCATGGGCTCCTGCGAGTAGAGCTCCTCGGTTTTGCGCATGTCTTTTCTGAGCTTCGTGATCTCAAGGTCAGCGTGCTTCATGCCCTTGTAAATCCTCGCCTGGACGCCCGTGAGC
Source organism: Mageeibacillus sp. UBA1243 (assembly GCA_002308595.1). GTDB lineage: Bacteria > Bacillota > Clostridia > UBA1212 > UBA1212 > UBA1212. The sequence goes on along the minus strand of DBWH01000062.1, from coordinate 7,526 downwards.
TCCTCCATGCGCTTGTCGTAAAGTTCGTTGAGGTGTTTGTAGCAGGAAAGCGCCTTCTCGCTCTCGCCGAAAGCGTGGTAGTAACCCGCCAATGTGCGGTACGCGTATACCTGCTCCGCGGTGCCTTTGCATTTCTCGGCGTACACGGTCATGAGGTCCGCAATGCGTTTTGCGCGCTCTTTGTCTTTAAGCTGAATGAGGGTCCCCGCAATTCCCATGAGGTCCGCATAGAGGGGCTGGGGGAAAGTGTCCGAAGGGACGCAGGCGAGGGACTTGTCGACGTTTGCATTGGCGGTTTCGTTATCGTCAAGCGCATAGAAAACAATCGCGCGCCTCAGGTAGTAGTCGCAGACCATCGGAACGTAGCTGACCCTGTTAATCCACGGCTCCATACCGTCAAGAATCTCGCGCGCCTTCTGCACGTCCCCGTCGTACTTATAGTTATTGGCAAGGTTGATCGAGCGCATCGCAAGCGCGTCGTAGTCGTCCGGAAATTCCTCGCGCGTGTGTTTAACGCACTCCGTGAGAAGCCCTACGCTTGTCCTGAACTCGCCAAGGATATGGTAGCAGTTCGCAAGGTTGTTGAGCACGGCAATCCTGTACCTGCCCTTGATCCTGTGGGTTTTCACGACCCTGTAGGCCCTGTCGCACGCGGCAAGCGCCATCTGGTTGTTGTCCTGCGTCCCGTATGCGTAGCTGAGCGAGAGGTAGGCCCTGATCAGCAGCCCGTAAGCCGTCGTGTTTTTCAGGAGTTCCGCAGCCTTGATCGAATTCGCCAATACGCCGCTTGTGTCGCCGTTGTCCCTGCACACGTCCGCAAGAAACCCGTACGACGCACCGGCAATCACCATGTCGCCCGAATTGTGGCCTTCTTTTATGAGCTTTTTCAGCTCCCTGACAAGGCGCTGCCCGTCATCTTTGTATTTCTCGTAAACTTCGCGAACAATGCTGAGAGACTTGCCGGTGTCCATGAGACGCACCCCTTAATCTTTTTGACGGATTTTTACTGTCCGCAGAAAACTCTGCGCGTTTTTGATCCAACCGCGCTTAGCATAGCAGTATTTGCGCATTTTTTCAACGTTTTACCGCCAAGGGCCCCGTTCCGCAGCCGCTTCGCACCCCCTTTTATATCAAAAAGGACGACCGCAGCCGTCCTTTCGATTTTCTCAAAACCTGTTAAACGAGCCGCGGCTCCTCAGGCCTGTTGCTTTTTTGATTTGACTTTCTTAAGGAAAAGCTCCCATAAGATGCGGTACGCCACGATAATCGCGAGGGTGATCAGAAGGTTGAGGGCGCTTATTCCGCTCCTCGTGCCCATCTGACCCATGACTTTTGTGCTTATGCCGAACAGCTTGCTCACAAACGTCGAGATGAACATGTGCACGAGCAGAATAGGAAGCGTGCGCAGTCCTACCCACGTCAGCGCCTTGTTCAGCACAGGCACCTTGTCAAGCAGACGGCCGAATGAGACCGCCATGAACGGCGCCAGAATACCGAGCATCACGCAGGGGAAAACTTCGACGGCGCCGAAATAAACGAACCTGCCTGCCGAGAACGAACCCGCACCGCGGAACTGCCACTGGAACAGTGCAATAGTGCCGAGCACCGCCAATGAATTCAGCACGGTCCACAGAGGACTCGTGAAGCCTTTTGACAAAACCCCGTACCGGCCGAACATTGCTCCGACGAGCATCAGAGCGATTGCCATAGGCACGTTCTGGAAGTTGAACGGGAGACCTGTGCCGATCTTGTCGACAAGAACGTTCAGCAGGAACGTGAGTATGATCAGCCCCGTGGTCACGGAGATAAAGCGCCTCACTTTTTCAAGAACCCAGTCGGCGATAAGAAAGAAGATGACGTCCGCAAAGAACATCATTGCGATGAACCAGAACGGAACGGTGACGCTGGAAAAAGAGATACCGGGTGACGGAGGTGCGAAGCCCTTTTGGGAAAGGCGGAGCAGAACGAGCGTATTCTTGTTGAAAAGGAACGTCAGGTACTGCTTGATGCACTCCCACAGAGTTCCGAGGCTTGCGGACACTGTTATCAGGTTGTACAACGTCGTTGCCGCCCAGATGACACCCGAATATATGAAATAGGGCTTGAGCAGCTGAACGGAGCGGCGGCGGATTGATTCTCCGCGCGACCTTGCGCCTGGACGGTAGTAATAACCTGAGAGTGTGAAGAAGAAAGGCATCAGCCACACACCCGTGATTGCCATTATAATCTGATACCACTGAGGGTAGTCAAAGATGTGTACCATCATAACGAGCAGGATGCCTATACCTTTTGCGATATCCTGCGCGTAATCACGCTGCTTGAGCAACGGTGAATTAACTGTTTTTTCTGCCAATGCAATCACCCCTTATTCAGTTTAGCCAGAACTTCTTTTTTGAGCGTGATGGCGTCGATCTTGCCGCTGCCGAGGAGCGGGAACCTGTCCATCACGACGAAATATGCGGGAACCTTGTATTTTGCGAGTTTGCTTGTAAGAGTCGCCTTGGCGGCAGCTTCGTCAAACGTCGCACCGTCCTTGAGCAGTATTGCGGCGGCAACTTCCTCGCCGAGAACTTCGTGCGGAACGCCGAGCACCTTGACGTCGGCAACTCCGGGAAGCTTCACAACCTCATCTGCAATCTCTCCGGGCGAAATGTTCTCACCTCCGCGGATTATGAGGTCCTTTGCGCGCCCGACAAGCTTCAGATAACCGTCAGGCAGGATGACGCCAAGGTCACCCGTCGCAAGCCAGCCCTCGTCGTCAAGCGGCTGCTTTTCGATGGGCAGGCGGTAGTAGCAGACTATCATCTCTTTCGAGCGAATGTAGATCTCGCCTGACTGTCCGTCCGGCAGCTTCTCTCCATTGGCGGGGTTCCTGATCTCAATCTCGATACCGTCAACCCTGCGTCCGACCGTCTGTGTCATGTGCTCGAACGTGTCCTCGTAGCGCGTCATGCTTATGACGGCGTTTTCGGACATTCCGTAGATGTTGCAGAAGTGGTTGTTCGGCAGGAGCGAGCGGAACATGGTCATCTGGGACTCGCTTGTCGCGGAGCCGCCAAGGACCGAAACCCGCAGAGACGAGAGTGAATCGGGCGTAAAACCGGGCTGGCCGATCATCGCGAGGAACATTGTCGGTACCGTGTTGAAGACGGTGCACTGCTTTTCGCGGATGATGTCGATGAGCATTTGAGGTTTATTGCCGGAAGGGATGTATGAAACGCAGCCGTAGAGAAGGCCGATTCCGATGCACGAGCAGAAGCCGAACACGTGGAAGAGCGGCAGGAACGCGCAGCACCTGTCTTTGCTTGTGAAGTTGCACTCCGCGCTGATGGCTTTAACTGAATTGAGAAGGTTGAAAGACGAGGAGAGGACCGCTTTGGGCTTTCCGGTCGAACCCGACGTGAAAATGACAACGCTCGGATCGTCGGAGTGGTAAATCTCAGCGTACTTGTCTTTGATCGCGTCGTACTCCGAAAGCCTCTTTGTGAAATCCTGCTCCATGCCGATGTTGTACATGAAGGTGATTGTGGACCTTCCTCCGAGCAGCGCCGAAGAGAAGATGCCGTAATCGGTAAGTCCCGGGATGGCGCCGTAGCAAAGATGCGTGATGTCTCCGATCTCGCCAAGGGATGCAATCTCGTCAGGCTTCAGACCGTAGTTCACGAGGAGGGCGATGGCGCCGAGCTTCTGAACCGCGAAGAACGTGATGATCCAGTTGATTGAGTTTGGCGAGCAGATTCCGACGTGAGAACCTTTTTTGACGCCTGCCTTGGCGAGGTCATCGGCAACTATCTGCGACAGACGGTCAATGTCCTCCCAGGTGTATTCGCGGCCCGCAAAAACAAACGCCAAGCCGTCGTTCACGCGCTTCTTCAGAAACGCCTTGAAGCTCAGGTGGCAGTCCTCGAGGGTCTGTTTCTTAACGGCAAAGTTCAGGATACCCGAAAAGCCCGTGACCTCAAAAACTTCCGAGATGGCCTCGTTGACGTTGATGACGCGCATGGTCTCGTCCGACAGCTTCTTTCGCGCAACCAGCAGAACGCGCAGTCCTGTTGAGGTGATATAGTCGGTTTCGTCAAAATCAATCGTGAGATCAAGATCCTTGTAGTCAAGACCGAGAAGAACTTCGCTGAGCTTTGAGGAAGTCTCCGTGTCGATGATTCCCTTGGGGGCAACCACGACCCTGTTACCGTCTTTTGATACTTTGATTTCCAGCATTTACACATCTCCCCTGTACGGTGTTTAGATTCAGATTTTCAAAAATATGAGGGGAACCCGCAAGTGCTTTTTCGGGCAGCAACGGTGCGTTTTTTCCTAAACTGCGGTCTCCTGTCACATTTTTTGCCTTATCATGATGGGAGATTATACCATGAAACCGTAAAATTTTTCAACAGAAGAATCAGGGCACCGCCAAGGGCCCACAGATAATATACACTTGCGCGGGAAATTGTCTGTTTAACAAAAAAATAATCAGTCAAAAACAGTTTCCGAGACGGTTTTTTCCGCATTTTTAACGATGATTTCGGGGTCGATATCGCCAATATCAAGCCCCTCGGCCTTGAACAGTTTAACCTCGGGTATCCCGTAAAAATTCTGCGCAAGAGCCCTGACATAGCCAAAGCCGAACTCCTCCGGCACGCAGCGTCCTCCTGCGGTCGTGACGTAGTAAAGTTTTCTTGCTTTGCAGAGACCTACAGGTCTTCCGTCTTCGGTGTAGCGGAAGGTGATGCCGACAACGTTGATCTGCTCGAAATACTGCTTGAGCGTTGCCGGAAACGACAGGTCCCAGTAGGGCGCCGCAATGACAACGGTCTCTGCCTCCGCAAACTGCCTCGCAAGGTCAAAAAGAGGGCTCCCGAAATCGCCGGCGGAAATCAGCCTGTCGCGCTCGTTAAGAAACGCCTCGCCTGCAACGGGAAACGCCAAGCCCTCAAGCCGCACTTCTGCGACAGGGCTGTCAAGCTTCTTCAGCACCGCGGAAGCCAGCCTTTCGGTTCTTGAATCTTTTCTCACACAGGCGTTGACATAAAGCACCGGTCTTTTCATTCTGCACCTCTTAAATCTTATGAAACTCTCTCAAATCTGCGACCTTCAGGAGGTCTTTTTTTCGCAAGCGCCTTCGTAATCTTCCCTGATTATCGCATACTGCGCGGCGTCGATGAACACCCCGTCCTTGAAGTATTTCTGCCTTGCCGTGCCCTCGTATTTCATGCCGCACTTTTCGAGCACCTTGGCGGATGCGTCGTTGCCACGGAAAACCTCTGCCTGCACGCGGTTGAGGCCGATTTCGCAGAAAGCGTACCTCAGCACGGCTCGCAGGACCTCGGTCATGACGCCGATATTTCATAGCCTTGGCGATAGCATGTAGCACGTATCCGCCATCATGCAGGACCCGTCAACGTTCCCCAGATTGATCGTGCCGACCGGCTCGCCGGTCTCTTTCCACACAGCCACCCAGTGGAAGCAGCTGCCGGAATCGTAGGACGAGACCCATTTTTCGACCTTTTCCCTGTATTCCGCAAGGCCGCTGACCGGGTGAAAAGGAAAGTACCTGCAGACCTCTTCGTACCTTGCCCAGTTCTCGTACATCGCTTCGCAGTCTTCAGGTCTGATGCGCCGCAAGATGCAGCGGTCCGTTTCGATTTGCCTTGTTCCGATTAGATTCATACGCACGCTCCGTCTCCGAAAAGTTTTCTCAAATCAGTCAGATTACAGCCGTTTTTCTTTTCATGTCAGTCACCCGTTATAAAGTATGATTTTGACTCTTTACGCAAGCCGCTTCTTCAATTCCTCTCTGACTTTTTCAAGGTCGCCGCAAGTCAGCACCGGAATCAAGCCGTCTATTTCGTCAACGCTTTTATCCCACCACCTGAATCGAAGCAGCAGGTCAATCAGCTCGTCGTCAAAACGCTTCCTTAAAACCCTCGCGGGGTTCCCGATCACTATCGTGTACGGCGGGACGTCGCTTCCAACCACGCAGTTTGCACCGATGATTGCGCCATCGCCAATGTGAACGCCCGGCAAGACCACCGCATTCTGCCCGATCCATACGTCGTTGCCGATAACGGTGTCGCCTTTGAGCGGCAGATCCGAAAGGGCAGGCGGCTCCGTGTTCCAGCCTTCAAGCGTGTAAAACGGAAACGTCGAAACCGCACTCATCTGATGATTGGCCCCGTTCATAACAAACTCGACGCCTGCCGCAATCTGGCAGAACCTGCCGATGATCAACCTGTCGCCGATCCACTCGTAATGATGCGTCACGTGGCTTTCAAATTCGGAATCGGCAATATAAGTAAAGTCCCCGACAACGATATTCGGATTCTTCACGGTCGGTTTAACGTATATTTCTTTGTCATAACCTGATATTGGGTGAACAACGTTCGGATCAGGTGTTTTACCGTTTTTCATTTTTATTACCTCGCAAATCCGATTTAAGGGGATTTTTTATTCTGCCCTGATTTGCCCCGGCAAACCGGGATTTACCTTCTGACACCGTGTTCATCAAAATTTTTCTTAAGAGCTCGTTCTACGAATACAATTGAGACCAATATAACCGCAAGCTGTATCCCTTCGACAACAAGTGTCATACATCCGATTGCATTTTCACTCGAATGAACAAAAGGTATCTGAATAATGATTGTCAAAATCAATAACAGCAATCCGAGTTTAATCCACAACTTACCGCAGTAATCATGCGCAAATGCCCAGGTATCCTTGTTTTTTCTGGACATAGTTGTTCTATATCCTATAATCCCATTGATCTCTTTTGGCGGTTTTTTATACATAAGGAATCCGCATATCAGCATAACGATCGGAATTAATAAGTTGCAGATAAACATCATAATATAGAACCGCATATTTACTCTCCTTTGTCCAATAAATCCGGATTTTCAGTCCTGTTCAATACCGCATGCCGCAAGCAACCGCCGGAATGTGTCCTGACCGTCGAGGCAGGTGTCTGTAAGCCATCCTTTTTCATTGTCCCATTCGCTCAGTCCGCGGTAATAGAACGCCTTTTTACTGTCCTCGATGAGGAACGGAACAATACTGTGCCGCAGGCACTCCTTCAGCGCAATCAGCCGTCCGACGCGCCCGTTCCCGTCCTGAAACGGGTGAATTTTTTCAAAAGCTGCGTGAAAAGCGACGATGTCTTCAATCGTCACTTCTGACTTGGCGTTGTAACCGTCAAGGAGCTGCTTCATCCGCGCGGGCACGTCTTTGGGATTTGCGGTCTCTCTGCCGCCAATGACATTGGCCTTTTTCTTATAGTCCCCCACCGCAAACCAGTCCAGCGTGGACTCCCTGGTGTCGTGCTTCAGAATGTAGTGGAGCTTTTTGATTATATCTTCCGTGAGGACCTCATCGGCGCAGTCAATTACATAGTCAACGGCGCGAAAATGGTGCAGCGTCTCAAGGACGTCGTCGACAGGGACGGCATTGGCGATGTCAAGAGTGCTTGTCTCAAAAATCATGCGCGTCTGCTCCTCGGTCAGCCTGCTTCCCTCGATATGGTTGGAGTTGTATGT
>DBWH01000028.1 GCA_002308595.1 Mageeibacillus sp. UBA1243 | reverse complement strand
CGGGCAGTTCAGTTGGAGCATTGTCGTTTTTCCTTTTTGATTTTTATTCATGCGCGCGGCGACGCCGCGTCGTTTTTGCAGTTCTGCGTTGTCAATCCGCCTCGGCCTTCGTCATCTCGGGGTAGTTCCTCAGGACGTCCTCCGCCAGCCTTCCGAACGTCCCGACCTCAAGAGACGCACGGATCTCGCGCATCAGGTTGACGAAGTAATACAGATTGTGGATGGTCATCAGCCGTGCGCCTAGTATTTCGTTCGTGTTGAGCAGATGCCTGATGTAGGCCTTGGTGTGTTTTCTGCAGGCCGGGCAGTCGCACTCAGGGTCTATCGGCGTGTAATCGTGCGCGTATTTCGCATCTCTCACAATCACCCTGCCCTTCGACGTCAGAGCCGTTCCGTTGCGCCCGATTCTTGTCGGCAGCACGCAGTCGAACATATCAATGCCCCTGATAACGCCCTCAACAAGGTTGTCCGGCCTTCCGACGCCCATCAGGTAGCGCGCCTTGTCCGCCGGCAACTCCGGCACAGTCTCCTCGAGCATGTCGTACATGATCTGCGTGTCCTCTCCGACACTGAGCCCGCCAATGGCATACCCCGGAAAATCAAGCGACACAATCTCTCTTGCCGACTGCTTCCTCAGGTCCGCAAACGTTCCGCCCTGCACAATGCCGAAAAGTGCCTGGTTTTTCTCATTGGCGTGTGCCTTGAGACATCTCTCCGCCCAGCGTGTGGTGCGCTCAAGCGACTTTTTCGTGTATTCGTAGCTCGACGGATACGGTGCGCACTCGTCAAAAGCCATCATAATGTCGGCTCCGAGCGCGTTTTCGATCTCCATGACCTTCTCAGGGCTCAGAAAAAGCTTTGCCCCGTCAAGGTGCGAGCTGAAGTAAACGCCTTCCTCGGTGATCTTGCGAAGGTCGCTCAGCGAGAAAACCTGGAACCCGCCGCTGTCCGTCAGTATGCTCCCGTTCCAGTTCATGAACTTATGCAGCCCGCCGGCCTCCCTCACGAGCTCGTGCCCCGGCCTCAAAAAGAGGTGGTATGTGTTTCCGAGAATGATCTTGGCGCCAACGTCATTCAGCTCCTCCGGCGAAATTCCCTTGACCGAAGCCTGAGTTCCCACAGGCATAAAAACCGGCGTGTCGATTTCCCCGTGGGGCGTAATCAGCTTTCCGAGCCTTGCCCCGGACTGTTTGCACTGTTTAATTAGTTTGTACGTTACCGCAGGCATGCTCCAGATCCTCGATTTTTATTGCGTATGCTTTTGAATTTTAACATTTTTAGTTTTGTATATCAATTGAAAAAAGGCGATAGCTCTACTTCGAGGTCTATTACAAAAGAACAAAGTTTTTCCAGTTAACTGGATTTTCTATAGACCTGTTTTTCCGCAAAAAAACAGCTGCAACTCTCAAACCTGATCAAGCCGCAGCTGTTTCCATTCCCGGAGCCTTTTCACAGCCCCTTATCGGTTATTCACCTTATCGCCAATGCTCTACTCGGTAAACCCGCCGTACCTCTCAATCAGGTACGCAAGGTAGTCCTCAGTCAGTATGCCCTTCCCCAAAGCCACCTTGAGGTACTGTCCGTTGTAGGCGTTGAACATTATCTCCGTGACGCCAATTACTTCCATCTCTTCAGCAGTGAAGAGTCCGTAGGTTGCGATGTCTTCATTCTTTGATGCCTGATTGTACTTGAGGTCATCATCATAGTCAAAGATGTTGAAGAGGCCTGTAATACCGCCGGGCATGGAAAGCATACCCTCAGTGAAATAGTTCAGGGTCGAGTATGTTACAGGCGAGTAGACAGCCATCGTCTCGTAGGTAAGGAACGCACTGTCGAGAGTGTAAACTCCTTCAATTCCGTAGAAACGGTGCCCCACAAAGTCTGCATAGTTCTCTGCGTCGATGTAAACATACTTGTTGAGATTCAAATCAAAGAATCCGTGCTCACTGATGACCTTCACTCGCTTGCCGTTGCTGAAATCGAGGTTGATAACCTCACACTGCTGTTCTTCCTCAACATCGTTGAAGAGAACGAATGAAGTCTCAACTTCTCCTGTTTCGTGGTTGAAAACAAGGAGTTCGTCCCCGGAAACCACATATTGGACCTGCTTCTCAGTGCCGTCAGCCATGAGGATGAGCGTGTCGGGGGCAAGGCAGCTGCTGCTTGGAAAAGTTGTCGTTAGTTCATTTTTGTCAAGGAGAGAATTGTGATAGTATAAAGTATCACCCGTTGCAGGCTTATTCGCACTGAATGTTTTAGAAAATGTTGCCAATGTATGTCCGCAGTTATCGGAAAAAGTATATTTTATAGTAGTAGCCCTAGTGTTTGTTCTACTGCTCACCATGTCATCAGTGCTAGCTGTGACTAAAAGACGATTCTTATTTGTCGCATTTGACCACACATTTGTCTTTTTATCTTTTATTGCAGTCGATTCCAAAACAAGAGTATAATCTGAACCTGATATTGTAAGGGTATTTACGCCTATCTTTTTTGATGCAGCAAGAACGCTAGAAAAATCTAACTCAACCTGCTTGTTTTGTGCTGTACTCCAATAAGATATTTTCAGTCCATCAAGCGGTGCTACTGCAATCGTCCAGTCTGAACTAGTTGAGTTAGATTTTGTCATCTTATAGACCGTTCCTAACGGGTCATGTGTTTTTGTCGGAGCAGGTAGTTCGGCTATATCCGTTATAAGGCTAAACGAAAAGATGTAGCTGTTAGACTGGGCGGATTTCAATTCTCCCCGATTGTTAAAAGAAGAACTTGTTTCAACCGTTACCGAATAACGCTTTGTTCCTGCAGTATTTAAGGATATGACACCGCTAACGACATTGTTTGTAGTATCTTTCAGGGTTACGCTGGTGACTTCTCCAGACAAATTCACTTTTAGTTTTGAAATGTCAAAACTATAGGACCCTCCTGCATCAAGTTCCACCGTGAAAGAATAATCGAATGCAGAATTCCTGGCAAATGTTTTTTTCTCCCCTGTATCGCTATACGATAACGTCGGTGTTGCAACACTCTGCTCGTTCGGCTGATACTCAAACGTATCATTAAGCAATTCAACAGAACCATGGGGCGCACCAAGAGCATAAACCCTGCCACTTACTCCCCCGTTCATGTTGATACTATTGAGCGTATATCCATGATCCGTTCTTGAATCATTTATTGTCGGCATTACACTATTTAGGTATACTACACAAACATTCGCGTAATAGTCATTATTATTTAAATGCCTATATGTATTGTTGTTTACGGCTGTGCTTATTATAGTTTTTGCCATTTTCGAAGAAGTAATTCTATCTCCGTAGTCAGAACAGACCCAGTTATACTGTCTTAAATATCCGTTGATATTCAAGGTAGGATTTGAAGTTATAGTAACACCACTGTCAGGAGGAGTACCTATAAGAACACCTACTCCTATAGTTTTTGCATTTCTTTCTTCTTGGAGGAAGCTGTATGTGAATTCTCTCCAATACTGAATCGTTGTAACATCTTTAAGATTCAAACACCCCTCTTGAGAAGAAAAATGAATGTTTGATAATGCACCATTAGAAAGCACTGTATTTTCAATTGTGAGAGTTCCTCCATCTGCAAGGATGTTATTTCTTGCCCCGTAAATGTAAGAATTCTTAATACAGGTAATTCCAGAAGTCTTCACAGCAGATAATAAGTAAGCATAATGATTGTCTGACACTTTGTTCGAGTCATCTTTGGCACCATACTCAAATGCAGTCGTTCCTGAATACATGAAAGCTTTTGGATAGTCGTCCGCAATGACTCTAACATTGTCCAAGAGACCATTATCTCTTACCACGATAAACCCAGTTGCAAGGCCTGAAGTACCATTTGTGGCGCCATATCCGTTGCAATTTATTTTAAATCCGTTTCCATATAATGCATAACCATTACTTATAGATATCGATTCTGCGCCAGAAACATTGATGTCACATAGCAGACAAACATTCTTATCTGAAGCGTTCATGGCGCCTATGGCATTGTAGGCATCCACAACCTCAAGGTATAGGTCAACCGAATCGGCTGCAGACATTTTAACAACACCTGTACCGCTGAAGGTGACTTTTTTATCTTGGCTGATTGAGCCGTTGGCGGTGCCGAAAATATTGGTTATCGTAAAGTTGGTATCGTTGCTGTAGCCTGTGAAGAAATAGGAAATAGCAACTCCGCCGCCCTGATTTCCGACCCTGTATAAATACTTGTCGGTATGAGGGAAGACAACGCTGATTGAATGAGCGCCGCAGACTGTGCAGGGGTTTCCTATGTGTCCGGTTGCAAGGACACGCGCACTCTCATAACTGTCGCCGCATCTTGAACATGTGCATATGGTATACCCCTGCTCCGTGCATGTCGGTTCGGTGACTGACTCTTCATAGTTGTGCCCAAGGGCCTCAAGGACCTCTTCTGAAGGGCTTACGCTTTCAAAATCAACTCCGTGGTGGGTCAGTTTTGCAGTATATATTTTTAGGCCGGTGGCGGTGCACGTCGGCTCGGTGGTTACCTCATAGGAAATGTTTCCGCTGTCTTCGGGAACTATTACGGTTTCGACGCGATTGCAGTCAGCGTCGGTGCATTCAAATCTTGCCGAGGCAGATTCGTAGCCGTCCCAAAGCCAAACCGGATCGCCGAAGGAGTGGTCGTGAGACTTTATAACCTGCGTTGTGCCGTCATCGTTTCTTAAGCAGATATATGTTTTTTCCACAATATCGGATAATTCCGATTCATTTACCTCAATTGTATCTGAGAGAGTATATTCATAGGCGCTGCAACGGGTGCATACCTTGACCGAAGAACCGGCAATCGTAATAAAGTCGTGGCCGTCGCCGCAGACTGATTCCGATCCTGGGGCAGTACGGTTGTTCTTACCAAAAGTTTCAATGCCGATACCTTTAACTGATATCTTCTTGGAATTGGCGTTTTCCTCTTCACAATCAAGTATATTTGCATAATACGGCTGTGACAGGAGGCTTACCTTTAACTCGCCGCCATCGGTTTTGACTTCGATATTAACCGTTACAACGTTCGAAGCGCTGACAATTGTGACAGCGTTTTGAGCATTGGTGTTTTTAACGGTACCCTGTATGGAGCCGTTTTTCAACTCTACTCTGACGTCACCTTCGCTTGCACTTGCGTTGAGGACAGAGACAATAGAACCTTTTTCCTGGGCATAATGGCCCTTTTTCACTTCAACCGACAATGCCGCGCCGTGTTCGTGATATGAATCGTCGGCGCTTGATATAACCTGGTTGCCGGAGTTTCCGTAGTGGTGAATTGTATCTCCCTTGCTCGAATTGGAAGGATTCACATAGCCGTTAAACTCGCAGGTTGTTCCGTTGTCGTTTGTGCGAATTATGACGTTCTGCGCACCGTCAGCGCCGGATCTGTCGTAGGTTAAGTTTTTGACATAGCGGTTTGTGCCGGCATCAAAACCGACAACAACCGCGACGTCGCTGATTCTGGCTGTATCGCTCAGATAGATGGAGTAGCTCTGTTCTTCAGGGGACGGGACCTCGTCATAAACCACGAAATACTTATATTTATTTGTTATAACGTCTGAGCCTTCGCCTTTGTATTCAGACTTTGGGAAAACACACTTATCGGTCTTGGTGTTAATAAGGACAAATCTGTCTTTAGTGCTCTCCCATGCAATTACATGATCCGGAAGTTCATTGTTTGTAATTGAGGCAAGTGTGAAGCCGCTTTTTTCGACACAGATAAGAGCGTCATACATTGTACCGTGCTTCTTGCGGTCTGCCTGCAATGCTGCATTCAGACTTCGAACCATTTGAATGTCGGACGACTGCTTTGTCTTATTGGCGATAGAATTGAACGTGGGTATCATAACCGCCGCGAGTATAGCTATAACCGCGATGACAATGATCAATTCTAAAATCGTAAATCCACGTTTTTTGTTCATTGGTGTTTCCCCCGGCACTAATTGCCTGACTGAATTTGTCTAAATCTCTTACTCGGGTTTTACGGGTGCTTCGAGCACGTATGAGATGGATGCGCACTCGACTTTGTTTCCCGTTTCAACGCCGTTTTCATCTGTTTCGTATAAGAACAGTCTCACTGTGATGGTTTTGCCCGTGTTCGCCGCAGACAGGTTGGAAACGCCGCAGCTGAACGACTTCACGTAACCGCAAATAGCGGCGAAGTTCATGTGGAGGTCTTCATTGGCGTGTCCGATGAGGTTTTCTGCGTATTTATAGGCAGTGTCAAGCAGTCTGACCGAGTCTCCTGCTTTCAGGGTTACGGGCGTTCCGGTCTCTTCCATATCCGACAGACCGAAGCCAAACCATGCGCCGTCCCAGAAATTGTCCGCAAACGTCGAGTAGTGACCGCCAAGAGCAACGGTTCCGACCTCGATGTCTCCGTCAAAAGATACCTCGTAGTCCGCGAGCCAGGTGAAGTACTCACGTCTGACGTTCAGAAGCTCTTCAACCCTTGCAGCGGCAGCTTCGCCGTAGTTGTTCTTTACTACCGCCAATGCCTTGGCGATTTTCTCTTCATTCGCGTAGTCCTCGATGTGGTCGGTGAAGATTGCGTTGCCGTCTTCCGTGGCTCCGATGAAAGCATCGATGACGGTCCTGTCTTCAGGGGCAAACGCGTTAAATGTGGCCGCTCTCTGGAGGGTCGCGATCTTTGCGATATTGTCGTTGAAATACAGGCCGAAAGTTATGCCGCCAACGTTCGGAACGTCGGTGACGTAAGCCTTTATGTTTTTGATAACATCGACGGTCTTCTTTGTCTCGTCAATGGTTTTGACCTTGGAGTCAGCTACCCGGGAGAAAATGCCTGCGTCGGGAATGTCTGCCTGGGCCCGGGCTCTGCCCTCTCCCGAAAGCGCTTCAACGATGAGAAGGCTCAGGTCCGTAACCTTGAAGCCAAGCGTTTCTTCCTTTACATCGGTCGCGGGATAGAGATAGATTTTCTCTACTTTTTCGGCATTATTGCCAAGCTTGTCAACGTTCGTCTGGACTGTTGCAACAAGTTTCAGACCCTCTTTCGGAATCGAGACGTGCTCTCTTGTAATTATCAGAGGAATCTCAGCTCCGTCCTGCGTGGCAAGGAAGATCTCGTTGTATTTGTCGTCGGTCGCAGCAAGATAAATGGCTTCAACTATCGAGCCTTCATCCGCGGTCATGACCAGACGGCCGTTTGTGATGTCAATCATGAGAACCTTGCCGTGTTCAAAATATGAATTGGTGCTGACTGTTATCAGACTGACATATTTTGCGTTTCCGTAGTGATCGATTCTGTCGTTCGGGGCAGTGACTTTCAGGTCTCCGCCGTTGGTGCGAATGATTGCCTCCTGAGCCTTGGTGTTTTCGTAGTTGATAAGGTTGATCGCCACGGTTCTTCCGACATCCACGCCGGTTGCCGCATACACGGTGTCAACACCCTTGGGCGTCGTTGCGAGATAGCAGGACCAGTTCATGCCCTTCATGCCGCAGGCCAAGGTCGTGATTCCGTTGGCGTCTGTCTTGAACGCGTCATCCACGTTCTTTGAGGTGATGATACGCCAATATTTATTCGATCCTTTGTCAAGCCTTACTGAGATTTTCGTTCCGGGGATGTACTTGATCGTGTTTTCCTTGCCGTCATAGTAGCAGAAAACATCGTTCGCAATGTCATAAAGGATCTCATTGCCGACTTCGGAAGCGTTGATCTTTCCGACTTCGTATCCGAATGCCTCGGCAGCCGCAAGAGCGTCGGTCATCGTGTTGTGAGCCCGCTGATCTGCCTTGAGCGATTTGTTGAGATTTCGGATCAGCTCCGAATCGTTACCTATACGGTTTTTCTTCAAAAGGTTTGCGATGAATGGGATCAACAATGCCGCCAAGACAGCAATGACAACCATCACTATAACCAATTCCGTTACGGTAAATCCTTTACGTGTCCTTTTTTTCATAAGAAACCTCCCATGAAATACTCCCATTTTTAATGTATAGTTCGTGAAAAAACCAATGAGAGTACTAAATGTCTGTTGTGTTCAGCTTGTATTTTTTTGCCGGTTTTGATGTTTCAGACAATTTATCCCATTACCCGGAACAGTACTGCCTTAATGAGCCAAAAAGCTCAGTTTACCAATTATAACAGTTGTTAGGTAACAAAAAAGCGACAGCATCGACTTTGCGTATTTAAAATAATAAAGAGGCTCTGCCCCTCCATGCAGGTTTCATCCCGCCCTGCCGCCAATGACAAAAACTGCCAGACCATTCCGGCCCGGCAGTCCTTCTGTCAGTTATTTAATTTACCACCTGCCGCCGGGTCTGGATCCGCCGCCTCCGCCGCTTCCGGAGCTGCCCTCGGACTGTTTTGACTGCGTCCAGCTGAGCACGTCGGACGAGCCGTTGCTGAGGACGTATGACTTGCCGAGCGAAATGCTTCCGGATGCGACCCAAACCGACTGGTACGAAGAGTCAAGTTTGAACGAAAGGATGGTCTCGCCGTTCTTCTCGGCAAGGGTGTACGTGCCTGCGGAGAATGAGGTGCCGCTTGAGGCGTAGGTGTTGACGGAGCCGCTGCCGGGGGTCTCGCAGATGCCGCCAAAGGCAATGATCGTGCCGCCCGTGACCGTGATTGTGCCGTCAACGTCGACGGAGCCTGCCATCATGCCGTTGGAGGCGCCGCCCTTAATGATTGCAGTTCCGCCGGTCATCACGAAGCTGCCGTTGGAGTCAACCGCATCGGTGTCGCCGGAGGGAGTGGTGACCTCGATGTAGCCGCCGGTGATGTTTATCATTGGCGTCTTGGCGGTGCCCTTGCAGGCATTCATGCCGTCGTCGCGTCCGTAGACGTAGCTTTCGCCGCCCTCGATGTTGATGACGTTGGCTTCAAGGCCCTCGTAGGAGGTTTGGATGTTGACAAAGCCGCCGCTTATCGTGAGGGTGCCATCCGCGTGCATGCCGTCGTCCGCCGCGTCGATGGTGACCGTGCCGCCGGAAATGGTGATGTTGCCAAGGGGTTTGGAACCGTTTTCGAGCGTGCCGTCTGCATTGGCGTGTATGCCGTCGTCCATGGCCTTGATGGTGACAGCGCCGCCGGAGACGGTGATGCTGTTTGCGGCTTTGATGCCTTTGGAGGAGTATGTGGTCTTGCCGGAGCCGCTCTTGCCGTCGTTGCCGCCCGTTGAGAGCTGAACCCACTCGCCGTCAAGGGTGCTTGACGATGTGACGAGGAAGCCGTTCATCTCGGTGTTGAGGGCCTGGCCGTCAGAGGTCAGGAGAAGGTTTGAGGCGTCGGGGGTTGTGCCGGCGGCGACGGAGCAGAAGGCGATATTGGCGTATCCCGAGGGGGCTTTGAAGACAAGGCCGTAGTAGCTTGTGCGGCCGCTTCTGACGGTTGTCTCGTAGGTGCACTTGGCGTAGACGCCGTCGTCCGAGGTGTTGTAGAGATATGCGTAATAGTCGCTGGTTTTCGAGTAATTCGAAGTTGAGATGATGAGGTATTTTTCGGTCGAGGAGCCCTGCGAAGCGCTGCCCGCGTAGGTTGAAGTGAACACGTTCACGGTCGGTTCGCCGTCCTCGCCGGTCTTGATTTCAACGTCATAGGCTGCGCTGATGCCGTCCTGCGCGGAGTAGATGTCCACGCTGCCGCCCTCGATGGTGATGGTGCCCTTCTGGTTGCCCTTGTCGGAGACGCCGGAGTTTTCCGTTTTGATGCCGTCGGACGAGGTTGAGATCAGTATCAGGGAGCCTGACTTTATGGTTATGGAGTCGTTGCCCTTGAGTGCGTTGCCGTATGCCTCGACCTTCAGCGTGACCTTTTTAATCGAAAGGTCGTCTTTTGTTTTTATACCGTTGTCGTAGTTTGCGCTTACGATTATGGTGCCTGTGCCTGAGATGTTCAGGTCGCATTTTGCGTAGATTGCGGCGTCAATGTTGTCGTCGCTTTCCGACGCCGCGTCAGGGTCGCCGGTCCTTGCATCGGTTATCACGTTGTAGGAGCCCTTTTCGGCATTGACAATGACTTTGTCTGCATTTTCAGCCAGAATCGGAGCGCCGTAGGAACAGCTGATTGAGCAGTTGTTGAGGATGAGTTTGACCTCGTCGCTGTCGCCCGCATTCACGATGATCTGCCCGTCGGAAAGCTTGCCTGTAAGCTCGTATTCGCCGGGGCCCGTGATCGTATAGGTAGAGCCGCTTTTAGTGGGTTCAGCCGCGCCGTCGAGAGCCGTGATTGCAAAATCGTCTGTTGTTTCTTTGTCGCCATCCGAGGGATCGTCAAGGACCGTGACGGTTGTCTCCCCGGTCTTGCCGACAGGTGTGACGGATGTAGTTGTACCCCCGTTCACTGAATCGGAGGTTTTGATCACTAAAGTGCCCGCGCACGCCGAAAGGAGCAACGCAGCCGCCAATGCGATACATATTAAGCTGATGATTCTTACGTTCTTTTTCATCTTATTCGACCTCCTGTCTTTCGGATTTCAAGAACATTTTACCATTCAAGCTTAAAATATCGTTAAACCCCCAAGCTTTTTGAAACTCTACTAAAACACGATCTTTCCGAAGCACTCCGGCCTGTGGAAATCCGGCTTTTCGGCCTTTATATCGCTCCAGCACTGAAAATGCATTCTCTCAGGCACGCGCTCCTGGCACTTGTAAAAGTTCCCGCGCGGCTCGAAAATCCCGCCAATGAAACTCTTCGGTATCGCGTAAGTCACCCTCCACATGCCGCCAATGACCTCCGCCTTTATATCAAAAAACTCTCTGCTGCCCGTTTTGGGCGTGACGCGCTCGCGGGGCTTTCTTTGGGCGCCCTTGCCGACAAGCATATATGCATTGGCGTTGCACTCAAAGTTATAGTAGACGCCCGTGCGGGAGTCAGGCATGAAGAAAAATTCGAGGCAGCTGTCGGTCCAGATTTCGCCCCAGTCGTCATAAACCTCCCTCACGGGGTTCTCTTCATGCGACTCGAGTCGCACAAAAAGCGAATCTTTTGTGTCAATCAGCCGGGCGGCCGACGCATAAAATGCCGGGTAGTCGGCAGTCCAGGGGGCATTGGCGATTTCGGCAACTTCGGCTGCGGACCAGTCGGCCTCGCTGGGGAATGCATTGGCGATTTTTTTCACTTTATATACAGTCATTTCAAACTCCTTTCGGGCCTCACGGCGGTTTACAGGGACGCAGTTTTCGTGTATAATCCGCATAGAACTTAAGGGCACATTGGCGTGTTCCAAATCCTAATCCAAGAGGTATTTATGATTCAGGATCTTCATTCCCATACTTATTATTCGTTTTGCGGCAAAGACGCTCCGGAGGCGGTCGCGGAGGCGGCCATTGCGGGCGGGATTGACCTTCTGGGCTTCACCGACCACAACTACGGTATCGGCTTTCAGCGCATCGAGATGTTCTTTCTGCCGACCGACGCGTTCGCGGGGAAGGACTACGGCCGCTGCCTTCAGCGGTACTTCGACCACATAAATCTCATTCGCGAGAAATATGCGGACAAGATCAGGATTCTGCGCGGCATCGAGCTCAACACGCTGCCCAACACGAACCACGCGCTTCCCGATAACTGCGACATTTCCTACTACGACTACTGCATCATAGAGAACCTCGACTGGGAGGGTTCGATCACGGGCGGCGACCTCTTCGGTTACGCCAAGAAGCTCCGCTGCTATGCGGGCGTGGCCCATACGGATCTGTTTGCTTACGCGCAGCGCATTGGCGTCGACCCCCTGGACTATTTCAAGCGGATGGCTGACGAAAACATTTTCTGGGAGATGAACGTGAACTACGATTCGACCCACAATTTCCACCAGCACCAATACGTTCTCGACTTCTTCATGGACCCCGCCAAGCAGGAGATCGTCCGGAAGTCAGGCGTCAAGGTGAGCGTCGGTTTCGACGGCCACAAGGTCGAGGATTACCTGCCGGCAAGGATCACAGCATACTGCAAGGCCCTGACCGAAATGGGCATTCCCATGCCTTTTGAATTATAACATCTTTTTGGCTCTTTACGAAAGTCGCCGGAGATATTAAATTTCATGAGGGGAGCTCGCGCAAAGCATTTTGCAAAGTAATCACATATTCCTTATACGCGAACGGTTTGAACCGTCAAAATAACTCAAAAAGGAGGATAATATGCATTTTCGTTTTGCAAAATGCGTAAAGAGCCAAAAATCATGAGAATGGATCGCGATAAGTTAAATATTGGAACATATATTTTGCAGCCTTACGCGCGCACGGAGCAGCACATCAGGGACCTTGCCGATTGCGGGATTGATTTTGTCGTCTGCGCGCACTACGACCTGCCCATGCTCGACCTTTTCGAGAAGTACGGGGTCGGCGCGATCGTGACGGGGCTCCTTCCGCACTGGTGGGGCGGCGACGGCGATAACGCGGGAAACCTTCACAAAGCGATTTCATACGCCAATGTCATCGACAGCGCAGACAAATTCAAGGACCACCCGGCAATATGGGGCATCGACATCGGTGACGAGCCTTCGGCCCTCGATTTTCCCTATTACGGCGAGCTTTTCGGTCTTGTGAAGACCCTCTTTCCGAAGCAGTTCCCCTACCTCAACCTCTACCCGAACTACGCCTCGGTCGCCGAGAATACCGGCTCCCAGGTCCGCTCCCAGCTCGGCACGGCGACGTATCAGGAGTACATCGACCGCTACATCGAGCACGTGAAGACCGACTACCTCTGCCTCGACAACTACGAATTCGCGGCGGGGACGGCAAAGCTCTACGACAACCTCCGCATCGCGGCGAATGCGTGCCGCGCGGACGGACGGGACTTCTGGATGGTGATCCAGGTCAATTCGAGCAAGCCGGAAAAGTGGCTCTCCGAAGACATGCTCCGGCATCAGGCGTTCTCCTGCCTCGCGTTCGGCGCGGTGTCGCTGAACTGGGCCTGCTGGAC
>DBWH01000055.1:75764-82748 GCA_002308595.1 Mageeibacillus sp. UBA1243 | reverse complement strand
TCGCCTGCATTTGCGTCGAAGTCACGCGATACCGGCTCGTAGGGTTCTACATAGTCAAACGGTACAAAGCCAAGGCCTGCGGTGTCTGTGGTGTAGAGGTCAAACGCAACGTTTCCGCGCTCGAAAGTGAAGTAGTCGTCGTCATAGAGGTCGCCGGATGTAGCGAAGCCGAGTACAAGGTAGCACTTGTATGCGTTGTTGGCATCGACCCACTCATCGTCAGTGATTGTGATGGTGACGTCGTACGTTCCTTTGGGAAGTGTTTTGCCGATGTCAAGGATGACAGGCGCGTCGCCTAACGTTGTGTAATTGAATGAATGAACGAGCTCGCCGTCCTTGACAAACTCAAATGTGAGCGGAGTTCCGGGATATGACCAGAAAGCAGGGAAGCCGATTTTGTAGAACGATACGTCTGTTCTGAAGCTGAAGTCGAAATCAAGATCGCCCGTCTGGAAGCCTGTCCAGGCGGAGGGAGCTCCGATTGCCTCGGTGCCGTCAGACTTAACGGTTCCGGCATCGTAACTGGAAACGGGTTCAAAAATATTTCTTCCGCTCGCGTCGGAAACTTTTGTTCCTATGACATTCAGCTCGCCGATGCCGCCGTAGTAGATTCCGCCGCCGTCATTCAGGAGGTTGAACTTGGAGCAATCGAGCAGGACATACCTTGCATTGCCCTTACCCTCAAAAACGCTGTCCTTTGCGAATGAAGCGGGTACCGATTCAATTCCCGCCTCGCCGCCGAGCTCGGTCCATGTAATACCGTCAACCGATGTATAAATCTTATATGTGTTCGGGAAGGCGATATTGTTGAATCCCATCGCGTCGAGCGTGACAAGGTCTATATCGTAAATACCCTGGAGATCGATATATAGCTTCGAATCAACGTCGCTTGTGGTCGTAGAAGCGTACCATCCGAGCGGAACTTCCGAGCCTTCGAAAATCGGAGCAACACCGTCGTTTATGAACTTGGGATTCCAGAAAACGTTGTCCGATGTCAGTTTGCCGCCGCCTGCGGGAACAGTCTCAAGGAATGTGAAAACAGGCTTGCCGATTGCCACGCTGTCGCTGTCCGTGTAGTAAATCTCGTAGATGACCTTGGTGGTGTCGTCGGTGTGCTTTGCGACAACTTCAATCTTATGAGTGCCCTCAGTGATGATAGGAGTCTCAATGATGATCCTCATAACATTTTCCGCATTGCTGTAACCCATACCGGCAACAGCCGTAGTGAGATCATTAATGACAGTTGCGTATCCGTCATATTGAATGTCGCCGCCGTCAATCCTGATGCCGACGTCAGCAAGGCCCTTCTTAGGCATATACCAGCCGACAAACTGAATTATTGCAGCGCCTTTTGCAACGTCTCCGCTCAGATTTCCGAGGTAAGCCTGCGGAGCATCCGCGAAATCGATATATGCGCCTGCAGGTACGCAGAAGCTAATGTCGTTCAAATCGGGCAGACAAGTGTTTACCCAGTCAATGTTAAGTATCTCATATGCATCCGCAAATGAAGGTACAATCGTGACCAGCGAGAGCACAAGAGCTATCGCCAATACTAAACCTAACAGTTTTTTCATATACTCCTCCTTCCGAAGAACTATTACTGAATATAATCTGTGACAGTTCCGGCACAAAAAATTTTAATTGAGTCCATTTTAATATATCGGCGCAAAGGTTTGCAAGCGCTATTATTTGAAATAGACAACACCCCGCCAATATGTATAGCAGTTTTTAAAATGATGCTTTTCCCGAAAAAACGGGAAGAACAGGAAAGCGGCGCAGGGGTTTTGTGGTCCTTGCGCCGCGAGTTTCATTGGTTATTTCAGTATGAACCGGATTATACTCTCTTTGACTGAACTTCTTTTTCGTACTTAACGATTTCGTCGAACCAGGAGATGTCGTCAGCAAGCCCGTGACGTCTGAGGTATTCTGCCCAGACCTCGCCGAAAGGAAGCGTCTTGATCTCTTCGAACATAACCATGAGTTTTGTGAAGTTTGCCTCGTCCTGAAGCTTCTTCAGTTCCTCGTTGGGTGTGCAGAGAGCGGAGAGAAGAGCCTTTTCCCAGCTGCGGACACCGACTGTCCATGCGGAAACACGGTTGATGCTTGCATCGAAGTAGTCGAGAGCCATGTAAACTCTTCCGAGTGCGTCGCAGCGAACGATCTCTTTAGCCATCTCTTTTGTCTCGTCGTCGAAGATGAGAACATGGTCGGAATCCCAGCGGACGCCGCGTGTGATGTGGAGAGCGATCTCAGGATAGTAGCAGAGGAGAGCCGGAATCTTGTCCGAAACAACTTCGGTCGGATGATAGTGGCCGTTGTCCATGAGCGGGAGAACGCCGTCGTGTGTAGCTGCATAGGAGAGTGTGAACTCTGCGGAGCCTGCAGTGTACGACTCAACGCCGATACCGAAAACTTTGGACTCAACTGTGGGCTTTACAAGGTTCTTATCGAAAGGCTCGGAGAGAATCTGGTCGAGAGAATCTTTGTAACGCATTCTGGGGCCCATTCTGTCTGCCGGAACGTCCTTGAATCCGTCGGGGATCCAGATGTTCATAACGCAGGGGATGCCTGTCTCTTTTGCGAAATATTCGGAAATTCTGATGCAGGCTTTTCCGTGCTCGATCCAGAACTTTCTGACTTTCTCGTCAGGGCTGGTGAGTGTGAGGCCGTTCTTAACCATCGGATGAGAGAAGAATGTGGGGTTGAAATCGATACCGATATTTCTCTCTTTTGCAAACTTAACCCACTTTGAGAAGTGCTTGGGCTCGAGTTTGTCTCTGTTTACGTACTCGCCGGGCTCGAAGATTGCGTAGCAGGCGTGAAGGTTGAGTTTGATCTTTCCGGGGACGAGAGAGATGACCTTATCGAGGTCAGCCATGAGTTCGTCGGGAGTTCTTGCTTTTCCGGGGTAGTTACCTGTGGTCTGGATACCGCCTGTGAGAGGTCCGTCATGGTCAAATCCGGTGACGTCATCGCCCTGCCAGCAGTGGAGAGAGATAGCTACGTTGTCAAGCTTCTTAATAGCCTCTTCAGTGTCAACACCGAAAGCGGCATATTTGGCTTTAGCCAGTTCATACATTTTGTTCATGCGAAAATCTCCTTTTGAAAGTACTGAAACATTTTATTCGGACGAAGCCGCAAGGCATAAGTCTCCGGTTCGCGTTCGTTGCTTTCGGCTTATTCTAACACATCGCGCGCTCAAAATAAAGCCGATTTTTGTGATTTATCCCCTCGCAGTTCACATTTAAAAAACTTTCAAGGTTCAGGGTCAGGGTTTCAAAAATCGCCGAAACCGCCAATGTCCTTCCGCCCTGTTTTTCACTCAAACAGCCCTACCCTCTGCGCCGCCAGAACCTCTTCGGTCCATGAGGAAACGCTTGCCGGGTTCTTGGGGAATGCCTTGTAAAGACCCGTTACGAAGTCCCTGCCCGTATCGCCGAGGCCCTGCTCCTCAAACTCTCTGTAGTCTTCGGGAAGACCCACCCACTTTCTCGTCTGGTAGGTGTTGTAGGGGCCCGACTTGTCGACGCTCCAGACCCATACGGGTATCGGCCAGAGCCTGATTGAGTTTTCCGCGTCGATCTGCGTGTAGAAGCGCTTGTCGGTGCCGTTCTGACCGTGGTGACTCATCTGGACGTACTCCGATTTGAGCTCGTCCGCACTGTACTTCTTAAGCAGCTTGGAACCAGTGTCCGTATAGGCATCGCCAAGGAAAAGGCAGCTGTGTTCCTTATACACCATGCGGATGATCGTCGAGGTGCTGTTCACGTTCTGGCTTGTACGCGACCACATCTGCAGTATGTCAAACCGTACGCCGTCAAACTCGATCGAAAGGCCGCCCTCAGAGGAGATATTGGCGTCGTTTATAACGCAACCGTTTATGAGGTTGTAGTAATAGTTTTCGGCTGAAGCCGGCTTTTCGAGCAGTTCAGCCTCAAAATCTGCGCCCTTTATGCCCTCGAACGGGACAACGCTGTAGTAGTTGTCAAAGCCCGCGTAAAGGATCTTGGCGTGATCAAGGTCGTAGTCTTTTTCGCCCGCGGACGATTTCCACTCGACGCCTACCTCGGGGAAGTTGAAGTAGAAGTTGTTGATTTTGAAGTTGTCCGCCGCCGTGTAGTTTTTGAGTATCTTGGCGAGTTCGTAGAAGTGGTCCTTGTGGTGGTGCGTGAGGAACCATGCCTCGATCTCGAAATAGTCGCCCTCGCCGAGCCCGAGGATTGCGCGGATTGCAGACGGCAGGTACGGGTCGCTGTCAAGACCCTGGCCGTCGATGCCGCCGTCGATCACGATCACCTTGCCGTTTGCGGTTTTGATGACGTAACTCATCATGAGGCTGTTCTTGTCGGGGGCAAGCTGGTAAAAAGCGACCTTGCCGTCAGACGCCGCTGCGCCGTTTATGGGTGTGGGTTCCGGCTCTGCCGTAGGTTCTGCAGTATCCGAAACAGGTGCATTGGTTGCATCAGAAACGTCCCCCGAAGCGGGGCTTATTCTCTCTGCGTTCCCTCCGCACGCCGAAAGCAAAGGCATTGACGCCAAGAGCATTACCGCCAATGCAATAATCAGAAAAACATACGTAAAACTGTCTGTCATCTTCCTCTCCCCTCTTATACAGCCGTTATTTCATAACTGACCTCAGGCTTTTCGGCGCATTTAACGGTTACAGACACCGTTCTGTTTCCGCCGATTGAAAGCCCTGAAATGCGGATTGTTTCACCGTAAAGTTCCTTAGGTATAAGCGGATTAACCGTGACCGTGTCCGTCCACGCGCAGTAGTCGACGCCGAAAAGGTACTCGACAATGAGCTCAATATACTCCGACGCGCTCCAGCCGTAGCGTTTGACCCCGTGGCCCTCACCCGTCGACGGATTGATGAATTCCGCGTAATTACCGTTAAAAGTCATAACGGTTTGGTAAGCAATGTGCGCTGCCTCTTTGAGATGTCCGGACTCGCGAAGACCCGCCGCGATTATCTCGTTTCTGAACGTCCAGATGTTTCCGCTCCAGCTCGTCCAGCCCTGATAAACGCCCTTCGTCTCGCAAAACTCTTTTGAGTCAAACGGCGCGGTCGTGATGCCGTACTTGTTGAGGTAGCCGTACTTTGAGTTGTCGCGAAGGACCGAAAGCAGGCGGCCTTGGCGGTTTAAAGGTGCGATTGATGCCCTGAAAGTGTCAAAGGCCGAGTTGTACGGGCGCTCTTTCAGGAGCTTTCCCGTTCTTACGTTCATCGTGTAGTAAAAACCGTCTTTTTCGTCCCAAAGGCAGTCGTTTATGGTCTTTTTGAGAATTTCAAACCGGTTTCGGTACTCCGCTGCCTCATCTGCCTTGCCGAGGAAGTCCGCAAGTTCTGCGACGGCAAGCGCTCCGACCGCGACCTGCACGTTGAGGTCAACAGGCGCATAGGTCAGCTGTTCTTTATAGTCAGACGGGTCGCTCTCTTCAAAAATTGCGCAAATGAGACCTGTCTTTTCATCACGCTTGACGGGCGACGTCCACCAGCCGAAATACCTCTTTAGCATATCGTAAATAGCGCCGACGTAATCTTTGTCGTTAGTCCTTCTGCAGATTCTCCTTGCCGTGTCGAAAATGACGGGCATGGCGCTGAGCTCTCTGTCGAAATCTCCGACAGTGTCGTGTCCCCAGAGCGGTATCCTGCCGTTTTCCTTCTGAACGAGCGTGAAATTGTAGAGCGCTTTTCTTGCAAAATCACTGTCAAGCCACATATAGCCGTTAAGCGTCAGTGCGCTGTCGCGCTCCCACCAGCAGTTTCCGTACTGTCCTCCGGGTCCCATAAAAGGGTTTACAAAGCCGAGACATGGCACCGCTTTGCACTCTTCAAGAACCGCAAACGCGTCCTCAAACTGAGCCTGAGAGATGCCCGGAAAATCGATCTTGATCATTTGGTTTATCCCCTTTTGCCGCGGCGCCTGAAATGTAAGAGCGCCGCGCCTCATCTTTTTCGGAAATGGTAGCATAAAAGCGGCTTGCCGTCAAACCGGAAAAAGGCCTTCGCCCCTTTATGTTGGGAGGCGAAGGCCTTTTTGAAAGTAATTTTTTTAGCTCTTAAAAGCTAAGCTGTCAGAGGTTTACGTCCGGAAGTCCGGCAAATCCCTTGGCGAGGTCCTCGTCTGTGGGGATGTAGTCGTCAAGCTCGCCGTCGTTGAACTTCTTGTAAGCTACGAGGTCGAAGTATCCCGTGCCTGTGAGGCCGAATACGATGACTTTCTTCTCGCCTGTCTCGCGGCACTTGATTGCCTCGTCCATGGCGACTTTGATTGCGTGTGCGCTCTCCGGTGCGGGGAGGATGCCTTCTGTTCTTGCGAACTTGGTTGCAGCCTCGAAAACTTCGCGCTGAGGAACCGAAACGGCTTCCATGAGACCGTCATCGTAAAGCTGCGAGAGGATGGTGCTCATGCCGTGGTAGCGGAGGCCGCCTGCGTGGTTCGGTGCGGGGATGAAGCCGCTGCCGAGGGTGTACATCTTGGCGAGAGGACATACCTTGCCGGTGTCTGCGAAGTCGTATGCGAACTTGCCTCTTGTGAAGCTCGGGCAGGATGCAGGCTCAACCGCGACGATTCTGAGGTTCTTCTTGCCTTTAATCTTATCTCTCATGAACGGAGCGATGAGACCGCCAAGGTTGGATCCGCCGCCTGCGCAGCCGACAATGATATCCGGCTCGATGCCGTACTTCTTAAGGGCGGCTTCAGTCTCAAGACCGATGACGCTCTGGTGGAGGAGAACCTGGTTGAGAACGCTTCCGAGAACGTAGCGGTAGCCCTCGCTCGTAACTGCCTTCTCGACGGCTTCGGAGATTGCGCATCCGAGGCTTCCCGTTGTTCCGGGGAACTCGGCAAGAATCTTTTGGCCGATCTGTGTTTCCATAGAAGGCGAAGGAGTGACGTCGGCGCCGTAGGTTCTCATGACTTCGCGTCTGAAAGGCTTCTGCTCGTAGGAAACCTTTACCATGTAGACTTTGCAGTCAAG
>DBWH01000055.1:68098-75687 GCA_002308595.1 Mageeibacillus sp. UBA1243 | reverse complement strand
GCGTAGTAAGCCTGAGCGATAGCGGAGTTCAGCTTGTGCGAGCCGCTTGTGTTGTTTCCTTCAAACTTGTAGTAGATCTCTGCGGGCGTGTCGAGCGCCTTTTCGAGGCAGTATGCTCTTACCAGCGGAGAGGGTCTGAACATCTTGTAGAAGTCGTAGATTTCCTGCGGAATCGGGAAGTAAGCCGTGTTCTCGTCGAGTTCCTGTTTGATGAGTTCTTCGCAGAAAACGGGTGCGAGATCAGCTTCTGTGACCGGTTTTAGAGTTCCGGGATTGAGGAGCGGAGCAGGCTTTTTGACCATGTCGGCTCTCAGGTTATACCAACTCTTAGGCATCTCTTCTTCGGTCAGATAAATTTTGTAAGGAATTTTAGTCATGTTGTTCGCCGCCTTTCTATACGGGTTAAAATGTCAGTGCCTGATGCGGGTTTATGCATTGGCGTCAAGTGTTTGTTTTAGATATTCGAGAGCTTCTTTGTATCCCAAAAAGCCCTTGCCTTTTACTGTTTTCACGCAGGCCATTCCGGCGTAGGAGATGTGTCTGAAGGACTCTCTCGTCTCGGGATCCGTGATGTGGACCTCAACTGCGGGAATGCTTACTGCCTTGAGCGCGTCGAGTATCGCAACGCTCGTGTGGGTGTACGCGGCGGGATTTATAACGATTCCGTCGAATGAACCGTAGGCCGACTGGATGAAGTCCACAATGTCCCCCTCGTGGTTTGACTGGACGCATTTGGTTCTGACGCCAATGTCATCCGACCACTTTTCGATGCTCTTTAGAAGGTCGTTGTAGGTCCCCTTTCCGTAGATGTCGGGTTCCCTCAGTCCGAGCAGGTTGATGTTCGGTCCGTTTATAACAAGTATATTCAGCATTTCGCATCCCCCTTCACTCTTCTGATTATCTCCCCGGCAACAAAGCCCGCTCTGTAACCGTCGTTTTTAATTACTATGTCCGCAAACTCCTGATAGAGTCGCCATCGTTCCTCGTAGAGCGCCTTGACGCCTTTTGACTTCGACAGCGGCCTGCCCTTTGACGAGAGCAGATCCAAAGGTCTGTCAATCAATACTATATTTGAGTTCTGACGGAGCAGCGCGTAATTCTCTTTTCTCGTGACCACACCGCCTCCGGTGGAAATCACAAGACCCGATTTCGCGGAAATCTCCCTCAAAACATCCGTCTCAACTTTTCTGAAGGCCTCTTCGCCGTCCGCCTCGATTATCTCGGACGGTCTTCTGCCTGTCTTCTTCTCAATCTCAGAGTCGACATCGGCGATCTCCCTGCCCGTAAACGACCTGATTTTCTTTGCGATGAGGCTCTTGCCGCAGCCGGGCATCCCGATGAGGGCAATGTTTTTCATCGAATAATCGAGCTCCTTCACAACCTTTTCCGTGACGCTGTCGTCAATCTTTTCACCCGTAAACAGTTCCGAGCTTCTCACCGCCTGCGCGACGAGCATGTAAAGGCCGTTCATCGAAGGGATTCCGAGCTTCTCCGCCTGAAGAAGCAGGCCGGTCCTTGCCGGGTTGTAAATAAGGTCGAACACGCCAATGCACCCTTCAAACATCTCAAGGTCCACAGGCGACGGGCCGTTGTCGGGGTACATTCCGACCGGGGTTGCGTTTACAATCACCTTGGCGTCAGAGTGCCTGCCGATGTTTTCGTAGTTGTCTTCGCCCTTCCTGCTGACGTTGATAATCGGGTCTGCGCCGAGCGTCTTAAGCGCGTCGATGACTGAGACGGAAGCGCCGCCGCTCCCGAGCACTAGAGTCTTTTTGCCCCTGACGTCAATGCCCGAAACCTTCACCGTCTCGGTGAATCCGTAAACGTCCGTGTTGTCGCCAAAGAGGCCGCCGTCCGGAAGCCTTATAACAGTGTTCACGCTGCCCGTGCGCCTCGCGGTTTCGGAAAGCTTCGTCATAAAAGGCAGAACGGTTTTCTTGTAAGGGATGGTCACGTTGATGCCCGTGAAAGGACCGCGGAGAATGAAATCCTCCACCTCCTCTGCGCTCTTCTCAAAAAGCTCGTAGGGGTATTCCCCGAGGAGCGAATGGATCTTCGGAGAGTAGCTGTGTATTAATTTGGCTCCGAGAAGACCGCTTTTAACCATCATAACACCTCGCTGTAGCTGCCGAGATAGCTGAACTGTTCGCAGAGGCCCGGGAGGTCGCCGAGAAGGCGGAGAAGCCTTGGCGAGTACACAGGCGTGTCAAAATCAAAATAGAACATGAATTCAAACTCTTTTCCCGGAAGCGGGCGGCTCTCAAGTTTGTTGATGTTTACGCCAAGGGCATAGAACCTTGCGAGCAGCTTGTAAAGAGATCCGGGAACGTGCGGGAGTGTGAGCATGACGCTCGTCCTGTCCGCGCCGGGGTAGATTTCAAGTTCCTTCGAAATGCAGATGAATCTTGTGTAGTTGTTCTCCGTGTTCTGCACGGAATCCTTGAGGCACGAGAGCCCGTAGAAGCTGATGCACTGCTTTGACGCAAGCGCTGCGATGTCCTTCCTTCCGGACTCGGCAACCATCTTGGCGGCAACCGCGGTGTTCTCGCAGGGGATGACCTTGACGCCTTTTAACTCGCCAAGGAAATTCGAGCACTGGCTTATCGCCTGCTCGTGCGAGTAAATCTCCTTCACGTCCTCGATTTTTGTGCCGGGGTTTGCGAGGAGGCAGTGTTCGATTTTGATTCTGATGCTTCTCACGATGCTGAACCTGTGGCTCATCATGAGGTCGTAGACACTGTTGACGGAGCCTGCCGTGCTGTTCTCGACCGGGATCACACCGTATTTGCAGAGGCCCTTTTCGATTGCCTTGAAGACCGCGTCAAATGACGAGAAATACATGATTGAGGCCCTTCTGAAAAGCCTGTCGCAAGCGTACTGCGAGTTTGAGCCGGCAACGCCCTGGCAGGCGACGAAGGCCTGCTCCGGGAAAAGCCTTGGCGTGTTCTCGATCGCGTTTTCAATCTTTACGGTGAGGTCGGAGCCGTTGCCGAGAATCCTGCTCTGGTAGTCGCGGCTGAGCTCGAAAATGATCGAATAGAGTATCTCCGAATAGTCGCGCAGTTCCTCAGGAGTCATGTCCGAGATTTCGGAAAGCTTCTCGCGCTCGCGGACCGGGTCAAGAACCGGAAGGCCCTTCTCCCTCTTGTACTCTGCAATCTTTGCGGCGACGTCCATGCGCTCCGAGAAGAGCTCCGTCAGCTTCTTATCGATCGTATCTATGTTTTCTCTTAGGTCTTTAATATCCATTGCCTGTAATCCTTTTATTCGCTGCCCTGCATCGTGTCGTAAATCGCAATCGCCGTGACCGCCTCAACGACCGGCACCGCTCTCGGTACCACGCACGGGTCGTGTCTTCCCTTGACTGACATCATAACGCTCTCGCCCGTCTTCAGGTTGACGCTCTCCTGCTCCTTAACTATAGAGGGAGTCGGCTTCACCGCGACCTTGAACATTATCGGCATCCCGTCCGAGATACCGCCAAGGATACCGCCGCAGTTGTTTGTTCTCGTTCTGACCTTGGCGTTTTCGTCAAAGTAAAACGCGTCGTTGTTCTCGCTGCCCTTCATCGCCGCGGA
The DNA here is from genome assembly GCA_002308595.1 of Mageeibacillus sp. UBA1243. GTDB lineage: Bacteria > Bacillota > Clostridia > UBA1212 > UBA1212 > UBA1212. Next base: position 72,109 of record DBWH01000055.1, on the reverse strand, counting down.
CTCGAATCCCTTTCCGAACTCGATGCCCTTCACTGCCGGTATTCCGAAAACCGCTGCCGAAATCTTTCCTTCAAGACCCCCGAACATCGGTCCGCCAATCCCCGCGGGCATTCCGGTGACCACGCATTCGATGATGCCGCCAATAGAATCGCCTTCCGCTCTCGCGCTCTCGATTTCGGCGAGCATCGCCTTGGCGGATTCTTCGCTGACTGCCGGAAAATCTTCGCGTATATCATTTTCGGGGAAGCTGCCGCTGTCAGTAACTTTGCCTATCTTGTAAGCTCTTGCCTTGATTTCAATACCCTCCTCGCGGAGGAACTGGATTATCATGCCGCCCGCGATGCACATCGGAGCCGTGAGCCTTCCCGAGAACTGACCGCCGCCCGTCTTGCCGCGCTCGTCGCCGTACTTAACTGCCGCAGTGTAGTCCGCGTGGCCCGGTCTCGGCACGTCAGCAAGGTTTCCGTAGTCCTTCGGCCTGATGTCGACGTTTCTGATGATCGCCTTGACCGTTCCGCCGTCCGTCAGACCGTCTTTGATGCCTGACACGAATTCGAGCCTGTCGGGTTCTTTTCTCGGGGTTGAGTATGACTTTCCGGGCGCCCTTCTGTCGAGAAATCTCTGAAGAACCTCTTCGTCGACCCTCTTTCCGGCGGGGATTCCCGTCATCGTCATTCCTATTTCAGCGGAGTGGGACTGTCCGAATACGGATACTTTTATGTTGTCGCCAAAAGCACTCATTAATTCTCCCCTCCGTCTTCGATTTCAAGCTGTCCGAACACTTCAAAAAAGTCCGGAAATGATTTTCTGACGCATTCCGCGCCGTTTACCGTGACCGCACCCTCTGTGATGCAGGTCGCGAGCGATGCCGCCATCGCAATTCTGTGGTCCGAAAAGCTCTCGCAGACACCGCCAATGAGCTTCCCGCCCTCAATCACGAGCCCGTCTTCGGTCTCGTCGGCGGTTCCCCCGAGGCTCCTTATGAGCTCCGCGGTCGTCTTTAGCCTGTCGGTCTCTTTAAAACGAAGGCGTTTTGCATTGGTTATTTCGGTTCTGCCCTCCGCCCCGCATGCCGTGATTGCGAGCGCCGGAACGAGGTCGGGAATCTCAGAAGCGTCGATTGTGATACCGTGAAGAATCCCTTTTGAGACCGTTATACTGCCGTTTCCTTTTTTTACGGTCGCGCCGAACTTTCCTAAAATATCGGCAATTCTGCTGTCGCCCTGCTCGGATTTAAGGTTAAGGCCGCTTACCGTTACGCCTTTTTTCGAAAAAGCGCCTGCCGCAAGTAAAAACGCGGCACCCGACCAGTCGCCCTCAGTCACAAGAGCACCTTCCGGAGCTTCAAGACGCTTTCCGCCCTCAACGGCGAACCCGTCCTCCGTTTTTGTGATGCCGGCTTTAAAAAGCTTCAGCACCTCAAAAGTCATGTCAATGTACGCTTTGGACTCCGTCTTGCCGTTTATGACAATCCTGCTGTTTCCGCCGGCAAGCGGAAGCGCGAACAGAAGTCCTGAAATAAACTGTGAAGAAACGTTGCCGGGTATCTCGTAGACACCCGCAGAGAGTCTGCCGCCGCATCTCAGCGTCGCGCCCTCTTTTTCGATTTTCATACCGCCCTTTTCAAGAGCCGCGATAAAATCCGCCATGGGTCTTTCGGGAAGTCTTCCCTCCATTTTAAACTCTGCCTCAGCTCCGAGGGCGCCTGCCACCGGGAGCAGAAATCTTAAAGTCGAACCGCTTTCCCTGACGGGAAGGATTGCGGCGGNNCCGCCAATACTTTTCACAGGAGTAACTTTCAGGCTGTTTTCCGAAACCTTCGTTATACCGGCGCCGAGCCCCGAAAGGCACGCTGCCGTCGCCTCAATGTCGTCAGACGTGCCTGCGTTTTCGACAACGCAGCCGCGGTCTGAGAGCGCCGCCGCTATGAGCAGCCTGTGGGCGTATGATTTTGAAGGCGGCGCCTTGGCGATACCGCTTCGGCTTCCGGGCATCAGCTTTACAGTCATTTCAGGCCTCCCGCAAGGGCAAATCTCTCAAGCTCCTCAACCGGAACCTTTTTGAGAATGCATTTTCCAATATCCGTCGGAACCACGAGTGTTATGCTTCCGCCGACCGTTTTCTTGTCGCCTACGGCGGCTTTCACCATGTCTTTTGCGGAAAAATCCGTTTCAAGCGGCAGCGAATACTTCTTAAGCACCTCGGCAAGTCTGCCGTCAACGCCTTTCGGAGCAAACCCGAGCTCCACTGCGGCTTTAGTTATAATGTTCATGCCGATAGCGACCGCCCTTCCGTGAGGAATCGTGTAGCCGCTCAGCTTTTCTATGGAGTGGCCGAATGTGTGTCCGAGATTCAGGACCATCCTCTCGCCGCTCTCAAATTCATCCGCCTCAACAACGTCGCGCTTCATTTCGACGCACCTTGTTATGACGTTCTCGTAATCGTTTTTAACCGGTGTTGCCGCAAGAGCTTCGAAAAGCTTTCTGTCGCCGAGCATACCGTACTTGATGATCTCCGCGCAGCCGTTTTCGTACTCCTCTTCGGGGAGCGTTTTAAGCGTGTCGGTGTCGCATATGACTGCGGAAGGCTGCCAGAAGGCGCCAACCTGGTTTTTTCCGTTGGCGAGGTCAATCGCGGTCTTTCCTCCGACAGACGAGTCAACGTCCGCAAGGAGCGAGGTGGGTATCTGCACGAACGGTATTCCTCTTCTGTAGGTCGCCGCCGCAAAACCCGTGATGTCGCCCGTAACGCCGCCGCCAAGGGCAACCGCAACGTCTCCTCTCGTGAGACCCGCGCCGCACATATTCTCGACAATTTCCGAAAAAACGTTGATATTCTTTGATTCCTCGCCGGCCGCGAAAACAAACTCGTGAAACTCAAGGCCCTGCTTTTCGACAGACTCTTTAAGGGCTTTGCCGTAGAGAGGAAACACATTGGCGTCAGACACTGTAAACACCTTGCCGCCGCGGCAGTAGTTTTTGATCACACTGCCGGCATTTTCAAGGAGCCCCGCTCCGATTGTCACGTCATATTTCTTTGAGGCGTTTACAGTAACTGTCTTCATTTAACCGTCGACCTCCTCTTTGCGCTTCCTGCCTTCGTCAAGAAGTTTCACAAGAGTTTCGGAATCTTCGTTTGCAATAGCGTCTCTGTACTGCTTAAGGCTTGCCGTCAGGACGTCGATTTCCCTAACGAGATAATCTTTGTTTTCGATAAAAAGCTCTGTCCACATCTCGGGGTTGAGCCACGCGACCCTTGTCATGTCCTTGTAGCTGCCCGCCGAAAAACCTTTTCTTTCGAGCGCCGTGGGACTCTTGATGTATGCGTTTGAAACAACGTGCGCGAGCTGTGACGTGAAAGCTATCATCTCGTCGTGCTTTTCGGCTGTCGTGACCGTGATTCTTCCGAAACCTGCAGGCTTCAGAAGTTCCTTCACTTTTTCGAGGAGCACGATATCGTCAAACCTCGGAGGCACGACTATCATCGGCGCGTTTCTGAACATGGTCTCTTTTGAATACTTGAAACCGGAAAACTGTGTGCCCGCCATCGGGTGACCGCCAACGAAAGTAAAGCCGTACTTATCGGCAAGCCTCATGCCCGCCTCAACTATAACGCGCTTGGTGCCGCAGGTGTCTATCACAAGCGGTTTCTGCCCTATAAACCGGCCTTTTTCCTCCATGAACCTGATCGCCGCAGCGGGGTACGTGCAGAGGAGTATCAGGTCGCATTCGGAGAGGTTTTCGTCGGTCAGCCTGCCCTGCGCCGCGCCTGACATAAGTGCGAACTGCAGTGTCGACTCGCTTCTGTTTGATGCGAGCACCTTGTGGCCCGCAGCGCTGTATGCCTTAGCGAAGGACCCGCCAATGAGACCGAGCCCGACAACACCTACAGTCATTTCACTGCCTCCCTGACAGCCATTACCTTCTTAACAAGCTTTTCGTATTCATCCGGCTTGAGCGACTGAGCGCCGTCGCAGAGCGCATTGACGGGGTCGTTGTGGACCTCGATGAT
>DBWH01000055.1:60120-68012 GCA_002308595.1 Mageeibacillus sp. UBA1243 | reverse complement strand
AGCTCGTGGAGCATCGGGACAGCCGAGAGATCGAGTGTGTTTCTGAAGTAGTCTGAGAAGGTTCTGATGCCTCTTTCGCAGAGGATGACGCGCTCGTTGCCGCTTGCCATGATGTACTCGGCGCTCATGAGGAGCTCTTTAAGTGTATTTGCGAGACCTCTCTTAAGGAGAATCGGCTTGTCGATGCGGCCGAGCTCGCGGAGAAGATCGAAGTTCTGCATGTTTCTCGCGCCGACCTGAAGCACGTCAACGTCCTCGAAAAGGTCAAGGTCCGCCCTGCTCATGATTTCGGAAACGATGGGAAGTCCTGTCTCCTGTCTTGCGATCTTGAGGTATTCAAGACCCGTTGCTTTGAGTCCCTGGAAGTCGTAAGGTGACGTTCTCGGTTTGAACGCGCCGCCTCTGAGAAGGTTTGCGCCTGCAGCCTTGACGGCTTTTGCCACGTAAACGATCTGTTCTTCAGACTCTACCGAGCAGGGACCCGCAATCAGTGCGAAATTGCCTCCGCCGATCTTAACGTCTCCCACCTCGACAACGGTGTCGTCCGGATGGAATTTTCTGTTGCAGCATTTAAATGTCTCTGTGACTCTGCTGACGGTGTCAACGATGTCAAGACTTGCCACGAGGTCCATATCGACCCTGCCCGTATCGCCAATGAGACCGAGCACCGTCTGAAACTCACCTCTCGAAATATGGACGCCGAGGCCCATTCCCTTCAGCCAGTCGATAAGCTGTGTCTCTTTCTCCGGCGAAGCGCCGCGCTTTAAAGCAACAATCATTTCTATGCCTCCGATTTTACTTTTTCCGTTTCCTGTTTCCTAAAAAAAGTGCCGCACATTTTTTGCTTGTGCGGCACGGTTTTTATGACTTAAAACTCATATTTTCATAAAATTTTGCGTCGCAGAAAAAAACCTTACTTGAGGTTAAACCACCAATAGTATTCTGCGAAGTAAAACTTATTGTTCATGAGTTACCTTTCCGGCGGATTCCTTTTTGTTTTCCGCCTTTACACGGACGCCCGTTTTTGGCGCATATCCGTGCGACGAGCGTAGTTTAGCACCGAAAGAGGCGCAAGTCAAGAAGTTTTTTAAACTTTAAATGTTTCAAGCTTTTTCTTTTCTGTAACTTTTCTGTAGCAGGCATATTTGAGGCTTACGTGAGCTTCTCAAAATCCGCCGGTCCGTGCTTGCAGAGCGGGCAGACGAAGTCGTCCGGGAGATTGTCGCCCTCGTAAACGTAGCCGCACACCTTGCAGACGTAGCCCTTCTTGCCCTCGGTTTCGGGCTTCGGTTTGACGTTGGCGAAGTAATATGAGTAGGTCATCGTCTCTCTGTTTGAGATCACCCTCGCCTCGGTCACGGTGCATATGAACATTCCGTGCGTGTCAAAGTCAACGTATTGCTCGACCTTGAGGGACATGAACGCGTTGATGTACCTCGAGAGGAAGATGAGGCCGTTGTCGGATCTCGGTTCGTCGAGGTTCTCGAACTTGTTCTCGTTTCTTCCGCTTCTGAAGCCGAATGATTTGAATACTTCAAAAGGCGTGTCGACCGAGAGGCAGCAGAGATTCATGATGCCTGTCTTCTTTATAACGTGGTGCGAGTAATTCTGCTTATTGATGCAGACGGCAATCCTGTTCGGCGTGCTCGTGATCTGGCTCACGGTGTTAACGATGAGCGCATTGTCGCGTGTGCCGTCGCTGCAGGTGACTGCGTAGAGGCCGTAGCCAATCTTAAAGAGTGCCTTCATGTCGTTCTTGTCGGCGTAGTCTTCCTTGGCGGCAATGTACTCTCGGCAGAGTTCCTCGGCAAGAGCGTCAAGCTGCTTTTCGGACTCCTCGTTAAGCGCTGAGACGATTCTCACGGTGTTTTCGGCGTATACGAGGTTCTTGGAGTTTTCGAGCATGCCTTTCATGACCTTGGCGGCAAGGGGTGCCCACGAACCGTTCTCGATGAAGGCGACCGTCCTGTTCTGGTAGCCTCTTTCGGTGAGGCTCTCGATGAACTCTCTCATGTAGGGGAAAATGCCCGCGTTGTAGGTCGTTGTCGCGAAAACCGTCTTCGTGTAGCGGAAGGCGTCCTCGACGGCCTCAGCCATGTCAGAACGCGCGAGGTCAACGACAGAAACCTTGGGGCAGCCGTTTGCTTTGAGCTTGTCGGCAAGCTTCAAAACCGCCTTTTCGGTGTTTCCGTAGACCGAAGTATATGCGATGAGTATGCCGTCCGTTTCAGCCCGGTAGGAGGACCACGTGTCGTACTGCTTGATGTAATGGCCAAGGTCATCCTTCAGCACGGGGCCGTGGAGCGGGCAGATCATGTCGATTTCAAGGGTTGCAGCCTTCTTGAGAACAGCCTGCACCTGAGCGCCGTATTTACCTACAATTCCGAAATAATAGCGTCTTGCCTCGCAGTCCCAGTCCTCTTCCTCGAACACATTGTCAAGGTTAACGGCGCCGAACTTGCCGAAGCCGTCGGCCGAGAAGAGCACTTTTTCGCAGCTGTCGTATGTCATGATAACCTCGGGCCAGTGCACCATCGGCGCTGTCACAAAGTGGAGAGTGTGCTTTCCGAGAGAGAGCTCCGAGCCTTCGCCGACTACGATCCTTCTGTCCTCAAATTCATTGCCGAAGAAGTTCTTCATCATCGCAAATGCCTTGGCGGAGGATACTACAGTCGCTTCGGGGTACGCTTTCAGGAAATTGACAATGTTTGCGGAATGGTCGGGTTCCATGTGCTGCACGACAAGGTAGTCGGGTTTTCTCTTGCCGAGCGTTGCCGATATATTGTCAAGCCACTCGTGTGTGAACTTTCTGTCGACGGTGTCCATGATTGCGACCTTGGTGTCCATGATCGCATATGAGTTGTACGCCATCCCTTCCGGCACGATGTAATGGCCCTCGAAAAGGTCAATCTTCATGTCGTTCACGCCAATATGATAAATGTCATTGGTGATTTTCATAGTTTCCTCCGTGTGGTTTAATAATATAAAAGCCCCTCGGCACGAAGCTTCGGGGCAGCACATCAATGTTTGATTACTTTATGGCGCCGAATTTTACGAGCTCGTTCCTTATGAGTTCGCGGTGCTCCGGAGAGACATCGCAAAGGGGCATCCTGCACTTGCCGACGTTCATGCCGACGAGGTTCATCGCCTCTTTGACTGGCATCGGGTTGACTTCACAGAAGAGAGCCCTTATGAGTTCGATGCAGCCGATCTGCATTCTGAGGCCTTTCTGAATGTCGCCCTCTTTCAGTATGCTCATGACCATGTCGTGAACATAAGCGGGAGCGAAATTCGCAAGAACCGAAATGACTCCGTGGCCGCCTGCGACCGCCGTGTAAAACGCCTGGTCGTCATCGCCCGTGTAGATGTTAAGTTCGTCGCCGCAGCGCCTCTTGACTTCAAGCATCTGTCCCATGTTGCATTCCTTCATACCGTTGATGTTCGGTATTGCGCAGAGGCGCTCGTAGGTCTTGGGATCGATGTTGAGATTGGTGCGGCTCGGCACGTTGTAAAGAAGAATCGGTATGTCAATGCTCTGTGCAATTGCCGAGAAGTGCCTGAACATGCCTTCCTGAGTGGTTTTGTTGTAGTAAGGGGTAACGGTGAGTATCGCGTCAGCGCCCATCTTCTCAGCCCTCTTGCTGAGCTTGATTGCGTGCAGCGTGTCGTTGCTTCCCGTTCCGACCACAACCGGCACTCTTCCGTGAACCTCTTTAACGGTAAACTCCGCAACCGCAAGGTGTTCCTCGTCCGGCATTGTCGCAGCCTCGCCCGTAGTGGCGCATATAACGATGCAGTCCACCTTATTGGCAATCTGAAACTCTATCATTTCGCTGAGCTTATCGTAATCAACTTGCTCGGCGCATTCTCCTTTGAACGGTGTCACGAGTGCCACACCCGCTCCTTCAAAAATCAATTTCTTCATAATTGTCCACCTTTCAACAGCTTGTCTTCTGTATAGCGCTATTAGTCAAGCTAAGAGCCTTACGGCTTTAAATGTAATCTTTTGCGCAGAGATATTCTGCCATGAGGACTGCTCCGCCTGCTGCGCCTCTCAGCGTATTGTGAGCCATTCCGACGAACTTGTAGTCGTACTGCGTGTCAGGTCTCAGTCTTCCGAGCGATACGCTCATTCCGCCGTCATTGTCCCTGTCGAGCCTTGTCTGAGGTCTGTTGTCCTCTCTGAAATATCTGAGGAATTTTTCGGGTGATGACGGGAGTCCCAAACCTGTCGCTTCGTTGGTATAATTTTCCCACAAATCGATGATTTCGTCAAGAGCCGGCTTGTTCTTAAATTTGACAAAAACAGCGCCCATGTGTCCGTCCGTGACGGGAACTCTGATGCACTGAGCCGTGAAAGACATGCTCTTGTCCGGAACGATTGCGCCGTTTTCGATCTTGCCGAAAAGCTTGAGAGGCTCGATCTCGGATTTCTCCTCCTCACCGCCAATGTAAGGAATCACGTTGTCGATCATCTCCGGCCATGACTCGAATGTCTTTCCTGCGCCCGAAATTGCCTGGTAAGTGCAGACGAGCACCTTCTCAATGCCGAATTTGCGGAGCGGCTGGAGCGCCGGAACGTAAGTCTGGAGCGAGCAGTTTGATTTAACCGCAATGAATCCTCTCTTTGTGCCGAGACGCTTTTTCTGGAAAGGAATGATTTCTGCATGCTCGGGGTTTATCTCGGGCACGATCATCGGAACGTCGGGCACAAGTCTGTTAGCACTGTTGTTTGAAATGACGGGGCACTCACGCTTTGCGTATGCCTCTTCAAGAGCGCGGATCTCATCTTTCTTCATGTCAACTGCACAGAAGACAAAATCGACCGACTGAGCGATCTCATCCATATCCGCCGTGGCGTCTTTCAGAACGACATCCCTGTATTTTTCCGGCATTGGCGTTGTGATTCTCCATCTGCCCTCAACGGCCTCACCGTACGTTTTTCCGGCAGACCTTCCGCTGGCAGCGAGAACTTTCACGTCAAACCACGGGTGATTGGCAAGAATAGCCAGGAATCTCTGGCCGACCATGCCTGTCGCACCGATAACACCAACATCGTATTTTTTCAAATCCAGCACCTCTTTTCAAAAAGAGCGTATACTTAAAGCCGTATGCGCAGCGATTTTTCTCGTAATCCGTCGGTTCGGGCGTCCCCTCCTCAGGAACAATCGCTAACTGCTTATGTTAGCATTACACCGTTTTGTTGTCAACAATTTTCGCAAGCCTCCAATGCCCTCCTCCGCCCCTTAAATTCAACTGAAACGGGCCATTTTCCGGTGGAGAAGTATTGGCGATTTTTGTATAATATAGCCAAGTATTTACGGGCCGCGTGCCCGAACGGAGGTTTATATGTCAAAGACTGGAATTGTTGTTAAAAGGATTGACGCCTTTAAGGATGAAATTGTGCTGACCCTGAGCGGAAAGCCTGAGGGTGACGTCTGCGTGTCAGTGTACTCCCCCGCTGTAGGAGAGAGGCTTCTTCTCGGCAGCTTTAACGTTGCAGCCGACGGCTGCAGGCTTGTTTTAAAGAGGTTTGCGACCGGAAGGGACGGCGCCTTTTTGAGATACGAGACGCCTTTTGAGGGTCCCGTGTTTGCCTCATTCATTGAGCCCGAATTTGATTACGAATACCCCGAGGGGCTTTCGAAAAAAGGTCTTCAGATAAGCGACCCTGTGGACGCGGAGAACCTTGGCGTCAAGCACACTGCCATCAACGTTGCAATCACCGACGTTATGACAAAGACTCCTTCTGAATCCACCGAGCCGTTTGAGTTCGACGGCTTCACGTATTACGTCGACATGGATCAGATACGATCCTACGACAACCGTTTCAGGGAGTTCACGAAGCGCGGCATTCTCGTCAACCTGATTCTTCTTTGCGGGAAACACTGGCAGAAACAGGTGCCCGAGGAGATGAAACCGATACTGCTTCACCCTGACTATAACGACGAGGGCACGCTTTCGGCGTTTAACGTTGTGACCGACGAGGGCATCCGCTGGTACCAGGCGTTTGTGACCTACCTTGCAAGGCGTTACGGCGACCCCGCCTCCGAAAACGGCAGAATCTACGGCATGATAGTTTCAAACGAGGTCCAGTCGCAGTGGATCTGGGGCAACGCGGGCGAAAAAACCTGCGCCGAATTCGCCAGACACTACACGATGGCAATGCGCGATGCCTGGACTGCCGCGTCATCCGTCTCCTCAGCCATCAGGATCTACTGCTCGCTTGACCATTTCTGGGGCAAGCCGATGGACCCCTCGCACCCCACCCGCTTCTACGGAGCGCTTGAGCTTCTATCCGAAATCAGGAAAATCGCCAAGGCCGAGGGCGACTTCTACTACAACATCGCCCATCACCCCTACCCTCAGGACCTCTCGATGCCCGACTTCTGGAACGACACGACCGCAACCGGGGACGAGGACACAATGCGCATCACTTTCAAAAACCTCGAAGTCCTTGCCGCTTTCATCTACAAGGAAGAGAACCTTTTCGAAGGCAAAAGGCGCCGCATAATCCTCTCCGAACAGGGCTTCAACTCCAAATGGACGCCCGAATCCGAAATCCTGCAGGCAACTGCCTACGGCAGAGCATACCGCAAGGTCATGGAGATTCCGGAGATTGACTCTTTCATCCTCCACGCTCACAGGGACAACAAGGAAGAGTTCGGACTTAACCTTGGCGTGTGGCGCAGAAAGCCTGACTCCAATGAGATTGACGCTCCGAAACCGATCTACTACCTCATGAAAGCCATCGACACAATGGATGACACAGGTCACTACGTCTGGCAAAGATTTTAAATTTTTGGCTCTTTACGCATTTTAAGGTATGGTTTACAAACTGATTGCTTCAATCATAATACGCAAGCTTTTCAGGAGACCCGGCGAGCGAAAGATCAGGAAGTCAAACAAAAAGTTCCTTTCCGGCATCAAGCAGAGCGGAGGCCCGGAACTTGCGGAAACTTTCCGCCGCGCAGACGAGACTCTTGACTCTTTCGCCCCCGAGGAGATCCGCATCGAATCGTTTGACGGGACCCCTCTCTACGGCCGCTACTTTACCGCGTCACCCGCGAGCGACTACACGTTCGTGCTGCTCCACGGCTACTACGGCACCGGCGGCAAAAACTTCATTCTGCAGTTAGACGCGCTGAGGGACCTTGGCGTCAATATTCTTATTGTCGACCAGCGCGCGCACGGAAAAAGCGGCGGCGATTACATCACGTTTGGCGCCAAGGAACGCTTCGACACCGGTGAATGGGTCAAGCTTCTGGTTTCCCGCAACGAAAACGCCAAGATCATCCTTTACGGCGTCTCGATGGGCTCCTCAACAGCCCTCGCCGCCTCCTCCCTCCCTGCCGTCAAGGCCTCCCTCTGCGGCATAATCGCCGACTGCGGTTTCACCTCACCCGCGGATGAATTTCTTCACCTTGCCGTCTGTCACGGGCACACCGCTCCCAAAAAGTTTATCGATCAGGCAAGAGAGGTCGTCAAGGAAAAGGCCGACTTTTCAACCGACGCCTTCACGACCCTCGACTCGGTCAAAACTCTCACGGTGCCCGCCCTCTTCGTCCACGGCGAAAGCGACAGGTTCGTGCCCAAAAAGTTCACGCTCATGAACTACGAAACCTGCACTTCACCTTATAAGCGCCTTTTGCTTGTCGAAAACGCAACACACGCCGCGTCTTTCTACCACGCCAAGGCCAGATACACCGAAGAGATCAAAGCGCTTTTTGACGAGGCAGTCGCGTACTCTTCAAGCCAAAAAAACTGTTGATTTACGTTTTTTCTTGTGGTACAATCCCTAAGCGGTCGCGAGGAGCTTGCGTTTACGCCTCCCCGCAGCCTTTCCCGCCAATGTGGCTCAGGGGTAGAGCAATTCACTCGTAATGAATAGG
>DBWH01000055.1:51244-60110 GCA_002308595.1 Mageeibacillus sp. UBA1243 | reverse complement strand
GGTCCGATTCCCACCATTGGCTCCAACAGACATCGGGCGGTGCACAAAATGCACCGCCCGATGTCTGTTTAGTATAAACTTGTGTAAATAATTGTTAAGCGTCCTTGTTATTTTTTAAGCTTTATAATATAATATCTGTTATATAATGCACGCTATAGTTGAGCCGCTATTATAGTTCATTCTTTGAACCATAATACTTTGATGTGAATAGAGCCCTAATCTGCGTTTTTGGCTGCGCAAGAGATGGGAACGGTCGGGAATGTAACTGAAGTGTCCGCGAGACGCTCCTGAAATGTAACCAAGGGATTCTGCCCGCAGGATCCGGAAATAACCAATGAGGAGAAACTTATGAAGTTTTCTTTAAGCAAAAAGGCTATCTTGCTGATACTCAGCATCACGCTCGTTATCAGTATCATTGCCATTGTCGTATACGCCATGGGTATCACAAGGATTGTGGAGAAGGAGTACAAAGACCGTTCCACGGAAATATCCGGGCTGCTTGGCTTCGGTCTTGACAAAGACCGTCTCACCAATCTGCGCGACAACATTCTCGACATCTACAATCACGCTGAAAACAAAGTCAAGAGCGACCAATGGGATTCGCCTGAATTTGAAGAATACACAGCTCTTTACGAGTCAATCGGGGAGACTGAAGACTATAAAATCATTCTGGAGCAGCTGCAGGCCATGCAGGATTTTCTTCATGTGGATTGCGCTTACATTATCTGGCTCGATCTGCCGAATGACTGCTACGTCTATCTTGTAGACGCCGCGCACGAGGAAGCCTGCCCTATCGGCTGCATCGATCCGCTATTCATGGACAAAAGCAAGCTGACCGATCCGAACATCGGGCTTCCGCCAAACATTACAAACACTCCGGAATACGGCTGGATCATTGCCACGGGTAGACCGATTTACAGCGACAGCGGTGAGATCATTGCCCTTGGCATGGTCGATATTTCGATGAACGAAGTCGTAGCTATGCAGACAAGGTACGTTTTGATAGTTTCGCTCGTCCTCATCGGCCTCGTAATAATCGTCTCCGCATTATCCATCTTCTTATTCAACAAGTTCATCGTCAAGCCAATCAACAAGCTGTCCGGCGCTGCCTCTCAGTACAAGAACAACAAGAACGTGTTCTCGCAGCTCAAAATTGAGAGGAAGGATGAAATCGGCGTACTCGCCAAGTCAATGGCCGACATGGAGCAGGACATCAACGGCTACATCAGCAACCTCGAGCAAACCACCAATGACCTCATCACGGCCCGTGAAAACGCCGAGCTTATGAACCAGGCCGCCAATATCGACGCCCTGACTAAGGTCCGCAACAAGAGAGCCTACAACAACGACATCCAGCACCTCAACGAAAACGCCAAGAGCTTCGGCATCGTCATGATCGACATGAACGGCCTCAAAGTAATCAACGACACATACGGCCACGAAAAGGGAGACATAGGCATCATCACAATCTGCCAGAACATCTGCCGAATCTTCAAGCACTCGCCGGTGTATCGTATTGGCGGTGACGAATTCGTTGTCATCCTCGAGAACGACGACTACGACGAACGCGACAGTCTGCTTGAGAGCCTGAGAGCGAGATTCGAGCAGCTGAAGAACGACGAATCGCTTGAGCCCTGGGAGCGCGTGACCGCCGCCATCGGCTGCGCAACATATGACCCCCACATCGACAACATCGTCGAGAGCGTTCTCCAGCGTGCAGACGCCCTGATGTACGAGAACAAGAAGGAAATGAAAGCCGAAAGGAAGTCGTAAACCTTCTTTTTCACAAGTTAAATGATTTTAGCGCCCCCGGGCCGGGGCGCTTTTTTTGTGTCAACTAAAAAAAAATCCCGGCTGTACGCGCGGGATATGTTTTACAGTATTTAAGGCGCGAGCCCTATTGCAGGAGCTTGCCGAGGTAATCGTCCATGACCTCCTCGCAGAGCCTTTTGTCCTTTACAAGCTCGAAGCAGAGGTCCTTGCCGGCGTAGAAAAGCCTGAAAACGATGGCCTTGGCGGTTTCGGCGTCGCCCGGGGTGCAGATTGCGTAGACCGTGTCGCGGACGTCAGCATAGCCAAGGAGCTTCAGCTTGATTTCGTTGCCGTTTGAGTCCGTGATGAAAAACTTGGTGCGTTTTTTGCGCTTTTTGGGCTCTTCGGCAGCCTTATTCGGAGCTTCCGTTTCAGTCATGGTTTAAAGCCTTTCGTTTGAGCTGTCAGGTCAGCCGCGCGCCTTGTCGAGGTAACTCTGGAGGATAATCTGCGCGGCGATCATGTCGTTTATGCCCTTGCGGCGCTGCGAGACGCCCATGTCGATCATTGCCCTGTCGGCGGATTTTGTGGTGAGGCGCTCGTCCTGGCGGATTATATTGGCGTCAGGGTAGCTCTCGCTGAACTTTTCGATGAATTTTTCCGTGCGGTGAATCCTGTTGCCGTACGAGCCGTCCATGTTGATCGGGTAGCCGATTACGACTGTGTCGCACTTTTCGGCCTCATAGATGCCGCCAATGGCAGCCACCGTCTCAGCGAGCGACTTCTTGCCGTCAACTATACACCTTGGCGTTGCCACGATTCCCAGCCCGTCGGAGACCGCAATACCGATCCGCGAGTCGCCGTAGTCGATTCCCATCACCGCAACCATCAGGTCACCCCTTGTTGTTGTGCTCGTTCTGGAGGCTCTCAAGGTAGAAGCTCACGAACTCGTCAAGAAGCTCGTCTCTCTCAGCCTCGGTGATGATTGCCCTTGCGCCGCCGTAGTTGGTGATGTACGTGGGGTCGCCCGACATGATGTAGCCGACAAACTGGTTGATTGGGTTGTAGCCCCTCTCTCTGAGGCATACGTAAACCTGCTCAATTATACGCGCGGCCGAACTGTCTTTTCTGGCAGAGCCGCCGTAAACTGTTTTCTTCAATCTGTCCTGTTTTGAATTGTCCATCGTTGCACTTCCTTAAATAGTTTTATCTTCCGATTTTGACATCCCAATATGCTCCGCCGCCTCTTTCGGTGACAAAGATGATGCCCTTTTCCGCCATACCGTTTCTCACGGCATCGGCACTTTCAAAATTCCTGTCCGCCTTAAACGCCGCCCACTTTTGGAAAGCCTCCTCGGCCTCCTCAGCGCTCACACCGTTAAGAGCGAGATATTTTGACTTGATTTTTGCGATAACTTCGTCAGGATCCGAGTTGAGGAGCCTCAGCACGCCGTAGACCTCCTGAAGCGTCTGCTTTACAAGCACTGCATCGCCAATGAGATTTTTGGCGACAAGCTTCTGCAGTTCAGTCGTGTAGCCAAAGAGGTTTGCGACTGCGACGGCTGTGTTGAAGTCATTGTCCATAGCTTCCGTGAACTCGTTTCTGATTTTTTCGGAAAGATCCTTGCCCGCTGCGGTTGCGTCGGGAACGCTGCCGGACTCCTTGGCGAGTTTGTCAATCTTGGCGAAAAGCTTGTAGATATCGTAGATTTTGGACTCGTTGCTGTCAAAGATACCATCCATGATGTTGATGTCAGAGCGGTAGCTGTTCATGAGAAGCGTGAGCTTGATGACGTCGCCGATGAAATCCCTGAGCAGGTCTTCGAGCAGGATGCCGTTGCCGAGCGACTTTGACATCTTCTGGCCGTTGACCTTGACAAGACCGTTGTGGAGCCAGTATTTTGCAAACTGTTTTCCCGTCAGAGCCTCGCTCTGGGCAATCTCGTTTTCGTGGTGCGGGAAGATGAGGTCCTTTCCGCCGCCGTGGATATCGAGGGTCTCGCCAAGGAACTTCATGCTCATCGTGCTGCACTCGATGTGCCAGCCCGGTCTGCCCTTGCCCCAGGGGCTCTCCCAGAATATCTCGTCGTCGCCCGCATGCTTCCAGAGAGCAAAATCCCTGTCGTTGCGCTTGCCGGGCTCGGTCTCGTTTCTCACGCCGCTGAGGAGCTCCTCGCCCTCCAGCCTGTTTGAGAACTTGCCGTAGCCGGGGAACGAGTCAACGTTAAAGTAAACGTCGCCGTACTCGGTCGGGTAAGCGTGACCAGCGTCGATGAGCTTCTGTATGAACGCGATCATATCGTCAACGCACTCTGTCGCTCTTGAGCAGATCGTCGGAGGGCAGATGCCGAGTTCCTCGAACTCCTTGTCGATGCCCGCCATGATCATCTCCGCGTACATGCGGGGGTCAACGCCAAGCTCCCTTGCCTTTATTATGATCTTATCGTCAACGTCCGTGTAATTTCTGACGTACGTGACGTTGTAGCCGCTGTACTCAAGGTAGCTTCTGATCACGTCAAAAATGACAGCCTGGTAGGCGTGTCCGATGTGTGCCTTGCCGGACGCAGTGATGCCGCACGCGTACATCTTGACTTCATTGGCGTTAAGCGGTTTGAATTCTTCTTTTTTGCGATTTAAAACGTTATATACTTTAAGCATTTTTGTTCTCCGTTATTTGAGGAAGCCGTTTATGATCTGCTCCTCGGCCTCTTTTTCGGTGAGTCCGAGAGTCATGAGCTTTATAATCTGCTCGCCGGCTATCTTTCCGATTGCGGCCTCGTGGATCAGAGCCGCGTCAATGTTGTTCGCCGAAAGTCTTGGCTCGGCAACGACTTTTCCGTTGTCCATCACGATTGCGTCACACTCGGAGTGTCCGTTTGAGGGAGCGTTGCCCCTGATGTCGGATATAAATATCTGGTAGGAGTTCTCCTTGGCGACAGACCTTGACACGAGATGCGCGCCCGAATTTTCGCCGTTCAGGTCAACCGAGAACTCGGTTTTGGCCTTCTGGACGCCGTCGGTCAGTATCTTCTCCTTGACCACGATCTTCGCGTCTTTTCCGACAACCGCCTCGGTCTTCCTCGATGTATCGTCAACGCCGCTGATCTGCACGGTCTCCATTTCCATGTAGCTGCCCTCGCCAAGGTCAACAAACGTGGTGGGATTCATTACCTTTTTGCCTGCATTGCCGACGCCGTAGTGCTTTTCCACATATTTTACCTTGGAATTCTTGCCGAGGTAAAACGAGTGGATGCCGCTGTGCTCCGAGTCGCCGTGTCCGTGGTTGTTGATGCCGCAGCCTGCGACGATGGTTACATTGGCGTCATCGCCAATGTGAAAGTCGTTGAAAACGGTCTCCTTGAGCCCGCTCTGGCTCAGAAGCACCGGTATGTGAACCGTTTCGTTCTTCGTGCCCGCCTTGATGTAGATGTCGATGCCCGACACGTCGGTTTTGGGGACAATGTTTATGTTTTCCGTGACGCTTCTCGCAACGCCCTGCCCGTTCAGTCTCAGGTTGTATGCCGAGCCTTCGTCAAACTCAGTCCTTCCGGTAATAGCCTGCAGCAGTTCGATTTGCTCGGCGTCAAGTCCTTTGAAAGGCATACGTCAGTCCCCCTTCCTGTAGTAGATGCAGCCCGGCGTCTGGATCTCTTTGTAGAGCTCCTCGCCCTCGCCGTCGGCAGTGACCTTGCCGCCCGCAATCACAAGTATTCTGTCGGCAAGCTTCAGGATTCTCTCCTGGTGCGAGATTATGATGATGGTTCCCTGCGTGTTCTCGTGAAGCTCTTTAAACACGTTGATGAGGTTGTTGAAGCTCCAGAGATCGATTCCCGCCTCGGGTTCGTCGAACACCGAATAGCGCGTATTTCTCGCCATGACCATCGCAATTTCGATACGCTTGAGCTCGCCGCCCGAAAGGCTCGCATTGGCTTCTCTTCCGACGTAGTCTCTTGCACAAAGGCCCACTTTCGCGAGCATGGTACAGGCCTCGGCGGTCGTCAGCTTCTTTCCTGCCGCCAATGAAAGCAGATCCTTCACGGTAAGGCCTTTGAACCTTACAGGCTGCTGGAAGNNAAGCCGTAGCTGATGCCCTCTGCGGCTCTCTCGGTGACGGTAAAGTCGGTTATGTCCTTCCCGTCAAGGAAAATCCTTCCGCTCGTCGGTTTGATGATGCCGGCAATAAGCCTGGCGATCGTCGACTTGCCGCTGCCGTTCGGCCCCGTAATAACGACAAAACGCTCGTCCAGCTTAAAGCTGACGTCTTTTATGATTTCATTTCCGTCTTCCGCGGTATATGAAACGTTTCTGAATTCGATCATGTCTTAAAATCTCCGGGGAAAGCAGGACTCTTGTTTTGTCCGCGCCTTCCAAAGCTTTTTCCCAAAACTCCCCGTTTTGGCAAGCTCCATTATATCATTTCCGGCGCCTTCCTTAAAGGTCGGCGCCTCCCATTTCAATTTTACTTAAAGAGAATCGTCTGCGCGATTCTCTCCGAAAGGGCAATCTTCGTTGGCGGGTGGATTTCATTGTCCTCACAGATGTCTCTGCTCACGACAAGCTTGATATCCGGGTCGCTGTCCGCCGCCCTCTTCTGGGCAATCTGGATGTCCGTCCACCATTCGGGGTGCCACTCGTCCCTCGGCTTGAAATCGGCAATCTGCACCAGCGCCGTCTTGAACTTCGGTATCCCGAACAGTTCCTTGACGCCTTTCAGAAGCTCGGCAACATACCTGTCGTAAACTGCCGCCTCTGCGCCTGTCGTGTCGCTCTCGCCCTGGTACCAGATCATGTAGTTAAACGCAAACGGTGCAAAAGCCTTGAGCATTGCGTTGTAGATTGCCATTGGCGTGTTGAATGCCTTGTAGTCGGGGTATGCGTGGTCCGGGTGAAGATCAGCCTCGGGAACAACGATACCGCCAATGGGAAACTTCGGCAGCCACGACTCGATTATCGACGCGCCCTGGTAGCAGAAGATCATGCCCACAGCCTTTCCCGTCTCTGTCGCAATCGACGTGCCGGCAAGGTACCCTATCGCCGACCAGTTCCCAATCGCATCCTTTTCGGCAACGTGCCAGCCCTCTTCGGCCGCCATTGCCTCTCTTCCGTTCCACGGCCTGTCAACAAAGAAGCACCGAACGTTCGGATTGTCCCTGTAAAGAACCTTTGAAGTGTTTGTGTCCTTAAGCGGAAGCTCCGCGTTCGACTGACCTGAGAGCAGGCAGACGATGCCGACGTAAACGTTCTTAAGAACGGTTTTCTCACCGTCAAGGTCAGCGCAAAGCTCGTAAGGGCCGCCCGCTTCTTTTGCGTCAAAAACGACCTCCCAGCTGTCGCCGTCCGTGTTTTTACAAACTTTCTCCTCGCCAAGGAAAGTCACCTTCGCGATGCCCTTCCCCGTTCCGAATATCCTGATAGGCCTTGCCTCGGCAAGTACCATGTTATCACTGAAAATATTGTTGAGTTTCATACCAAGTACCCCGCATGTTTTCCAAAATAAGCGGTTTTTTAAGGCCTCAGAGAATCAATTCAAAAAGGCCTCCGCCTTGGCGAAATTATACTAAAACCGCGCGCCATTATCAACGAAAATCACGATTTGGCGCGCGCGGTTTTCATTGGCGGTTTCGCACCGTAAAAAGCAAAAGAGTGACCCTCTGTAAAGATCACTCTTATTGGCGATATATTGATGCCTGCGGGGCTGATCAGCCTTATAACGGTCAGGCGTTTTCTTTACAGAGGGTTACAGTTCCTCGCCTCTTGCGAAGTTGTTGCAGAGGCTTATCACCAGGATCTCGTCCGTCGTCTGGCACTTTACGAAATAGTTGCTGGTCTCAACTTTGCGGTAGATGCCGTCGTCGCCCATCTGCCTCGTGATCATGTGGAACTCCTTCTCGCCCTCCTTGTAGAGCCTCAGCTGGTTCTCAAGGCAGAACATGGCTTTCCAGCGGTCGCGGTCTTCGGGGTGCATTGTGCTTGCCCCGTGCTCGATCAGGTCGTCCATGGTGCCTGTGGACGGGCAGCTTTTTGAGGTAAAGTTTTCATATGTCATCATATAAAAACTGTTGCGGTTGAGGTTTCCGAAGATGATCAGCGGGTACCTCATGTAGATTGCCTGAAGGAGGAGATTCACGGTTGCGGATTTGTGCTGGATTTGAAGGATATCCTCTTCTTCCATGTGTATGCACCGGTTAATAAGGCACTGTTTGAAATCGTCCTCAGGCATCGGCCGGTCGAAGTAGAAGCCCTGGATCAGGTTGCAGTTGCAGGTGCGGAGAAATGCAAACTGCTCTTTGGTCTCAACGCCCTCCGCGACAGTGCGGATGTTCAGCCTGTTTGCAAACAGGAAGATACTTTCCAATATAACGCGTTCGCTTTCATCCTCGCAGTTCTTTTTCAGGAGGGATTTGTCGATTTTGATCTCATCCGGAAGTGTATCGGCAACCATGCTCAGCGATGAAAGGCCGCTGCCGAAATCGTCAACGGAAAACTCGAAACCGTACTCGTGCAGCTGAGCGGCTGTCTTGCGCATCAGCTCTTCCTCCTGGATCATCGTTGATTCGGTGATTTCCACCACAATCAGACGGTGCTCAAGGTTGTGAGAATCCATCACCTCGGCAAGGTGCTTCGGCATATTCTCTTCATGAAGATGCCAGCGTGAGAAGTTGACGGACACCGGAATCGGCTCTATATTCATCTTTTTCAGATGTGCCAGGAAGCAGCAAACGTTTTCCACCACATACCAGTCCAGCATGGCAATGGCGCCNNGCAGGCAAAAACTGATTCGGCATTATAACTGTGCCGTCTTCTTTAACCCACCGTATCAAAGCTTCAACCGACTTAAGACGATTCGTCGTAACGTCGATTTTCGGCTGATAATATACTTTCAGTTCCCTTCTCTGCATGGCTTGCATAGCTGTAAGGACATCACTGATAATGAATCCGTTCATGTTTCCTGTATCCCTCCGGTTACGTACAGTCATCCTGCATCGCTCTATTTCGAGCGAAGTCTGTTTTCTTCAAAAAGTTCGCCGTTTGCACAAAATGCTATAAAACCTCTTTTGCTTTGAAGACAAAAGAGGTTTCTTCAGTGGTGACCCCAACGAGATTCGAACTCGTG
>DBWH01000055.1:46399-51184 GCA_002308595.1 Mageeibacillus sp. UBA1243 | reverse complement strand
GACCTTCCGGGTATGAACCGGACGCTCTAACCAGCTAAGCTACGCAGCCATTATCTCCGCCTTCAAAAGGTTACTTTCGAAAGGCGAAGGATATAATATCACTTTCAAAAAAAGCTGTCAACTACTTTTTCAACAAAGCGGGAAGCTTCCCAAAGCCGCAATTTCGGCAATTTCGCCGGCAGCTTCTTCAGCGGCCTCACCCGCTCCTGAGAGTCCCTCGAGCACGCCGAGGGTAATGATGCCCGCAATTACAAGTCCTATCGCGATGTACTGCTTGAAGCTCAGGCGCTCCTTCAGGAACAACACGCCAAGGATCAGACTCATGACACAGTAGCTTGCCACAACCGGAGCCGCAGCAATACCGTTCCTGCTCATCGCGTAAACGTATGCAAACTGTCCGCCTGTCTCAAAAAGCGCCGCGAAAAGCCTTGACATCTGAGCGCCGCGGATCCCGCCCGACTTCTTCGAGAAGAGCTCAAACTTCTCGTGCTTGATTTCGTAAACGTACACGGCAAGGATGATCGCAACGATAAGGAACGTGAGCTGGTAGGAGATATTGGCGATATTCTCAAGGTTGTCCTCAGTGACCCCCACGAGCGGCGTCTTCTCGAAATCGTCAAGATACACACCGTCAAGGAAAGTTCCGAGCGCGTCGATGATGCAGTAGAAGATAGGCATCATGAACGCAATAAAGCCGATTTTGTACTTTTTGTCGGTCTCCTGCAGGTATTTGACCTCTTTTTGGTGTTCGAACACGCCAAGGAGCACCACGCCAAGCGAAATCACGAATATCGCAACAATTGTGTAAATATCCGGGAGCTCGCGCAGAACGATCATGAGAAGGATCGCGCTGACCGCACCGCTGGCGTTTTGTATTGGCGATGAGATCGAAACTTCAAGGTACCTGAGACCGAAGTAGCCGACCGTCATCGACAGGATGTACATTGCCGATACAGGGAAATAAATGAACAGGTTCAAAGGGTTGAACTCAATCCAATTTACGAAGATTGTGATTATCGCCGTTGCGCCCATGACGAAACCGACAATAATTGTAGTTTTGAGGTGGCTGTACCGTTCTTTCTCGACTGCACCGCGCTTGTAGAACAAGTCCGCGACGCCCCATGCTGCAAAACAAATCATAGCATATACAAACCACATTGGAATCACCTCTTTTAATCAGATTTGGCCGCCACCCGTCTCGCCGGATTTCAGCCTGCCGCCAATTGTAAACGAAAACACAACTAAAATCAAATACAAAAAAATCCCTCCGCGGATAATTCCGGGAGGGACAATTCAAATTCAAGCTGTATCAAAACGGTCAGTTTCCCTCAGTGAATCACTGCTCGCCGTTCTTCTCCTGCTCTTTCTCGATTTCCTGCTTCTTCAGTCTGTTGTTGATCTCGATAACGTTGTTAACGAGAAGTATAAACATAGCTAAAAGCTCGAAAATCAGCCTGACAACTATCGGGCCAAAGAAAAGCATGCAGAGTCCCGGAATGGAGTACCAGGACGAGAATGTAAAGATCCAGAAGAAACCGACGCATACACAGTAGAGCGTTGAAAGCACGTAGAGAATCTTAAGTGCTTTATCTATATAAAGTGTTTTGAATGTTACAAAATCCGAAAGGAATTTCAGGAATCCTTTATATCTTGCATTCTTTTTCTCCGGGATAAGGAAAATAGCCGCGCAAACGGTTCCTCCGATCGCCGTCATGATTCCAAGGATAGTCATAACATAAACTAATGTCATATTTGGCATAAAACTTCCTCCTTTTTTATCTGTCATCAACCTTCATTCTGAAGATTGGCTTGATTATACATCATTTGAGTCGCATATGCAAATTTTTCCGCCGTTTTCGCGCAAAAGGCCTGATTATTCGCTTTTTTGCGGAAAAGTTCTTCTCAATGCCAAAAGAGGCATGGCCTTTTCGGGTCACGCCTCTTGAGTGTTTCGGTTAATCAATAGAGCTTTGCGCCGGCGGGGATGTGAGGGTCTACCGTCAGCAGGTGAAGTTCTTCTTCCTCACCGCGCTTGTTGACGGCTGAGATCAGCATGCCGCAGGAGTCGATGCCCATCATTGCCCTTGGCGGCAGGTTCAGGATTGCGATGCAGGTCTTGCCGATGAGTTCCTCGGGCTCGTAGAAAGCGTGGATTCCGGAGAGGATTATTCTCTTTTCGCCGCTTCCGTCATCGAGCGTGAACTTGAGGAGCTTCTTTGACTTCGGGACTGCTTCGCATTCGAGCACCTTGACGGCTCTGAAGTCGCACTTAGAGAATGTTTCAAAGTCAACGTAGTCAGCAAACAGAGGCTCTACGACAACGTTTGAAAAGTCAGGCTTTTCGGAAGAAACTATCGGAGCGCCCTCGATGACCTCTTTGCAGGCTGCGCAGTCTGCCGCGCCGCCCTCGGACTTTTCGGTCTTCTTGGCGTCAAGAGACTTCATCGTCGGGAAGAGCAGCACGTCTCTGATAGCGGCGCTGTCGGTGAGAAGCATTACGAGTCTGTCGATTCCGTAGCCGATACCGCCCGTAGGAGGCATACCGATTTCAAGAGCGTTGAGGAAGTCCTCGTCTGTGTGGTTCGCTTCCTCATCGCCTGCCGCAAAAGCCGCGTCCTGAGCCGCAAATCTCTCGCGCTGGTCGATAGGATCGTTGAGCTCGGAGTATGCGTTGCACATTTCCCAGCTGTTGATGTAAAGTTCGAAGCGCTCAACGTACTCCGGATTTGAAGGCTTGCGCTTTGTGAGAGGCGAAATTTCAACCGGGTGGTCCATTACGAATGTCGGCTGGATGAGCTTTTCTTCGCAGAATTCCTCAAAGAAAAGGTTTAAGATGTCGCCTCTTGTGTGACGCTGCTCGTAGGCCACGCCCTTCCCGTCAGCGAGTTTTCTTGCCTCTTCGACAGTTTTAACGTTTGTGAAGTCAACGCCCGCGTATTCTTTTACGGCGTCCACCATTGTCAGCTTTCTGAAAGGCTTGCCGAGGTCGATGACGTTGTCGCCGTACTTAATCGTTGTGCTGCCGCAGACCTTCTCTGCGAGGTGTCTGAACATGCTCTCGGTGAGCTCCATCATTCCGTAGTAGTCGGTGTATGCCTGGTAGAGCTCCATAAGGGTGAATTCAGGGTTGTGCCTCGTGTCAACGCCCTCGTTTCTGAAGACGCGTCCGATTTCGTAAACGCGCTCAAGGCCGCCGACAATGAGTCTCTTAAGGTAAAGCTCGAGCGAAATGCGAAGCTTAACGTCCTCGTCAAGGGCATTGTAGTGGGTCTCGAAAGGTCTTGCCGCGGCTCCTCCTGCGTTTGAAACGAGCATAGGGGTCTCAACCTCGATAAAGTCGCGTCCGTCGAGGAACTTTCTGATCTCGCGGATGATCATGGAGCGCTTTGTGAACGTGTCGCGGACCTCGGGGTTCATGATGAGGTCAACGTAGCGTTGGCGGTAGCGCATATCCGTGTCGGTAATTCCGTGGAACTTCTCCGGCAAGGGGTTCAGCGACTTTGTGAGAAGCGTAATCTCCTCAGCGTGCACCGAAATTTCGCCGGTCTTTGTCTTGAAAACGAGGCCGCGGATGCCGAGGATATCGCCAATGTCATACGTTTTGAAAAGCTTGTAGCTCTCCTCGCCGAGGGAGTCCATCGAGCAGTAGACCTGCATCTTGCCGGCTTTGTCGAGGACGTGGGCAAAGCTTGCCTTGCCCATGATTCTCTTGGCCATAAGTCTGCCGGCAATCGCAACGCTCTTGCCTTCAAGCTCGTCATAGTTTGCGGTGATGTCCGACGAGAGGTGTGTCCTGTCGAACTTGGTTATAGTATAAGGATCTATGCCCTGGCTGCGCAGATCGGCAAGCTTCTGGCGCCTGACCTGCATCTGCTCTGACATTGAGGGCACGTTAGTCTGATTCTGATTTTCCATAAAAACTCCTGCGGAGACGCGCATTTTACCAGCCTGCGCAGTTTCTCCTGTTATTTATTCCGGCAGTCTGATGTCGGTGATTTTATACTGTCTTACGCCTGCGGGAACCTGTACCTCTACGACATCGCCAACGGCCTTGCCGATAAGCGCCGAGCCGACGGGCGAGGCGTTTGAAAGCTTGTGGTTCACGGGGTCAGCCTCTGCAGAGCCAACGATCTGGTAGTCGATTGACTTGTTGTTCCAGAGGCAGAGAACCGTTACGAAGTTTCCGAGCTGGACGTTGTCGCACGAAAGGTCGGACTCATCGTACAGTTTCACATTGGCGAGCATAGCTTCGAGGCGGATGATGTCTGCCTCGTTGTCCCTCTGCTCGTTGCGGGCCTCGTCATACTCCGCGTTTTCGGAGAGATCGCCAAAGCCCCTTGAAATCTCTATTCTGCGAATTATCTCATCGCGCTTCTGGCCTTTCAAATATGCAAGCTTTTCTTTTAACTCGTCGTGTTTCTTTTTGGTCAGGTAAACTACTCCGTCTTCTGTCATTTCATTCTTCTCCGTTCATAAGTTAATTACTTCAGCTTTGCGTAGCCGTTGTCCTTCAAAATAACGTCGTGTGCTCCGCCCTCAACGATGCTCGTCGCGCTGACGAGAGTGAGCTTGGCGTTTTTGTGGAACTCGCCAATGCTGAGAACGCCGCAGTTGCACATTGTCGAGCGGACCTTGCCGAGTGACTGAGCAACGTTGTCGGCAAGCTTTCCCGCGTAAGGTACGTACGAATCAACGCCTTCTTCAAACGAAAGAGATGATTTGCCGCCCATGTCGTAGCGCTGCCAGTTCCTTGCCCTGTTCGAGCCCTCGCCCCAGTACTCTTTG
>DBWH01000055.1:609-46324 GCA_002308595.1 Mageeibacillus sp. UBA1243 | reverse complement strand
CGAGAGCAAGCGTCATGTGGTAGTCAAAAACGATACCGCCGTCCGAGCAGAGCGGGATGTAAACGCCCTTCTCCTCGAAGTATTTGTCGCGCTCCTTTGCAACCTCGATCACGGCTGTGGCCTGGCCTCTTCCGATGCCCTTCTGCTCTCTTGTGATNNTGCTCACGTGTGATGCAGATGGAGCCTCCGCCGATACCGATCTTGATGAAGTCGGCGCCCGCATCGGCAAGGAACCTGAACGACTCACCGTCAACAACGTTTCCTGCGCCGACCTTTACCGAGTCGCCGTAAACGCTTCTTATCCACTCAATCGTATCCTTCTGCCACTCCGAGTAGCCTTCAGACGAGTCTATGCAGAGAACGTCTGCGCCTGCCTCTACGAGTGCGGGAACTCTCTCCTTGTAGTCGCGGCTGTTGATGCCCGCGCCCACCATGATGCGCTTGTTATTGTCAAGCATCTCGTCCGGGTTGTCCTTATGCGAGTCGTAGTCCTTTCTGAAGACGAAATACTTCAGATTGTCGTTATCGTCAATGATTGGAAGCGAGTTGACCTTGTGGTCCCAGATAATGTCATTGGCTTCTTTGAGCGTAACGCCCTCTCTTGCGTAAACCAGTCTTGAGAAGGGAGTCATGAAGCTTTCAACTTTTTCGTCGCCCGTCATTCTGCTCGGTCTGTAGTCACGGCTTGTGACGATACCGAGGAGCTTTCCCGTGCTTGTTCCGTCTGCAGTTACAGCCACGGTCGAAAAGCCGTTCTGTTCCTTGAGTGCGAGCACGTCGCGGAGTGTCGCGTCAGGCCTTAAATTGGATTTGCTCACAACAAAACCGGACTTGAAGTTTTTAACCTTTCTCACCATCTCGGCCTCGGATTCGATGCTCTGAGATCCGTAGATGAACGAGAGTCCGCCGCACCTTGCAAGCGCAACCGCGAGGTTGTCGTCCGAAACGGCCTGCATGATAGCAGACACGAGCGGGATGTTGAGAGTGATCGACGGCTGCTCACCTTTTTTGAATTTAACCAAAGGTGTTTTCAGCGAAACTTCTGAGGGGATATGTTTTTTGGTCGTATATCCCGGCAGCAGCAGATACTCGTTAAAGGTACGTGAAGGTTCCGAATAAATAAAAGCCATATGTCCTCCTGCTATAGTTCTTCCCCGAAAACATCTCCCGGGAAAACTTCCATATATAACAAAAAAGCATCGACACGGTGCAGTTCTGCTCCGTGCCTAACACTTCCTGCGTATTCTACACTAAAATTGCCAATGCGTCAAGCCGCCTTAAATTGCGGAATTTTTTAAACCCTTTTCAATCCGGCACGTAACCGCTCACAAAAAGGTCCTCTTCCGTCATGAAAATATAGTCGATTTTGCCGTCTTCGAAATCGCCAATGTCCCTGTCGGTGTCGTACCAGGTCACGTCAACGTAATACACCTTGCCGTCCGAGTAGACCTTGTTCCAGGCGTGCCGGCCCTCGCTCGGAGCCGTGCCCGTCACAACCTCGCACCTTATGCCGGCACGCCGCATAAGCTCCAGCAGCGCGTCCGCATAGCCCTTACAAACCGCGCTGCCCTTAACAAGAACGTTGTAGGCCTGGTACATTTCAAGCAGGGTCGTCTGCTCAACGTCGTATTCGGTGCAGAGCGTTATAACGAGCATGAAGTAGCAGCACTTCTCGTAGTTGTCAAGGCCGTCAGGCATCTTGGCGATAATCCTGTCGACAACCTTGTAGTAAAGCGCCACGGCCTCCTTGACGGCCTCTTTGTCGTCCGTAACGTGTGCCAGCCACTCGTTGGGCATGTAGTAGGAAAGCGTGTAAGACGTGCCGTAGGCATCCGTGTAGCCCTTCATGTCGCAGTAGAGGAACAGTTCGGGGCGGTCAATTCTGAGCGCGTCGACGGCGTTGGTCACAGGCAGGAACATGTCCTTGCCGTATTCGTGATGGTCGACGCGGTAGTCAAGGAACCCTTCTGCGCATCTTTCGATGTCCTCGTAAATTTTTACTTCCTCGTCGTTCTTAAGCTTGTCTTTGGCAAGCACAGGCGAATCGTATGCATAAGGGTCAAGTTCACCGCACAGCCGCTTGTTCATGGTGTTCATGAGGGCCACAGCGCCTTTAATGAAGCCGTCAATCCTATCCGCAGCCGTTCTCTCAATCTCGGTCTCAAAAACCTCGTCCGCATCAAAGCTGACCTCGTATTTCGGCGCAGGTGTCTGATACGGGGTCGGAGCCTCTGTGGGAGCCTTCGTCGCTGACGGGCTCTTTGTGTCCGTTATCGTTATGAGCGAGCAGCCTGTCGCTGCGAAAAGCATCGAAACCGCCAATGCGGCCGCCGCAAACTTTACCTTTTTCATAGTCTTTAACTTTCTTTCTGATTCTGCCCTGCCGCGGCCGCAAGCCGCCCCGAGAGCACCCTTTTTGCCCCGAAATTTTTAGAGGCAATTTCTTTCAGTATTCTGTCGTCCGGCGACATATAAATATCATAGGTCACGCCCTCTTCTTTTGCCCTCGCGGTGAAGAAATAGATTGCCTCCGGATCATCGCTTATGCAATAAAGAAGCCTGTGAGGGTTCTCCCTGTTGTATTTGGAATCTAAGGCAGCGATTTCATCAAGGTTTGTCTCCCTGAAGTTTTCGATATCCCTTATGTCAAATGACAAAAGCCTTTTGCGCATCGCCTGGTTTCTGATTTCCGAAACGGTCATCTCGCCCTTTACGATGGATAATTCGTACTCAAGTCTGCCGCGCCTCATCAGAATAATAACCAAGACGGCGGCGAGGCCTGTTATTATGATCGAAAGGTATAATCCGATGAGCCAGAAAAACATGAAGATGACAACGTCAATGAGCATCGTCACCGCAAAAATCAGTACGTAGAGCAAAGTTCTGCCTTTGTTTTTCCTGGCTTTAATGAAAGATTCAATTACTTCGTCGGTCATTTCATCCCTGTCTTTCCTTTTTTTATCGCCAAACACCTTCGGGCGCCTTTTGGCGGCCCGAAGGTGTGACTTCTTTAATAAGCTGTTTGGTTAAGCCTTATCTTGTTTTCCAACTTGCCTGAGCGTTCTCCTGGAGTGTCTGGAGGCTTTCTCTCATGGTTCTTGTGCCTGTGAGATAACCTTCAATCGCGTAGGTGATGTCGATTTCCTCTGCGGACATCGTGGGCATGAAGCATCCGAGCGAGCCTGCAAAGTCAGCTGTGTCGGCGAAGTTCGAGAAAACCGATGAGTTCTTGCCGGCTTTCGGATATTCGCGCCAGAACTTCATTTTGTTCGTTTCGGCGTTGGCGGGAACCGACTGTCCTTCGTTCGCATATCCGAGCGATGCCTTTGAAACCGTTCCGTAGAGGGCAAGGTATGCGCAGGTGCGGTAGAAGTCCTCGTTGTGCTCCTCGTCTTCACCGTGGTTCACGACTGCGAAGCCGTACACATTGGCGGCAATTGCCTGATGGTATACGTGGTTTTCCTCGTAATTTTCGTCCTCCCAGCGCGGGAAGTGAATGTAGTCCCAGGTCCACTTTTTGCCTTCTGCTTCATTGTTCTCGGCTGCAAGAAGCGTCTCGCTCCAGACAGCTATGTCCTCGTGATCGGCAATGATAAAAGCGTACTTAGAGATGTCCGCGGGGTCGATGTCCTTGGAGTTGATGCAGTCGACAAGTCCTCTTTCGGGATTTATCAGATCGCAGAGATCTTCAAGGCCTTTCACAACGTCCGGATGAGTGAGATTGAGCTCCTTGGTGTCTTCCGAGTTGCCGACGTAGTCATAGACGTCCTGGCCGTAGCTTCTTGCGAACGCGCCCCAGATTGCGTAATCGGTGTAGTCCATCGCGATAGGAGTTTCAACACCGTTGCTCTTGAGCGTCTCAGCCATCTCGATCATGTCGTTCCATGTCCAGTCGTCTGTCGGGAACGAATAACCTGCGGCTTCGAGGAGCGAGTAGTTGAGGAGCACGAACTTGTGGTTGTACTCGATTGCACACATGTAGATGTTTCCGTTGTAGAAGCATGCATCGTATGCTGCGGGGAGAAGGTCCTTGGCGGGGTTGATGTACTTGTACGTCTCAAAATTGAGGACGGTACCGATGTAAGACGAAAGGTCTATGATCAATCCTTCCTGGGCATATTTTTCCATTCTCGCCGCATCCACCAGGATAACGTCGCCTGCGGATGAGAGGTCGCCTGTCTCGGCAATATTGTCGAGAGCTTCAAAATACTGTTTTGCGGATACGCGGTCGAGGTCAATCATGATTTCAACGCCCGGGTAGTCAGCCACGAACGCGGCTTTGTAGTTGTCAAGGTTCTTGGCCATGTCGGAATAGAGGTATCCCGAGAGCTTGATCTCGCCAATGAGATTCTCAGGGTTCGGCCTCGGCGTCGCCTTAGCCGTGTCGCCCTTCTTCTTTTTGGAGCATCCGAATGCACTCAGGGCAAGAATGACTGCAAGCGCAACTACGATTATAACTTTTAATGTTTTTCTCATGTGCACTCCCCCTTACTCAATGACACCGATACGTTCGATACCGGCAGCGAGCTGTTTCTGGCCGACGATGTAAACGATCAGGACCGGAATCATAACCATGAGACATCCTGCGAAGAGCATCGGTTCGGAAAGAGCCTTGTCGAGTTCGGACATCATCTGAGACGATGCATACTTGTTGAAGTAGTTCTGGATGTTGGCGAGTCTCGGCTGGAGGGTCTGCTTTCCTTCGAGATACATGTATGTCGGCGCTTCGTAGTTGTCGTTCCAGTGCCATACGAACGAGAAGATGAAGACGATGGCAATAGCCGATTTTACGAGCGGGAGCATGATGATTCCGAAAACTCTGAGCGGGCCTGCACCGTCGATTCTTGCGGCGTCATCCATAACCGAAGGAATTCTCTGGAAGAAGTACATGTAGATCATGACGAAGAGAGCGCCGCGGAGTCCGAGTCCGAAGACTGTCGGGAGAACCACAGGTCCCCACGTATTGACCATGTGCAGTTCCGCCCACATACCGTACGATGCAAGAATCATAACCTGAGGAGGTATGAGGAGCACGAGCACGACGAGGAGGAACAGAAGGTTTCTGCCTCTGAACTTGTAGCGTCCGAGAGAATATCCAATCAGAGCGCAGGACACTGTCTGGAACAGAGCCGAGAGCAGTGACGTTCCCATTGAGTTGAAGAACGATTTAATATAATCCAGAGCCTGATATGCTTTTACAAAGTTCGTCCAGTTGACGCTCGTAGGTATGTACTGGACCGTAGGATCCATGTAGTCCTGCGAAGACATCAGCGAAGTTGAGAAGATGTAAATGAAAGGCAGGATGAAGAGATATGCCATCTCGATGAGCACGAAGTAGATGAACAGCCTCGAAATGAAGTGGTATACCTTCTTTTTAGCCTTATAGCCAAGGTTCTCATACTTTTTAATAAGACCCTTAACGCCGCCTTCGAAAAACTTCTTTTTCTGCTTTGTTTCAACAGCGGAAGCGGATCCTTCAGCTGCTGCTTTAGCCGGTTTAAGTTTCACTTCAGCCACCTCCTCGTAAAGAGAATGAATATGAGAATTACTGCGAGTGTGGCCAGCATGTAGAGCCAGCTGAGAGCCGATGCCTGTCCGTATTTCGTACCCGTCTGAGTCATGGAGTTCATGATGCTCATAACAGGGTTGTCGGAAGCTACGAACGAGTCAACCAGCGCGTAGATGCAGTTGAGGATTACGAAAGGCGAGATGTAAGGAAGTGTTACGTGCCAGAAGCTCTCCCATGCGCTCGCACCGTCGATCTCGACAACCTCGTAGAGGGTTGCGGGGACGCTCTGGAGAGCCGCCAGGAAGATCAGTATTTCAACACTGCTCGCCCACATTATGGATCCGATGTTGCTCATTACCGTTCCGAAGAACGTGTTGACGCCCTGTACACCCGTTGTAATCGATGAGAAGACGCTCATCTGACCGACACCGTCTCTGAAGAGGTAGGTCATGATCGTTCCTGCGAGGATTACCGGAATGAAGAAGATTACGCGGAACAGTGTGCGTCCCGGGAACTTCTGCTTCAGCAATACCGCAACGAAGAGCGAGAATGCAACGATTACAGGCACCTTTGCCAGCGAGAGACCGAATGATTCAAAAACGGTCTGACCAACCGCAGGGTCCTGAATGACCTTGACGTAGTTGTTGATGCCGACAAATTTACTCGTGCCCTGGAATCCGTAGAGGTCGGTGAGAACCGTCTGGAAGAAACTGATTCTTACGGAGAGAACCAGCGGAATCAAGACGAATCCGATGAATCCCAGAAGCCACGGGATTGAGAAGACTAATCCCTCGAGCGAGCGCCTCTTTTCAAAAGATAACAATGAGTATCTCTTGGAATGGGCAAGCTTTTTCTTAAGTTTTACTGTTTTTTTCAAAACAACCGGCCTCCCTTCATCATTTCACGTTAAGGGTTTCGAATTTGCCGTCAGACGTGCAAATGCCGATTCCGAAAGCAGGAACTTTTCCGTCAGGAGTTTCCTTGCTGGTGTCGCCGTAGTTAACATAAATCTTTGTGCCGTTGCTGTACTCTGTGCAGTAAACGTCGCCTTCCCTCTCGCCGTCTACGCAGAAGTGGCCGGTAATATCGCAGTTTGCAACAGGCGCGAGAGCCTTATTGGCGATATTGTAGCCTTTGACGATCGATGCGTAGAGGTCGTCGAATTTAGCTTTGAACAGAGAGTTGTAACGGGTGTATCTGAGTCCTTCGGTTGTGTTGTTGGTAACTTCGAAGGTCAGGAACGCGCCGTACTCGATTGATCTCAGAATGCTCTTCGTGTAGTCGGAGGACCTGTTCACCGCGTTGGAGTAATAGTCGACCAGACCGTGGTAAACGATCTCGAGAACCGGCACTGACTCGTCAACGATGAAGAGCTTGGACGACTCGGTAGGAATGTCGAGGATGTTGTCGGCAACGGAAGCCGCATACTCGTAACCGTAATATACCGAAACCGTGTCGAACTTCGCCTTGTACTGAGTCATCCACTTGCGGTAGTACTCAAGTGCCTGCTGGCGGAGAAGCGCGTTCTCTTTGTTGTAGTCGGTGTAGAGCAGGTTGCCCATCTGCTGGAGGTCAACGTTCTTGAAACCGAGGTCTTTGAGGCCGTTGATATCCTTGCTGAGCATGTTGTAGTTGTAGTAAAGCGGGCTCATGTAGTAGTAATCCGTGTACCTGTCGAAAACACCTGCAGTGTTGACAACCTTGTAGTTCACGTAGAACGTACCCGGGTTCTTTACAACAGCCTGTCTGAGGCTGGCGCCCTTCGGCGAGCCGTAGATGAGGAGCATATTGACGTCTGCCGCCAATGTGGCCTCGTTCTTCTTGGCGTATGAGTTGAGGTCTTTGAGACCGCCCTTTCCTCCGACCGAGTTGCTGATGGAGAACTTCTTCATCGGGTTGCCGTAGTAGCCTTCCTGCTGCCATCCGAGGAGCGAGTAGCGAATCCTTCCGAGACCCTCCTGTGCAGTCTTCGTGACTATGCTCTTGGCCTGTCCGAAAGTGGTCATGACCTTATAAGTCGGCCACCACGAAACCGAAGCTCTGTTGATATCGGCAATGAAAATCTTGAGGTTGATGAGGTCCGGATTCTGATCCTTGTTTTCGGGCGAGTTTACGTCCACCTTGTCGAGGTAGTCGTAGTCCGGGTTGTCCGAATTCTTATCCTCATACCACTTGTTTACGATGAACTCCCTGATGTCCTTGGCGACGTCAACGTATGAGTAGGTTGTGTCGTTGTCGATGGTATAGGAGTATTTCATTGTGAAATCGCCAATGCCCGACGGGATCTCAAGGAATGTGTACGACTGACCGCTGTTCGAGATCTTGGCCTGGTAGAACTCTCTCCACTTGAACAGATACGTAATGTAGTAGAAGTCGAGGTTCTTCATGCCCGGCTGGCCCATGAGGATTGAAGCGTTGGCTTCACTCTCAACAGCAAAGCAGGTGAGTCTCTTGCCGCCGTCAACAGCGCCGAACGCAGGGAGGCAGATTGTCTCGTTGGTCATGTTCGGGTAGTTGAAGACGTCGAATATGTCGTCGTAGCCGTAGATGCGCTTCTGGTACTCGTCGTACTGGGAGATACGGGGAACGTTGAAGTATGTAAGTCCGCCCGATCCGTCAGGAGTTACGTAGTAGCCGTTGTCGCCCTGCCTTCTTGCGTTGATGAACGGAAGAACGGCGATGGACGCAACTCTCGGCATCTCGTCAGTATTCTTGTCGTACTGGTCCTCGGTCTCTGTCTCGATAACGTCCTTCTTCGGAACGTTTACGATAAGATCGCCGTTTTTGTCGAGGTAGAACTCAACGCCGAGGCTGAACTCATAAGTTACTTTATAAGTGTCGCCGTCGCTGTTGGTCTTGGTGACCTCGATCGGAACAGTGTATTTGGCTTTGAAACCGTTCTCGATGTAGTAGTACTCAATCTTGACGCCCGGAACCTGGTTGATACCGAAATCCTTACCGCCGTCGAGGTTGGAAGCCGTGTAGCCGAGCCTTACGAGCGAGGAAACGATGTCGTGGTTCTTGGCGTATTTCGGATACTCATCGCCAATGGTTTTCTGATCAACTTCCTTCTCAAGAGGAGCAGGCCAGCTTCTGATGGTCTCCTTGTCTCCCTTGGCGTTTGTAAGCTCAAGGATGAGGAGCGAATCAGCGGGCGAGAACTTAATGGTCGTCGTTCCGCCCATCGCGTTGCTGACGGATGCGATCTCGGTCATGCCTGCGTTTGTCTTGATGGCAGCTCCGACGGGTTTCGGGTCTTTCTCAACAATCCACTTGTCGCTGAATCTGATGACGCCGACGTTTCCGCCGAACACCACCTTGTAGACAACGAAGATGGCAATGAGAACCACGATGACCGAAACGGTCGTGATGATGATCCTGTTTCTGAGTTTCTTTTTCCTCTGTTTTTCGAGGAATTTTTCAGCTTCTTCCTTGTCGATGTGGAGATTCTTTCTGTTCTCGTCATCGTCCATTGAAGCTCTGAAAACGCTTGTCTTCACCTCTTCTGTCTTCTTGACAGTTTCGGTGTTTTCAACTGCTTCCGCATTCTCTGCGGCATTCTCTGCTCCGATCTCGTTTTCGTTCAGAACTTGTTCGATTTGAGCAGCGTCTTTATTATTCTCTTTTTTCGATTTCTTATTAAACAAGATAGCTCAACTCCTTTGCAAACTGAACGATGAAATCGACCATCTGTTCGAAGAGTCCTCTCACGATCATGAACAGGACTGCAACAGCGGCAACTCCGGCAAGAGTCAGCACGAATACAAGCACTGCCTTAAGCGGGTTGAAGCCGTGGACGCCCTTCATGCACATGAATACGAGAACCACTACCCACGCCGTGGTGATGGATCCTACGATGCTGACAAGCGGTGCTTCCTGAAGCGTAAGACCCTGGGTGATGATCGCGAGCGGGAGCTCGATGAGGATGAACGGTACGTGGCAGTATGCGCCGCCGATGACAACATCCCTGAATCTGCCTTCGCCGTAGAGGATCGTCGTGACGCCGTAGTTTACGACGCAGACTACAACCCACGGGAGCAGACACCAAAGTATCTCTGTCCCCCAGTTAATAAACTCGATGGACTGTCCTCCCCTGTATATGAAGCTTGTGCACGCCAATGACAGGCAGTGCGTAACAACATATACAAGAATCACGATGATGGCATCACGGTACGTACCCTTGTTTTCGTATCTGATATCCTCAAATCCGTCAATCGGGTGAGTCGCCGTGTGAACCATATTCTTTATGAATGCACCGATCTTCTGCATGAAGTTCGGCTTCTTCTCAACCGTTCTCGGATGCTTCATCCTGTAGCGTTTTCTGAGTTTCTTGAAAACGAGCAGCGCTACGAGAAGACCGACGGTCACGGATGCGATGATTGAGAAGTAATCGCCAAGGAAGTTCGCGCGAAGTTCTTTGAATGCGCTCGAAGCACCTACGGTGTCTCCGGCGATTTCAAAGTAGCGGAGCGCTTCCGAGTATCTCTCCTTTCTCCAGAGGATCTGTCCTATGGACTGGAGAGCAAGGCTGTAGAAGTTGTCCTCTTCTTTAACCTTTGTCCACTGGAAGAAAGCGTTGTCCTCCTTGGAGCCGTCATTCGGATTGTCGACAGCTTCGTAGATACCGTTACTGTAGTTCTTATTGGCCCGGTGAACAAGCTTTGCAAACTCGGTCTGCTCGAAAACGTAGATGGTGTTGTTTCCGCCGTTAAGAACGTAGATTCTTCCCTGGTCGTCAGCTTCGAGCGACTTCGGAAGTGAGAACTGGCCGTAGCCCGTTCCTACGGTACCGAAAGCGAACAGGTTTCTGCCCCACTCGTCGTACTCGTAGATACGTCCGTAAGTTGCGTCGATAACGTACGTGTTGGAATCATTGTCGACAGTTACGTCGATGAAGTTCTGGAGGTCTGCGGAGTTTCTGAGAAGACCGAAGTCCGAGAAGTCCCTTCCGCCGTAGAGAACGTCAGAACCTGCAGGATTGATCTTACGCATCTGGGCCGCCGAATAACCGGTTGTCGTAGCGTAGATGAATCCGTCGTGGATGAATATGTTGTTAAAAGTATAAGGAAGCGTTACGACCGTACCTTTACGGGACTCTCTTGACCAGAGCATCCTTGCGATACTCTCCCAGAAAGTCAGGGCAACCTTGTTTGTACCGAAGTAGTTTCTGAACTCACCGTCTGACGAGAGCATCAGAATACCGTTCGAGTCACCGACGGAGCAGACGTAGATGTAGCCCTTCTGGTCTTTAACAACGCGCTGAGGCTGGTAGTTGAAGTCCTCGGAAAGGATGTCGCTCGAAGGAGTCGGGTAGGCGAACCTGAAGTTGCCGTATTTCGTGAACTCGATGAGACGCTTGTTACCGTAGTCGGCAACAAGAATCGTTCCGTCGTCGTCAACGAATACGCAGGTAGGATTGTTGAGTTTACTTCCGTCCTCCTCATAACCCGTGATGGCGAAGTCAAACGTGAGGTCGCTCTTCAGGATTACGATTCGGTTGTTTCCGCTGTCGGCAATGTAAATCCTGCCGTCAGGGCCGATAAACATATCCTCAGGATTGAGGAGTTTTCCGTGTTCTTTGTCGGGGAAATCGACAACCCGGCTGACCTGGTAAGCTTCCGGTGTAGGAAGGCTCCAGCTGTAAGGGTCAACCAGAGACATGAAGTAGTTCGAATACGGTGTTGCCGCGGAGCTCGGAATTACCGTGCAAACCGAAACCAAACACGCCAATGTCAGAGCGATGCACAGAATTTTTCTGAATTTACTTTTCATCTGCATCCCCCTTCCCTTATTTAATACCCGAGTGCGCCATCGTATCCATAACGCTCGACTGCGAGACGACGAACACGATAATACTCGGCAATGTCATGATGAGCGAAGCCGCTGCGTTTGCGCCTGTTCTTGCAAAACCGCCCTGAAGGGTGCTCATGAAGAAAGCGAACGTACGGAGCTGCTCGTCATATATGTAAGTTGTTGAAGTTGAAGCATCGCCCCAGATTCCCGGGAATGTCAGAATGACGCAAGTTGCCTGAGCGTTTCTGAGAAGCGGGAGAGCAATCTTTGTGTAAAGCTGCCACTCGGACGCGCCGTCAATCTTACCTGCCTCGAATATGGTATCCGGAACCTGATCGAGGAACTGTTTCAAGAGGAACATACACGTACAGTTCGCGAGGCCCGGGATGATGTATACCAGGTAGGTATTGTCAAGGTGAAGTCCCGTGATAATGATGTATGACGGGATTGTGGCTGCACCCGAAATGATGAGAAGCGCATTGGTGACAAGTTTGAAGAGACCTTTGCTTCCGGGGAATTTGTGCTTTGAGAGCGGGTAGCACGCCATGGTGCCGACAACTATCAATGCAAAAAGGAATAATACCGTAACAAGTACCGTATTGAACAGGTACCTCGTGAAAGGAACCATCGTGTTCGACGTAATACTTACAAGGTCGCTGAAGTTCTTAAGCGTCGGATTCGAAACGTAGAATCTCGGCGGATAGAGGAACAGCTCTTCTGCCGGCTTGAGGGCCGTAACGAAGAGGTAGACGATAGGCAGAGCGGATACGATTCCGGCAAACGCCAATACGATAGTAATGACGGTCGGTGCGTATTCTCTGCGTTTTTTCGCTTTCTTTAAATAATCAACATCTACTTGAAACACCGCTCATCACCCCTTATCACTGAGCAGCCTGAATGCAAGTCTGCCTATTCCGAGAACCAGCACGGAGAGAACAACGGCAATTGCCGACGCATAACCAACCTCGAAACGCTGTCCCGCGTAGTCCCCAAGGTGGAGCATGATCGTAAGACCTGCGTCCTCCGGGCTCGGGTGGCCGACAAGCGTCTGGCTCAAGGCTCCGACCGTGAATGATCCTGTAATTGTCAAAACCGCTGAGAAGAGCAGCTGAGGCATCGTCTGCGGTATGTCGATGTAAATAAGTCTCTGGAATCTTGAGGTGATACCGTCAACCATTGCCGCGTCGTAGAGCTCCTTGTCGACGTTGGCGAAACCGGCAACGAACGAAAGGAATCCTGCGCCGAGTGACGACCACAGCGCGACAATAATGATTACGGGCATGATCCATTTGACGTCCTGCAGGAACTGGATAGGCTCCGTTATCAGGCCTGCGTTAAGCAGAGCCGAGTTGATGTAGCCCTGGCTGTCGTTGGCGAATACAACGAGCCAGACAACGCTCATAGCGATTCCGCTGCAGAGAGAAGGTGCGTAGAAAGCCAGTGTGTAGATTGGCTTCAGTCTCCTCGGCACCTGGTTGATGAACCATGCGAAGAAGTAGGACATGATGTAGGAAACAGGTCCGACTATGATTGCATAGTAGAGGGTGTTGCTGAATGCCTTCAGGAACAGCGAGTCTTCAACGAAGAGGTATACATAGTTCTTCCAGAAGACGAACTGCGGCCAGCTCAGTGAGTCAAAGTAGAAGAAACTGAGTGCGGCTGAAGCGATCAGCGGAAGTAATGTAAAAGTTATGAAGCAGATGAAGAAGGGAGCGATGAGCGCATACGACATCTTATGATGGCCGATCTCGTGAAGAGTGTACCTGAAATAAGATTTCGTATAATCCTTTTTCTTCTTCGGAGGCTTCCCTCCCTGAATCTCGGTATTTACGACAGAAGGCTCGTTTTCAAGTTGTTTTTGCTTTTTTGCCATTTCAGCCCTCTCCCTTCTTTGACCAGATTATTGAAAATTCAGGATCGATCGTTCCGTCAGCAGCGAATGCTTCGGGGAAGAACTCTTTCTGCTTACGGTGCATTTCTTTGTTGATTTCTCTGACTGCGTCTTCAAGTGCGATCCTGATGTTGTTGCCCTGAAGAACTGCCTGGTTGAGTGCCGTTGTCAGATAACGTGCCGTGTAGTAGCCGCCGAGAACGATTGGCGTCTCGGTGAAGTATGACCACTGCTCATTGATGACTTCGAGCTCTTCGTCGCTGTATGCCATCGAGTTGATAGCGCGCTTGTTTGCCGTCTGCCATCTTGAAGCGACGCCGAATGTTGCTTCAACTTCCTGAGCGTAGGCGACCTGAGTTTCTTCGCTCATCCACCACTTGACGAATTCCCAGGATTCCTGAGCTTTCAGTCTGTCGCCCTTGTTCTTAATCATGACGCATGTTGTTGCGCTGCCGCCCATGCTTCTGTCGATTGTGCCGTCCTCTTTGAGATGGCCGGGGACAGGAGCCATTGTCCATTTACCGTTGATCTCAGGAGCCGAATACTTGAGCTGGCAGTACGTGCCCATATCGGCAATTCCGATCGGCATGTCGCCGAGTTTAAACTTCATGTAGAAGTTGGCGGCGTACGGAATGTTGTACTTATTATAGAGGTTCGAATACTCGTAGAAAGCGTTGTAGGCTTCAACCGAGTCGAGAGCCGAAACGACGCCGTCGTAATCATAAACGGTCGCGCCGTTCTGATAGAGGAACGGGTAGAGGTTTCCGGTGGCGTAGTTGTAGCAGAAGTCAAGGTTCTTCTCCTGGAGTCTCGGGAGTATCTCGTAGACCTCGTCCCAGGTCGAGGGTATCTTGTCAATGCCGAGCTCGGCAAGGATGTCCGTTCTGTAGAAGAGAGCCGACCACGTCTGCGTCTCAGGTACCGAGTAGTAGTTGCCGCGGTATCTCGAGAGCGTCTTGGCGCCGTCAAGGAAGTTCTCCGCGAAGAATTTGTCGAACGCTTCCTGATTCTCGCTTATGCCGTCGCCGTCAAGGTCGTTGTAAGCCACGAGAGCGCCTCTTGCCGCGTATTCGACAGGCGAGCCCGCCCCAACCGAGATTGCCACGTCAGGAGCCGTTCCTGTTACGTATCTGAGCATTACCAGGCCCTCGACGCCGGTCGAAACCATGTTGACGTTGACCTTGATGCCCGTCTTCGGTGTGAAGTCCTCTGCGATGAGAGCTCTGAGCATTTCGACGTATTCACGTCCTCTTGCGACGTAGACCTGAATCTCTTTAGCCTTGGAGAGGTCCGTGTCGTTTCTTGCGCCTACCAGCGAGTAGTCCTTGGAGAAAGAGTCGCCGAATCTGATGGCGCCAACGTAGAAGGACTGGAATGCGTTGCTGCGGCACTTGCCGTAGTCAAATTCGCCGCCGTGAACGACCATGTAATCAATGGAGATAGGCTGTTCTGTTATATTCTGAAGTGTAGTTGAAAGGCTTGTAAGTGCGTTGGATATTTCGTTGAGTGCAGACGGGATACTCTCGAGTCCCTCGGTGCCGTTCGCAAGTCTTGAGAAGAGCGCCTTGGCGACAGATACCGAAGATCCGTAGTAAGGAAGCACACCGCCGTTTGCAGCTTTGATTTCCTTGTAGATTCGCTCGAATGTGTCGCGGTAGTTTTTGATCTCTTCTTCGATGCCGACAATGTACTTATCGAGGTCCCAGTCTCTGTTCTTGTCAACCGCGTAGCCGCCCGTCGATACTCTGGTCGCACCGGTGATGTTTACAACAGTGCTGATGAGTTTCGAGATGGAGTCCATCGACTCCTGGAGGCTCTGGATAGCGGCTCTCAGCGGGCCGACCTTGGAAGTGATTGAAATCGTGTGTTCGCCGGCTGTGAGGTAGAAGTAGTAAGGCTTCTGGTTTGCATCGATAAGCGAGCAGCCTGCCCATCCGTCGGTGTAAGGGAAGCAGTACTCTTCCATCTCCGCGAAGGGAACCACGTCGTCGATCTTGATTTCGCCGTATACGGCAATGTCAGTCAGCGTGTTCTGATATCTGAAACCGATCTGATACCAGCCGTCTTTTGCGACCGTGAATCTCCAGGTAGCTCCGTCGCCGCCGTTTGTCCATCTGTCGCCGCCGAAGTAGTTGTATCTTGTGACCTTGTAGGAAGCGGGGTATGTGCAGTAGTCACTGTCCCACTCGCTTCTGATGCTGATCGTGTTCTTTGTGTAAGGAACTTCGAACTCAACCTGCGATGCGCTGTCTTTAACGATCTTGTCTTCGGAGAAACCGTTCAGGGACTTGTATTCGTCGTAGGAGACGGATGAAAGCGGAGCCGTGAGGACTATTTTTCTCACAACAACAGGTTCTCTGCCGAATGTAAGCGAAATCGTTCTCGGCTTTTCAGCTGATGCGAGGCTGCTTGCATTTATGAGGAACCTGTAGGGATTTCTATAAAGACCTTCGGGGTTGGAAAGAGTCGTTGTCTGCCAGCGGAAGAGTTCCTGCTGCTGGTTGCGGATCTCATTGCCGCCAATGTCAAGACTCTTGTTGTCGAAGAAACCGTAAAGACGCTTCAGTTCGATACCGGATGCCTCTTTGAAGGGGTACTTGTTATCTACGCTGAGGCGCACGAGTGTGTTGTTCGACCTGTTTGCGGGGAGGAAATACTCAATGTTCATCGAGTAAAGAGCCGTCTCCGGGATGTCAGGCTTGTAAATGAAAGTGAGTTCTTCAATCGCGTTGGAGGAGTCGCCTGCGTCGCTTCTGCCGAAGTAGATTGCATTGGCGTCAGCTTCGATTGATCCGTTCTTCTGCTCATATCTCTTCGAAGCGTCGGATTCTTTCGTGTAGCCGTTTTTGTCCCTGTTATCGTCGATGTCAACGCAGTAGGTAAATCCGTAATCCTCGTCAAAGCTGATGTGGTTTACGATGCGCTGAATCTTCTCGATAACGCTCTCCGTTGCGAATGTGAACTCGCCTGCCAGAACCTTCTCGTAATCGTAGTACTTTCCGCGGTAGGAGACCTTTTCGTAAGCTCCGTCCTCGCTGCGGTACAGGTAAAGCGTCTCGCCGTTGTCGATCTTAAAACTGATTCCGTAAAAGTCGGCAGCGTTTAAGACAATGTCGTTACCCGTGTACATAGAATACTTGTCGCCGTACTTTGTCAGTACCTTACCGTACTCGAGGAGACTGTTATCGGATCTCTCCTCGTTTTCGACAAAGGGGTTGAAGGCAAGCCTGTCGTCATTTTCGACCGCAAACTGCCTGATGCTCGCCTTGCGGCTTCCGTATACAAAGAGAGCCACAATGACGGCAACAACAAGCACGGCCAAAACTGACAAAACGATGATTCTACGTTTTTGTTTCTTGTCCATACACTCAACCTTTCAGCACCATTTCCGGAAAATTCAGCTTCCGAGTTATTCCGTTCCGAACCGCTTTCGGAAGCCCATTCCCGCAAAAGGAACCATTTATGCAAAATAAACAAATTTATTATAAGAGTTTTACCCTTAGGTGTCAACGCTTTTTTGGCAAATATGTCCGAAAATTCAAGCTTTTTCGGCTCGATTTTTGGTTACTGTTAGCATAAATAACAGCCCCGGCAGAGACACCGCCAAGGCGCATTTCACGGCATAACACCCGTTTTCCGCTAAATTAGCAGAAATACCGGCCTTGAGGCCCGGCACCGCGGTTTGGGCATTTCGGACACGCCGATGCCTCCCGCCCTCTTCCCTGACCCTAAGGCCGGCCTTGCCGGTTTCAAGCTTTCCGGCGGGAGCGGCGGTTTAACCGCCCCGTTATATAGCGGACCGGCGCGGCCCTTTGATGGTTGAGCCGCGCCGGTCTTAAACTGTTTAGCTGTTTTGTCAGGGCAGATTCCTCATGAAGTCGGTGATGGTCTCCGCCATTGAGACATTGGCGGAGTCGTATCTTTCGACGGCCATGACAATGAGAACGTCTCCTGTTTTAAGCTCGGAGAGCGCGTCCTGTATTATAGGTCTGCCGCAGTTGACGACGGCGCCGTTGTCGGTTTTCTTGCTCTTTGAGATCGTGTTGAAGTCTCCCCTGTGCGCGACGGTGACTTTCCTGAAATCCTTGGCGAGGAAAGGCGCGAGAGAGTGCCTGAAAGAGTCGCCGATGATGACGCACTTTCTGTTGTTGTTTACAGTCGACTCATGAACTCTCAGTTCGGACGTGGGATTGTCGTAACCTGCGGAGGTGACTGTGTTTGTGTAGTACGTCGTGGTGTACGAAACGTCGGGCTTGTAGCTTATCGAATAGCAGGTGTAAGTCGTTGCGCTGCCGACGCCGAGGCTGACAAGGTCGCCTCCGCTACTGTCAAAGGTCGAAACGCCGACGTTCTGGATGGGTGTCGTCGGCACGCCGATCAGTTTGCATATCTGCATGGCCGCGACAAAGCCGCCGACTTCGTTCCAGTGTGTATCCTGCTGGTAGTATGTCTCATAGAGGATCTTGGCGGTTTTGAGTTCCTGGATCGGATACAGATACCTGATGGGACTGTTGTGGTCCTTTAAATACTGCACGAAAACGGGTTGGCGTTTTGCGGAGTTGGACGTGATCTTAAGCCCTGACGGCATGTACTCCGCATAGACCTGTTCCTTGTTCGGCGGAATCAGGTAGACGACGGCAATGCCTCTCTTCTCGCACTCCTCGTGCAGAGCCTCGTACGTCTTCATCCAGTAGTCGTATTCTTCGTCCGTGAGCACATTGTTTCCTTCGAAATAGTCAACGCTGTTGTCCCCTGCATAGAAGTACCAGTCGTGCATACCCTTAAAGCCTGAGCCGCTGTAGGTTATTCTCTTCTGGTTTTTGAAGAAATCGGGAACGCTTGTCCTGTAGACAACGTCTTTGACATTGGCGGTGCCGCATCTTGAGCACTTTTCAAGCGAATAGCCGTCGTGCGCAAAGGACGCCTGCTGCGTTCTGATTACGCTGTAGCTGTGGCCGAGCGCCGCGATTTCCACCGTCTGTTTCTCGCCGCACTTCGTGCAGACCTGCTCGCCGGTTCCTTTATGGATGCAGTCGGCCTGTTTCGTCACCTTTGTCTTGCCGAAAGTGTGCTGACAGGGCTCCGGAGTCGGTGTGGGAGTCGGAGTCGGTGTGGGTGTAGGTGTTGCGGTCGGAGTCGGTGTAGGCGTGTCCGCGGGTGTCGGGGTCTCATCGCCGCCGGGAGAAACCGTTCCGCCGGGCGTCAGTGTAGGCGTTGGAGTTGCAGTCGGAGTCGTTGTGGGAGTAGGAGTCGGTGTGTCCGTCGGGGCAGGTGTATCGGTCTCCGGAACGGGCGTCGGCTGCTCTTCGGTCGGTTCCTCGGTCTCGTCGCCGAAAAGGCCGCCGAAGTCGGGCGTGTTTTCGGGAGGAATCTCGCCTGTCTCACCCGGATTCAGAGTCTCGCCGGGACCCGGTGTCGCCGGTGCCGGAGTTGAAGGATTGGCTTTTTCCTCGAGCATCGCGTATATAGGTTCAACGAGGTTCGTATAATATGTCTGCGCCTTCTCGTCAACGCTCTGCTTAAAAGCAAGAAGCGTTTTACGCATCGGCGAGTGGTCGTTCATGTAAGTGTTGAGCTTGGCGAGGTAATCGTTCGAAAACTCTGTCGGGAACGTCGCAAGCTCTCTGTTTTCGTTTGGTTTGCCCTTGTCGAGTCCCGCGAGCGACAGTATCCACGGCAGCGCCAGAATGACCGCAAAGATGCATACGGCAACGATTGAAAAGA
Source organism: Mageeibacillus sp. UBA1243 (assembly GCA_002308595.1). Lineage (GTDB taxonomy): Bacteria > Bacillota > Clostridia > UBA1212 > UBA1212 > UBA1212. The sequence continues at coordinate 27,407 of DBWH01000055.1, read as the reverse complement.
CTGTATTTGCAACTTTTTTGTTCATCGATGACACCTCCGATCAGAACTTGAGATAGATTGACGAGGCGAAGGAGCCTCCGACAACCTCGATCATGCAGACCGCGAATACGAAAATGATAAAGACGAGCTCGACGATTCTGAAGGGAAGCTTATTGGCGATTTTTTCGTGCGGACGCGTCAGGAGCCTCTGGAGGAAGCCCGAGAGAAGGATGCCGAGCACGAGCGCGAGAACCACCTTGACCGACAGATAGTCAAGAACGTAGTGCGGCCTTTCCGCGACAGAGCCGTGGAAGCAGAAGAGCTGGCCGATGAACTTGCCGGCATAATCAAGGTTCTCCGCCCTGAAGAATACCCAGCCGATCATGACGACGAGCATCGTGTAGATCCAGTTGAGGGGCTTTACGGGGTTCTTTTTAAGGAGATTTCCGAGGAAAAGCCTCTCGACAATGCTTGCGACGACGAAAATCAGGCCCCAGATGACAAACGTGAAAAGACCCGCACTCGCGTGCCATACGCCCGTCAGGAGGAAAACGATGCCCACGTTAAGGCATGCCCTCGCCTTGCTGCACCTGCTGCCGCCAAGGGGAATATACACGTAATCCTTGAACCACGACGACAGTGAGATGTGCCACCTGCGCCAGAATTCCTGCACGGAGAGCGATGTGTAAGGGTAGTTGAAGTTTTCGTCGATCTTGAAGCCGAGCATGCTGCCGACGCCTATTGCCATGTCGGTGTAGCCCGAAAAATCGTAGTAAATCTGGATTGTGAAAAGTATGAGACCGAGCCATGCTATAGGAGCGCCCATCTCGCTGACGTTGACGAAGAGAGTCGGTGTGTCCTTCACCCGGTCTACGCTTGTCGCGAAAATGATCTTGACCTGCTCGGCGGCCACATTGGCGATAAGCACCTTTTTGGCAAGACCGTACACAAAGCGCTTCATGCCGTACACGAACTGATCGAGCGAGTGGTCTCTGTTCTCAATCTGACCGCCAAGGTTGCCGAAGCGCATGATCGGGCCCTGCGTGAGCTGGCAGAGCAGCGTCATGTAGAGCGAGAACGTAAGGAAGTTCTTGGTCGGCTTGATTTTGTTATAGTAAACGTCGGAAATGTAGGAAATCGCCTGGAAAATGAAGAACGAAATCGCAAGCGGCACGGCAAGGCTGAAGAATCCGCTGCCGTCAAACCGCAGAAGTCCCTCCAGGGCGTCCTTTACGCCGCTCCCCTTCCTGACAACGTCAACAAAGTTGACAACGGTCGCGGTGTACTTGAAAACGATCAGCGTCACAATGTCGAGGAGCAGAGAAGTCAGGAAGACTGCCCTCCTCGCGCCCTTCTTCTCCGGTCTGATCTTTCCCATCACGAAACCGGCAATGAAGTTTATTGCGATGATCGCGGTGAAGATGAAAAGCTCTCTGATGCCGCCGAACGCGTAGAACAGCAGGCTTGCAAACAGCAGAAAACTGTTTCTGAGGGTCATCCTTATCCGCTCAGCCTTTACGAAGCCGAGCAGGTAATACACGATAAGAACAACCGGCAGGAACAGTTCTATGAAAAGTACCGATGCGAATTCCATAATATACCTTCCGAGTCAGAGTTGTCTGGTTAGTTTTGCCTGGACCTTGATTTTACCCTAAGGCCCGCGCCCCTGTCAAGGAAGATTATCGTTATCAGATTGGTTTGTCACGTCCGTGTTACAGGCTCAGCCTGCCGCCAATGTCATACGCCGAGCAGCTCTCCGATCTCTTCCGTGCTGAAGCTGTACTTTTTGTTGCAGAAGTGGCAGCAGAGCTCGGCGCCCTTGCCGTCGTTGTAGATTTCGGTCAGGTCCGCGCGGCCTATAGCGGAAAGCGCCTCAAGCATCCTGCCGCGCGTGCAGCCGCACTTGTACGCAAACGTTTTTTTCTCCTTTATTTCCGGAGAAAAGCCCTTCAGCACGTCCTCGACGATATCGGTCACGGTCGCGCCGGCAGAGAGGAGCGTCGTGACGCTCGGCATGAACTTAACCCTTGCCTCCAGCTGATCGATAAGCTCGTCCTCCGCGCCCGGCATGAGCTGCAGGATGAAGCCGCCCGCGTGTTCAACGATAAAGGGCTCTTTGCCGCTCTCATCGCCGATGATCCTGACGCCGAGGGCGACGCTTGACGGCACCTGTTCGGACGTCACGAAGTAGTACGACAGGTCGTCGGCAATCTCGCCGCTCACAAGAGCGCTCGTGCCGACGTAGGGCTCCTTCAGCGAAAGGTCCTTGATGACGCGAAGGAAGCCCTTGCCGACAGCGCCGCCGACGTCAAGCTTTCCGTCGCTCTCCCTGAGCGGAAGGTCCGCGGCCGGGTTTGCGACGTAGCCGCGGACGTTGGCGTGTACGTCAGAGACGCACAGAATGCTTCCGAGGGGGCCCCTGCCGCATATGTTAAGTGTTATCGAATCCGTCTCGTTTTTGAGCTGACTTGACATGAGCGCGGCGGCCGTCAAAGACCTTCCGAGTGCCGCAGTTGCGACTGCCGAGGTGCCGTGGATGCGCCTCGCCTCCTCGCAGGTTCTTGTTGAACTGCATGCGATCATCCTCACGAAGCCGTTTGCGGCGGTCGCGGTGATCATTATGTCATTGTCAGACGTTACGTTGTTCATTTGGTTTTCTCCGTTGTATAAAAGATGTGCTGAAGCTGCTTCAATTATCTGCTTTCGGACGGTTCACTCACTGCTCGCCGGCCTTTTTATAGAACAGCAGAATTCCGCTTCTTTTAGGTATATCTACGCTGAAGCCGTTCTTCAGGTCTTCGCCGTTTACGTTGAATCGCTCGCCGGTCTCGCCGTCCTCAAGCGTGTAGACGGCGTCGGCGTCGACGTTGAGCTTAAGTGTGAACTCCTCCGCCTCCGCCTTGGTGTTTCTGACCACCTGTACGAAGCCGTCGCCCTCTTCGGGCCTTGCAAACTGCATTGCGTAGTAATCTTCGTTTGACTTTCTGCACTCGGTGAGCGGGTAGTAGTCGCCCGCGATCATGTACGCTGCCGCGCGCCTCCAGAGCTTTGTCATTTTGATTCCGAGCGAGAATAGCTCCTCGCTGTCGTAGTATTCGATCATTGACGTCAGAGCCGGTGCCATCGCACAGTGGTACGCGAACTCGTCAATCGGCCTGTGAGCACCCGGCGTATAGTCTCCGTTTTCGTCGTCCCAGTTCTGCGCGTGGGCTCTGAAATACGGTATCCACTCGAACATCATCCTGTGCTGCTTCTGCTTTACGGGGTGTACACCGTAGCCGACGTCTGTATAGTGGAAAGGCACCGCACGCCTCATCGTTTCAAGGTCGTTCCGCCTTCCGCCCGACGAGCACGAGTCGATCAAAAGGCCCGGATTTCTCTCCAGCAGGCTGTCCCAGAGCTTCAGGTAGCCGACGATGTGCGCGTTCTCCGTCATTCCGTCGCGGTCCTTTTCGTCTTTGCTCCTCCATGCATTGGCGGGTGCAAAATTGAAGTCCTGGCGGTAAATCTTAACCCCCGCCTCTTTTATAATGCCGTCGATCGTCTCAATCGCCCAGTTCAGGCACTCGGGATCGCCAAGGTTAAGAAGGTTGAACGACGGGACGTTCATTCTGCCCTCGTCGGGCTCGCGGATTATCCACTCGGGGTGGTTTTTGTCAAGCCAGGTGTCGACGTGCACCCTCTCAAGTTCAAACCAGAGCAGGAGCGCTATGCCGTTTTCGTTGCACTTTTCGCCTACCTTGGCGAGTCCGTCGGGGAAGTTTTCGGGGTTCGGCCACCAGTTTCCGGTGACCACCCAGTGTCCGTCGCAGGGGTACCATCCCGCGTCAATCCACCACACGTCAGGTCTCAGACCCTTTCTCAGGTACTCGTCAATGGCAAAAAGCTGGTTTTTCTCGGTGACACCGGTGAACTCCTCCTTGCCGTCAATCATCCACGTGTGCAGGCAGTGAAGCGGCCTGATTGGCCTCTCCTCAAACTTCGGCACGATGTGCGCGAACATCCATCGCCTCCACATGTTTCTGCTTCTGTCCTCACCGCCAACGGAACACATCAGCGTGAGTCTCGGAGTCCTCACGGTCTCGCCCGGCTTCAGGTATGCCCTAAAGTTCTTCTGCTTTGCGTAGACCCTCACGCCGCCCTCTTCGGGTGTGAAGCCCGCCTCCCAGCCTCCCGGCCAGCCGACGGCAACGTTAACGCACCACTCGTCAAAAATGAGCCTGAAGTAAGGGGACGCGCCGCAGCATGACACGCCGAAAAGCGGCGCATACACAAGCTCCCTGTCAACGGGGTCTTTCGTCATTTCATAGCCTTCATCGGTGCAGGTGTCGCCGTTGCCGTGGTACAGAACGGGGTTTGAGCCCTTGATGACCCTGTCGCCGACTTTGATATTCTCAAGTATTCCGGTGTTTTCGGCCGCGTCGGCGTCGATTGCGGAGAGCTGTATCTCCTCGCCGCCGAACGGTTTGTGCTTGACCTGTCCCGCGTTGCTGAAGAAGAACAGCCACTCGCAGACGGGGAAGTTATCGTATTCGTTAAAATGCGCCACGACTTCAAGGCCGTCCTCGCTGCGCCCCGATATAACGGTTGTCTTTTTGCCCGCGCCGAGGTCTGCCCTGATTTCCGTCACGGCGGGCGAGAACAACTCCGGTATTCCTCTGAAGTCTGTTCCGTTGTAGGTAAACGAGATCGGAACGGATGAAAAGTCCCTGCCGTCAAAGCGGAACACGTTTTCATTCAGGCTGAAATCGTCTTTTGTCGCAGCGATATTGTCCATGGGGCCTCCGGAAAAATGATCTTTCTGTGGTTTTGCGCGGTTTGCGTTAAACGGCGCGGCTTTCCTTGGGTTGAACTGCCGCAGGCGCTTTTGCCGCCGCAAAGCCGCGCGTTTGCTTTTACAAGGGGTTATACCACAAAAAAGAGTTTGCCGCAAGGGGCGCTCCGGGGCGCGGGAGGCACGGCGCCCCGGGGTGCAGGATGCGCGGCGCCCCGGGGCACATTGGCGTGTTCGTCAAAGGACCTGCGGACATGACGGTTTCAGGCGCCGTTACGGAAGTTTTATTTTGGCATTTTTTCAGCAAATGCGCTATAATGTAGACACCGGTAATCTTCAGCGTATAAAAGCGCCTTTCGCATAAATGATATGCGGGCACGGGGCCCGTTGAAGCATCGCCGGTCCAGGATTTCGGAAGGAGTTTTCTTATGCAGATTCTTATAGTTGAGGACGAGCTCAGGCTGGCAAAAGCCCTCAAGCAGATACTCGAGGAAAAGAAATACATGGTTGACACGGTCGCCGACGGTCAGGACGGCCTTGACTACGCGCTCAGCGGCATTTACGACGTGATCATTCTTGACGTCATGCTTCCGAAAATGGACGGTATGACCGTCGCGAAAAAGCTGCGCGAAAGCTCCGTCAGCACTCCCATCATCATGCTCACCGCCAAGGACACCATCAAGGACAAGATCACCGGCCTTGACAGCGGCGCGGACGACTACATGACAAAACCGTTCTCCCCCAACGAGCTGCTCGCAAGAATCAGGGCTCTTACGAGGCGTTATACGGAAGTGCTTGCCGAGGTCACAGAGTTCGGCGATTTCACGTTCAACTCGTCCGTAAACGAGATTTCGAAAAACGGCAAGAGCATCAACCTAAACTACAAGGAGGCCGAGATTCTGAAGCTTCTGCTCCTCAGGAAAAACGTCCCCGTCTCCAAGGAGGAGCTCATCACCAAGGTCTGGGGCTTCAACTCCGACGCGGGCGACTCAAACGTCGAGGCATACATGAGCTTCGTCCGCAAAAAACTCAGCTTCATTCAGTCCGAATACACGATCGCATCTTACAAGAAAAAGGGATACATGCTGGAGACCGCCAATGCTAAGAAAGCTACGGAATAAAATCGTTCTGACAAACTTAATATTCGTCGGCGTGCTTCTTGCAGCCGTGAGCATCGGAATATGTGTTCTTGCGTCAAACAGCGCAAATTCGAAGCTTCAGTCGAGGCTCAATGTCGCCATCAGATACGTCTCCGAGGCGCCGAACATGGAGATCAAATGGGTCTTCGGAAACAACCAGAAGCGCTGGGGCGAGTTCTACACCGACCCCGAATCCACACCCGACGGCACCGTCCCACCCCTCCCCGACGGCGAAATAACGCAGCGAGAGGATAATCCGCGCGGGTTTGACGGCAATGCACTCCCGAACACCATCGACGGAGCCGCCTTTGCTGTTCTTCTTGACAGTGAAGGCAGCATCATCCAGAAGAGGGAATTCTTCGCCTCAATGGACGACGACATGCTCGAAACCGCCCTCGACAAAATCGAATCATCCGGCATGAGCAGCGGCGTCATCAAGATAGGCAACGACGACCTCGCCTTCTCGAAAAAATCGACTTTCAGGGGCACCGCGATTGCCTTCACAAGCCGCGCCGAAACCGTCAAAACGATTAAGAACACCGTCACCGCCACTATATGCGCGGACGTTGTCATCATGGTTTTCATTGCCCTCATCAGCATCAGGCTCGCCTCTCTCAGCATGAAGCCTGTGCAGGAAGCGTGGGACAGCCAGAAGCGATTCATTGCCGATGCCTCGCACGAGCTCAAAACTCCTCTCACGGTCATTTCGGCAAATATGGATATCCTTTCGATGGATATAGGTCAAAACGAGTGGATTTACGGCACGCAGAAGCAGGTATCAAATATGCGCAAGCTCGTCAATGAGCTGATTTATCTTTCGCGTATGGATGAGGCTGATTCCCACCTTGAGCGCAGCGAGTTCAATCTCTCGAACGTGGTTGAGGACGTCGCCGCTCCGTTTGCGGGTATGGCGGAGTTCAACGGCAAAAACCTGATTGTAAACGCGGAGGAAAACCTCACTCTCTGCGGCGACGAGCAGGCTGTGCGCAGACTGATAAGCACCCTGTGCGAGAACGCCGTCAANNCCGCCAATGGCTCGAGAGCAACAGGTACGAGGCCGAGCGGATGCAGAAGCTCATCGAGGAGATGCTTTTCCTCGCAAAATCGGACGAGGGAGGCTACAAGTTAAGCCTTGGCGATGTCAACATTTCGGAGATTGCGGAGCGCTGCTGCCTGAGCTTTGAGACGGTCGCCTTCGACCGGGGCGTGATGATTGAAACCGACATTCAGCCGGACGTCCGGATCAACACGGACGCATCGATGCTCGAAAAGGTATTCGGCGTGCTGACCGACAACGCGGTCAAGCACTCACCTAAAGACGCCAATGTCTCCTTCAGTCTCAAAACAGACGCGAGGTTCGTCCGCATCACTGTCACAAACAGCGGCGAGCCTATCAGCGAGGAGAACCTCCCTCACATTTTTGAGCGCTTCTACAAGGCGGATCAGTCAAGGACGGCAGATTCCGCGAAGAGCGGCTTCGGCCTCGGACTTGCGATTGCGCATGACATTGTCGAGAAGCTCGGAGGAAGCATAAGCGTAAGGAGCAGCGCCGAAGAAGGCACCTCGTTCACCGTGACGCTGAAGAACAGCTGAGGCCTTTCCGGAAACGCCAAGGCCCCCCGCTTGCCTCTTCTAAACATTTTTCCACTTAAAAATACGCTTCGGGCACGCAAAAAAGTGCGCAAAAAGGCATATTTTGTTCATTTTGCGCTAAATATAATATTGCATTGGCGGTTGCCTCTGTGGTATCATCTTAGCGTGTTTCCGACGAAACCGAATAAAGCGAATTCAAAAGAGAAAGAAGTTTGCCATGAAGAATGATCTCTGCAAGCGCAAAACCATATTCAGAATTATGACCCTCACCCTCACCTTCTGTCTGTTCTTCGGGGGTGTTTTTGTATCTTTCTCAAACGACTACAAGGGCGAGATTAACCAAACCAAAGACGATCTTGCCGAGGCCAAAGAGCAGCTGACCGAGCTTCAGAAGATGATTCAGGAGCGACAGGAGGCTCTCACGAGGATTGCCCGCGAGATTTCATCCATAGAGAGCGAAAAGTTCAGCCGGATGAGCGACAGGGAGGCTGCTATTCAGGACCTTCAGGCGCTCAAGGAAGAGATTGAGAGATTCGACGCCGAGATTGAGGCGATGGAGCAGAAGCATCAGGAGCTTGTCGACCTTCTCCTTGACCGCGTCAGGATCATGTACCAGTCATCAAACGACTTCGAGGTCCTTCAGATGTTCTTCGAGTCGTCCGGTATCTTTGATTTCATGCGCAGGCTTGACACCCACCGCAGGATCGTTGACGACAGCCAGGAGCTCATTGACGAGGTGCTCGAGAGCGAGCGCCAGCTTGAGGAAAAGCGCGGGCAGCAGCTTGAACTCTTCAAGAACAAGGAACAGCTTTTGAGCGATCTCGAGCAGGCTATTGCCGAGCTCCGGAGCGACAAAGAATACGTGACGGGAAACTACGAGGCACTCTCCGACATGCTTCTCGCCCTTGAGGATCAGGAAGTTGACTACTCAGCGGAGATCAAAGGCCTAACCTCGAAGCTGAACAACCTTGAAAAGCTCCAGCGCGAAGCCGAGGAAGCCGCAAGAAAGGCCGAGGAAGAGCGCAAGCGCAAGGAAGAGGAGGCAAGAAAAGCCGCCGAGGCTGAGCGCAAACGCAAGGAAGAAGAAGCAAGGATTGCCGCCGAAGCTGCCGCCAAGGCTCAGAGAGAGGCCGAGGAAGCCGCAAGAGCAAAAGAGGCAGCCCAGAAAGCAGCTGAGGAAGCCCTGGCATCAAAGACAAATCCTAAAGACTGGAACTTCTGCTGGCCGATTGAAACCTACACAAGGATTACAAGCAAATTCGGCTACCGCATACATCCCATTTCGGGTGCATGGCAGCTCCACTCCGGAGTCGACCTCGGCGCCTCAACGGGAACCAAGATCTACGCCGCACAGAGCGGCACGGTCTCTCTTGCAAGGGAGAACGGCGCGTACGGCCTCACGGTCATCATCGACCACGGCAACGGCCTCCAGACAGTCTACGGACACTGCAGCAAGCTTCTCGTAACTGCAGGCCAGAAGGTCACAAGGGGCGAAACGATTGCTCTTGTCGGTATGACAGGCGGCGCAACCGGCCCTCACCTCCACTTCGAGGTTCGCGAATACGGCACGCCGGTAGATCCGCTGCCCTACGTTGAAGGCCTCTATTAATAATTGATTTAACCTTACAAATAGAGAATCCGGCAGGGACTTACCAAAAATCTCTGCCGGATTATTTTATGAGTCTTTTTGTTTCAGACTTTATATATCATATTCTTCTCAAGTTTATCTGCATCCGACTCAAGGCCGAGCGCCCTCAGTATCTCATATGAGAACGGAAGAGCCGTGCCGGGTCCGCGCGAGGTGATAATCTTTCCGTCACGCACGACCTTATCCTCAAGGTAAGCGCCGCAGGATTCCTTCTTCACCATTCCGGGGTACGACGTGGCCTTCCTGCCGCTAAGGAGCCCCGCTCTCTCAAGCACGCACGGAGCCGCGCAGATTGCGCACACAAGCTTTCCGTCTTCCGCAAACTTCTTTACGCAGGCGACAACGTCACTGCTGTCCCTAAGCGTATAGGCGTTCGGCAGACCGCCCGGAAGTACCACGGCATCATACCCTCTGCCCTCCTTCTCGGCTTCACCGAAAAGCTTATCCGACTTTACGTATATATTGTGTGAGCCCTTCATGAGCTCCCTGCCCTCTACGGAGCACAGCGTTACCGTAACGCCCGCCCTTCTGAGCACGTCAACGACGGTAAGCGCCTCAATCTCCTCAAAGCCTTCGCAGCAAAGAACGAGCACCGATTTACCCATATAAAAGCCTCCCTATGTCAGTAAAACCCGATAACGGTTTTTAAAAGCCGCGGCCTCTTTCCTTTTCGGGAAAGCGCTGCCGCGGCTTCTTTTCGACCCGGCGCATTGGTTATTTCCGCGGCGCCGGCAATGTTTTAATTAAGCTCAGAACTGTTTATCCGAGAATCTGCTTGTTGCAGTTTGCGATGGTGTTGGACTTCTTGCCGGAGATTGAATACTTGGCGGCAAGCTCTTCAGCCATAGCTTTGTATTCTTCGCTTGCTTTCTCGCTCTTAAGAGTTCTGATAACGTGAGCTCTTACGCTGATAATTGTATTTTCGTCAGCGTCTTCTGCGGCAGGCTCTTCTTCTCTGCTGTTGTCAAGGTCATCGATACCGGTGCACTTTACAATGTAGAAGTTCGAATCGTCTTCGATGAGGATGATCTTGGTCTCTTTGAACTTTCCGTCCTCGGTGATGCTCTCAACGCTGTAATCGTTGTTGTACTTAGCCCAGGGATCGGTGTCCTTCTCTTCCTCTTTCGCCTCTGTGCCTTCTTCTTTGGTCTCCGTGCCCTCTTCGGTACCTGCTGCAGGCTCCGTGCCCTCTTCCGAGGTCTCGCCCTCTGCGGCATCTCCGTCTTCGGAAGCATCAGCCTCAGCATCAGCTTCGGCAGCGGGCTCTTCAGTTTCGGAAGTTTCCTCACCGGGGTTCTCCTCGACAGGCTCTTCTACAGTTGCCCATCTTTCGACAAGAAGCGACTTGAGTGCCGTGCGCGACTCGTCTGTCCACTCGAGGGAGTTTGCAAATACCTGAAGCAGATTTGTCTTTGTGGGAGCGCCCATGAACATGTTCGTTCCGTCTTCCTTCATGTCGTCGCTGTATTTAACGCCTTCCTTCTTGATGATATCTTCAAGAGCAGCGTCTTTATACTCGTTCTTGGTCGTAGTCTTGTTTCCGGCTTCGTCGGTAACTTCTACGTCTTTGATGCCCTTTCCGGTGTACTTGCCGGTTTCAGCGAGCTGGTTGAAGATATCGGCAACCGCTGCTTTGATCTCGGCTTCCTTGTCTTCCCACTCTTTGAGCTTCTTCTCGTATTCAGCCTTGTTCTCAAGATACTTGTTGTAGCTCTCGAGCTTTGTCTTGTACTCCTTGTATGCGTCGGATGTCTCATCCTCCGTATCGGGCTTCGTAGGCTCTGCTACAGCTGTCGGAGCCGTGGGCTTCGTTCCCGAAGGTGTTTTGCTGAGGGCAAGAACCTGGAGATTGATTCTGCGGAAAGTGTCTCTCTCGGCAAGATATTTTGCGACAACAGCGTCCTCGCCAACGGATTCCGTGCCTTTTTCCTCATCCTTGTACTTCAAATCGGAGAGAGCATAGCCGTCCATAGCCTTGGAGGCATAGTCGTTGGCATAGCCGTTGATGGCTTCGTATTTAGCCATGTACTCAACCAGTGAATTCAGATCCTCGTACTTCATGGACATGCCGGCCATGTTCGACGTCCAGTAGTCGTATGTTCCGCCGTACATCTGCGAGTAGCTGTAGATCATATTGGTGTAGTAGTTGAACATGGTGTCTTTGTCAGACTTTGAAACCGCAAAACCGTTCTTCTTTGCGAGATTGTAAAGAACGTAGTACTTCTTAACCTCGTCAAGAGCTTTTGTCTCAGCCTCTTTTTTCTTCTCCGCGGTCCAGAATGTACTTGAGTTAAACTCGCTGTCAGCTTCTTTAGCCTCTTTTTCCATCTCCGCCGCAACGTTTGAAAGCGTGAGCTTGTAGTCAAACTTTGTTATACGCATGCCGTTTACGCTGCCGATGTAGTTATCAAAGCTTGCAGCGATGCAGGCTGCGACAACGAGTCCGACAACGACAACCGACAGTACAACCGCCAGAATAATGATAACCTTAGTGTCAAAGTTCGAAACCTTTTTTGCTGTAGGTCTCTTTTTATCGTAAACACCTTTAGCCACTTTAATTTACCGCCTTTTCTTAGACATAGTTATTTTTTGCAGTCAATTCATAAAAGCCGTTTTTCAATGGTTTTTGACCTGACCGCAGAAAGAGCAAACAGTATTATACACGCTCGAAGGCAGGATTTCAATCGGTTTTCCGGTTTTTTATAATTTTTTATATACATCAAAAGCGCGGCAAAAGTGCGCAAAATTTGGGCAAAGAAGGCGGGCGGATGCACGGCATTGGCGGTAAAAAAAGTTGAGGAGCGCGCGGGAAAGTGGTAAAATCCGAAGTATAAAAAATGAGCAGAAGGAGTCCTATGATGCAAAATCCTTTCAGCAAAGCCATAGCCTTGACGACAGGCGACCCCGGCGACCTTTCGACCGTAAACGTTTACTCCGATTTTTACGACGAGTTTCTGACAACGAGGCCCGAGCCGGGTTCAAAACTTATACTGAAGATCAACGCTGACAGCGAGTTTGCGGTATGGATCAACGGCCGCTTCGTCACGACAGGCCAGCACTCGCAGTTCCCCGGCAAGCCCTGCGTCGAATATGCCGACGTCACGGATTTTGTCGTTTCCGGCACCAACCGCATCGCGATCTGCACTTACAGGCAAGGGCTCACGACGTCCACCTACATCAAGGGCAAAGGGCAGCTTCTTTTTGAGGTCATCGAATTTGTTTCGGGCCTCATGGAAGGATTTGTGGTCGCGGCGTCTTCGGAGGAGACGCTTTGGCGGTTTTCACCCTGCTACAAGAGCGGGCTTGTGCCTCAGGTTTCGGGCCAGCTCGGGTTTACTTTTGCATACACTTACAGCGACGGCTGCGACGGGTTCCTTGGCGGTGACTACAGTTTCGAGAAGGCTCTTGCCGACGGTTTTTCAAAGGCCGTGCCGCTTGAGAATTTTGAGCCTGAGGTTTTTGTCGAGAGAAACATTGAAAAGCTGAGCATTCTTGACGCCAAGGCGTGCGGGCTCGTCGCTCAGGGCATCTTCGACTTCGGCAAGGAGTACAGGGAGACTAATTTGGCCGCGCACGCATCCTACATGCAGAATGCCGCGCTTAAATCAAAATACGTTTACGAGATCGTTGAAAGCAAGCTGAGCGCAAGGGAGATTCCCGCACCTGAAAACTACGCGCTGGAGCCCGGAAGAGAGCTTGAGCCTGTTGAAAACGCGGTCACACTTAAAACGAAAGACATTGTCCTCACGGGTGCGCTCAGAGAGGGTCGCGGTATCTATGCGGTTGCCGACATCGGCGAGGAGACGCTCGGTTACCTCTCGTTCAGGTTCACCACAAAGAGACCCACTGTCATAGGCATCGCGTATTCGGACCACCTTGACGATCTGAGGGCAAGGAGCTTCGTGGGAGGCAGGTGCTTTGCGGAGACCGTCATCGTTCCCGCGGGAGAGACCGCCCACACGCATCTTCTCAGCAAGATCGGCGCCCGCTACCTGATGATTTTCGCGGAAACCGACGAGATAACCATTTCGGGACTCGGAATCCTGCCCGTTCAGTACCCCGTCGACCCCGACAGGTGCGGAAAATTCAAGATCAACGACGCGCTCCACACCAAGATTTACTCCACGTGCCTCCGCACTCTCCTTCTCTGCATGAACGAGCACTACATGGACTGCCCGCAGAGAGAGCAGGCGCTTTACGCGATGGACAGCAGAAACCAGATGCTCACGGGCTACTACACGTTCGGCGAGTACGCATACGCTAAAGAAAGTCTCAGCCTTCTTGCAAGGTCTCAGCGTGAGGACGGCTTCCTCGAGCTCTGCGCTCCGGCAATCTGCAGCATCACTATTCCCTCTTTCTCGATTCACTGGGTCATCGCGCTCTGCGAATACACAAAATACAGCGGCGACGTCGAGTTCTTCAACGAGCAGCTCCGTACCGCCAATGCAATAATGGCCGCAGCCATCGCAAACCGCACCGAAAACGGCTCGCTCATCAAGCTGACTGACGCCAAATACTGGAACTTCCACGAGTGGAACGGCGAGCTCTCCGGCTCAATAGGCAGCGCACCGCCTGCCGACGCAGACGCGTGCCTCACCGCCCTCTTTATAATAGCCACGGAAAAACTCTCCGACATTCTTGAGGAGACAGGCGGAAACGACTCCGGAAAGCTGAATCTTGCGGGCAGGCTGAGAAGGCTTGCCGCGTCGATGAAGGTCGCGTTCAACGATACGTTCTTTGACGAAGAAAACGGGCTCTACTGCTCCTACAGGGACGTTGCCGCAGACGGCGACTGCCGCTTCTACAGCCAATACGCCAATGCGCTCGCGATTCTGTCAGGCGCCGCTTCCTTGAATGATGCATACCTTGACGGCGCCGTCAGAGCCCTGACAGGGCTCATCGACACGGTACCCGTCAGCGACTGCACGCTCAGCACGTGCCTCTTTAAGTATGACGCGCTGATGTCCGTGTCGAAGGATTACATTGGCGATGTCATGAACGAAATTACCGAGCTCTGGGGATACATGATCGGCTGCGGCGCGACTTCGTTCTGGGAGACCATCAAGGGCGCGATGGACTTTGACGACGCAGGCTCGCTCTGCCACGGATGGGCCGCGATTCCGGCTGTCGTTTACTACAAGTACATTCTCGGCATCGAGCCGGTAAGGTGCGGTTTCAGGGAGTATTCGGTCAAACCCGCAATGTGGGACAACCATTTTGCGTCCGGCAGCATATTCCTCCCGGCAAGGTCGTCAACCCTCCGCGTGACCGTCGAAGGCAACTCGTTCTCCTACGAAGAGAAAATCTGACAGGATTTCAAACAGTATTTAAAGCAAAAGGAAGCCGTCGTTTTCAGGCTTCCTTTTAGTTTACCGTTTTACGTTTAACTGTCCGCGTTGTTAAATAGCGCGGCTCATTCGCGGCTCATTTGCGTCTTGCCGTCACATAGAACCTTCCGCGCGTGTCGTAAAACTCCCTGAGTTCGAGCACCTCGTAACCCTTTTCTTGCAGTGTTTGTTTTACAAAAGCAGGCTCGAGCGGAATCTCCTCGACCGTGTCGTCGGTTCGCCCGTAAAGTCCGTCCTCCTCAAGCGAATAGCAGATTATGTCGTAGGTCATCTTGGCGTTTTCGTACTCGGCCGTCCAGATGCACGTCCCGTCGCCGCCGTCCTCAAAAAAGACGCCCTTTGACGCCGCAGCTTTAAAATAATCGTCGGTGAGAAAGTCGAAGATCAGAAGGCCGTCCCTGTCGATGAAGTTCTTTGCCCTCTCGAGGAACACGCCAAGGTCCCCCTCTCCCGTCATATGGTTCACACCGTCCTCAAGGCAGTACATCGCCGCGTACGAGCCGAATGTGTCCATCTCGCGCATATCCTGGCACAGCCAGAGCACGTTCACGTTTTTCTCATAGCCAAGCTCCGACGCGATTTCGAGCATCTCCGGGCTGATGTCAAGGCCGGTCATGTCGTAGCCCTTTTCCGCCATTTTGACAGTGAGCTTGCCCGTGCCGCAGCCGACATCGATTACAAGCGTCGACTTTTCGATGTCGGCGCCGTTTTCCGAGGCGTCAGGCTTTGATGCCTTGGCGGTTTTGGACGCGTCCCCGCCTTTTGCCTTGCTTCGCTTAGACCTCTTTGCCAGAGCTTTCAGCCCTTCGTTTCCGAAAAGTCTGAAGCGCTCCTCAAGTAAATCCATGAGCTGCCCGCAGTTGACGTCGCTCGTGTATTTATTGTAAAAACCTGCAAAATTCTCGTACATAATCCCTGTTAAGTTTATTCCGCGAGTACCTTTAAGGCCTCCTGAAGCTGCGCGTCATGCTCAAAAGGAATGTCCGCAGCCTTCTTTCCGACGTATTCCTCCTCAGGCGAGACAAAAACGTCGGGCATAATACCGATGCCGTCAATGCAGTCGCCCGAAGGTGTAAAGTACCTGAAAGCCGAAAGAGTGAGGCCGCTGCCGTCGTGCTCAAACGTCTTCATTATCTGGCCTACAGCCTTGCCGAATGTCTTCTCGCCGACAACGGTACCGGCTTTGAAGTCCGCAATTGCGCCCGTGACGAGCTCCGCGGCGCTTGCCGAGTTTCCGTTTACGAGCACGACAAGCATCAGGCCAAGCTCGTTTTTGTCCGAATTATAGGTCTCGACGGTGACATCGTTTTTGTCCTTGGCGGTGGCGATGATGCCCTCGGGGAGGATCATGTCGGCAATCTTTGCCGCGTCCTCAACGTAACCGCCCGGGTTGTCGCGGAGATCGAGCACGAGTGCCTTGGCGTCTTCCGTTTTAAGGGAACTCAGCATCGCCGCAAACTCCGACGGGGCTTCGTGCGTGAACTGGTCAATGCGAATGTAGATGATACCGTCACCGAGGCTTCTTCCCTCGACAACGTGCTTCGTGAGCTTCTGAGTGGTAACGCTGACAGTCTTCTCTTCGCCGCTCTCAGTCTTTAAAACCAGCGAAAAAGTTGTATCAGCCTTCGAAAGCAGACTCTGAACCTCGTTTTCCGTCATAGACGCGGTCTCTTCGCCGTCGATTTTTACGATCAAGTCAGATTTTTTGATGCCTGCTTTGTCTGCCGACGAGCCGCTCTCAACGTCCGTGACCTTAAAGCCGCCCTCGACCTTCTTTACAACAGTGCCTATACCGGTGTATTTACCGTCAACAAAGCTGATGTATTCGTCCATCCTGCCGGGTCTGTGGTAGCGCCCGTAAGGATCCTTAATCGACTCAATCATGCCCGTCACGGCGCCCTCGAGAAGCTCGTCAGGATCCGTCTTAAGGTAATAGTTTTCGGATATGAACTTAAAAACCTCCTGCAGCTTTTCGATCTGTTCGATGCTCGCGCCCTGCTTTCCGAACTCGCCGGAAGTCGCGCCGCCCGCACTTTCTTTTGTTTTCGAAACGATGCGGCCGATGAAGTATCCGCAGAGCACGCCAAGGAGAATCAGCAGCACCATGCCGATAACGAACACGGCAACGGTCGTCCTGTCGCTCCTTGAAAGCTTCTCCTTTCCGCTGTCGGAAGAATCGCCGTCATCGTCTCCGTCTTCTTCCGCTTCGGTTTGAGAAGTGCCTTCGTTTTCCGCCGGGGCCTCCGCATTTGTTTCATCGTTTACGGTTTCCTCGCCCTTTTCGGCGTCGAACTGTCCGTAAATTCCCGGATTTTTAGGTTTTTCCTCGCCGCCGTTCACCACGCCGTCAAAAAATGCGTCGGCCCATGTGTCGCGGTCAAGTTCACCGTTTTTGTTTTCTTTGTTTCCATCCATGACGTTAAACCTTCATATACTTTCTTGCCGCCAGAATACTTGCGATAAATCCCGTGAACGCGCCGAACAGCAGGTAGAACGCGAGGATACCCGTCGCGCCGGACTGCTCAAATGTCAGCGGAACGATATTGGCGTCTTCCGAAAAACTCAGGAGGAGCCTGAACACCGCATCGTAGATGCCGCCAAGGGCAAAGAATGCCGCGACAGCGCCGATGAGCCCCGTCAGTATGCCCTCAATCACAAAAGGAGTGATGATGTAGGTGTTGGTGGCGCCGACGTACTTCATGATCTCAATTTCGCGGTGCCTTGCGAGCACTGTGAGTTTTACGGTGTTGAATATGAGCAGGAGCGAAAGAGCCGTCATCACGATGACCGCCGCAATGGTGCATATGTTTATCCAGAACTGCGCGCGCTCCATCTTCTCAACGACACCGAATATGTTCGGCGCGCTGTCGATCACGTCGCCCGCCTCGTCCATTATACCGTCGACAAACGCCTTGCCGTCAGCGTAGTTTCTGAGCTGCACCTCGATTGACGCATATTTGAGCTTTCCGCTCTTGTCGAGGTTCTCGAAATATTCCCTGTTGTCCTCGAACTCCTTGAGCATGTTCTCGAAGTTCTGCAGCTTTGAGATGTACGTCGCGTGCTTGACCTCAGGGCTTGCCGCAATCGCCTCGTAGTACTGCATCGCGGTCTCCTCGTCGACGTAGTAGCGGAAATTGATCTTCAGCACAGGCCTTTCCTTGACCTGTCCGATGATGTTGCTGGTCACGACGCCCGCCTCGATGAACGAACCGACGACGAGCAGCACGAAGAACACGACAATGACCGACGCAAAAACCATGAACAGGTTTCTCGCAACGTTCTTCAGACTCTGAAGGAGAACGTAAAGCATAACTCTGAGTTTTTTCATAATGCCGCCCTCCCTTCTTCACTCATTGCCAAGGAGTCTCACTCCGTGGTTCAGCTCAATGACACGCTGGCCGATCTCAGCCACGATCTCGCGCTCGTGAGTCGCCACGATGACCGTAGCACCCATCTTGTTGATCTTCTGAAGTATCTTCATGATCTCGACGGAGTTTTCCATGTCAAGGTTTCCCGTCGGCTCGTCGGCGATAAGAAGACCCGGCAGGTTCACGACCGCCCTTGCAATCGCGACGCGCTGCTGCTCGCCTCCCGAAAGGCAGTCCGGCTTTTCGTTTCTCTTTTCCAGCAGACCGACAAGGTCAAGCGCCGCAAGGACCTGCTTTTCAATCTCCTTGCGGCTCTGGCCGAGCATCTCAAGCGCGAAAGCAACGTTTTCAAACACAGTCATACTTGAAATGATCCTGAAATCCTGAAAAACGATGCCGACAAGGCGCCTGTAGTAAGGCACGCCGCTGCTCCTCACCGACCCGAGGTCTATGTTTCCGACCGAAATTCTGCCGGACGTGGGCCTCTCCTCAAGCATCAGAAGCTTTATAAGGGACGACTTTCCGGAGCCGGAGTGTCCCATGAGAAAAGCAAACTCGCCCGGAGCCACGCGAAAACTTACGTTGTCAAGCGCTCTCACCCCGTTCGGGTACTCTTTCGTTACGTTTTCAAATACTATCTCCGGACCGAACTGTTCCGTTGACTCTTTTTCTTTCACATCATCCATAATAAAAATCCTTCCGTCCCGGCCGGCACCGCCAAGGTCACACAACCAATGCAACACCCCCGGCGCGCCCGGCCTTCCGCTTTATCTTTTGTTAGCCTGTTTTTTCTGTCTGGCGGTTCCTTCGCGCGCCGGCCTTGCCGCAGCTGCGTTTTCGTCCGCCTGAGGCAGCTGCGTCTCGAGGTAGTTGACCAGCATGAAGCCGATACTTATCCTGAGGCCGTCCTCGAACCTTGTGCAGTCAAGGCCCGTCAGCTTGTTGAACTTTTCAATCCTGTAGTTTAATGTGTTTCTGTGCACGAAGAGCGCCTTGGCGGTTTCGGTGACGTTCTGGTTGAGCTTCAGGTACATTTTAATCGTGTAGATGAGCTCATCGTCGCCCTCGGACCGCGTCTCGCCCTCCTGAATCCGCAGACAGTTCTCGAAAAAGCTGTTTCCGAAGACCTCCCTCAGGTAGCTCTCGCAGACGTCCCTCTTCTGGCCGTAAAGAATTCTCGCAACGCCAAGCTTGTCATAGGAATACACGACGCTGTCAATGTCAAACGCCTCGCCTATAAGCAGCGCCTTTTCGGCTGTTTTGAACGACGAGTCAATGTTTTTAAGCTGCTTTACCCTGCAGCCCACCGAAACGTTTATCTCGAGCGCAAGCTCAGTCCTCACCGTGTCAATCACGGACTCGGCGGCCTCGACGGCGTTCTCAAACTTCATGTCCTCCGAGAGCGGCACGATCACTGCGCACGCATCCGACCTCACCCTCACGGTCACAAACCCATCCTTTTCCGGGAACGCATACTCAAGCAGAGCCGCAACTTCGCTGAGCCTGTCCTCCTGTCCGTGGCCCTCCGCGCTCTCAGCTTCCGCCAATGTCACAAGCATCACGGTATACTCCTGCGCAGCCGCGTTTTTCCCGCTGTTTACCGCAAAATCGCTCTGCGCGACCGAGTCCCTGCCGCCAATGAGAAGCTGCCTGAAAAACTCGTTTCTCTTCGAATTGACCGCAGAGAGGTTCTCGACGTAGAAGAGAGCCGCGATCCTGAGCGCCTTGGCGGCACCGTCAACGGCATCCTTTCCGCCGTCCGGTAAATCGTTATAGAACCAGAGGTCCCTGCCCTCCGCCCTCACGGCAAAGAACATCCTGCCGTTTGCGGTCACGATCCCGCCGTCGTCGTCCGGTATGTCAAAAGCCGGAGCGTCGGAGGGGAAGACAGACTTGCCGGCGCCGTCGCAGACACCGAAGCCCGGTCCCATCATTTCCGCTATCTTTTCGATAAATTCAATATCGTCGGGTTTTCCGTTCTCAATCATACTCATCCTGCATACCTGAAACTGAGGGCCCCTATGGGGAAGCTCTCGCCCGACGCGTAGTAGTCCGAGATGTCTGTCTCGTTTTCTATGCCGTCGGCAACCTTGAAATAAAAAGTTCCGCTGCCGGTGATGCTCTTCGGCAGTTTCACCAGCATTGCATTGCCGATAACGTTAAACTCAGCCTCTCCCGCCTTTTTCAGGCTGAAGCCGCTTCCGAGTTTCTCAACGCTCAGCTTGTTTCCTTTCTCGCTTCTTCCGATGACATATTCGTAGCCTTCCCAGCCCTTGTCGGCAATCCTTCCGGTCCCTATGAATATGTTCATCCACGACGTCTCGCCGTTCTCTCTTCTCACGACATCGCCAAGGGTTTCAATCCTGAAATAGTAATTCTCCGAATCCTCCGCGATTTTAACCTCAGTGATGAAGTTCCTGACGGCGTCCGTTTTGTATTTGATTTCCGAGCCTGCGCCGGAGCTGTTGCGTCCGCGGGCGGAGATATTGGCGGCAGCAAAGACCGCATGGGCACCGTCCCACCTGCTGTCATCAACACCGATGTCGATTGTGATATCGTCCGCTTTGACCTTGGCGTCACCGAGTGGCACGCTCTTGTAGGCCCTGATGTTTGCCGCGAGCTGAATGTAGAAGTTGTCCTGATGGCCGCCCTTCATGGGCTCCGCGTCGCGCGAAAACTCGGTGTTGCATAGGTCAACCATCATGTATGTATCGCCGTGGTCAAGCCTGCCGGCAACCCATTCGTTCCATCCCGTCACAAAAACTATCGCAGGGTCCGCCTCGAGCGCCACGTTCCATGTCGACTGGAAGAACTGCCCCTCAGCGGCCTTTTCGGGCTCGTTTTTCTTCGTGAGGACGTTCCAGCCCCTGCCCCAGTTGTCGGCTCCGAAGATAACCGAATCCGACATTGGCGGACACGGGTGCGACGCCACGGCAACGTTTATAATACCGTTGTGAACCTCAGCGGGGTACGTCCACTCGATCCACGGGAAACCGTTTTCGAGGAAAGGCTCGCTCGGCCACTGGCACTCTCTAAAATGAAAATAGTTTTGAATCTCCTCCGAGAACTCCTCGGGTTTGTACGATTTATCGCCTCTGCCCCTTGCCTCAAGAAGGTCGTCCGCATAGTCGATTCTCCCTATAATAAGGGGTTTTCCGTCAATCTTATACCACGCGCTGTCATACTTGTCGAACTTGTAGTAGTCCTCGTAAAGCTGCTTTATAATTCTGTGGGTGTAGGACGCGGTGTAAAAGGCGAGCGTCGGGCACTCGTCCCAGCCTGCCTCTTTGAGCTTCACGACCTCGTTTATGATGCGAAGAGCCACCGTGTCGTAGGTGACCGCATTGGTGACGTCAAAGACGAGGAAATCCACCCCCGCCGCCGAGAGCATCTCAAGGTGCTTTCTTATGACCCACGTGTCCGCCGAGTTGTAGTAACCGAAAATCGGCTCAGCCCAGAAGTAGGCCGGATTTCCCGCGAACTGATAGTCCTTGTCGAGAAACATCCGCTCAAGCCCGTCCTCTTCCTTCAGCAGCTCCGAAACGTTCACAACCGTGTCAGTTTCGTGCTGTCCGAGCGAGAGAAAGTAGAAAATCCCGACGTCCCTTGACTTGTCCGCCTTGTCGCCGCAGACCGCATCAAACGTCCTTCCGAGCCTGTCTATGCCCACAACCGTGTTCGAAGTCTTTCCGTCCTTATAATAAACCTTCGCGTCAACGTAATCCGTGCCGACGCACGGGCTCACTTCCGGAAACTTTGTGTCCGCGGGCGCCTTCTTTTTTGCGCACCCGAACACGCCAATGACGCACGCCGCGGCGATCCCCGCAGCCGCTATTTTTATAACTCTTCTCAAATTAACCGTCATCAGCACTCCGATTTATTCCGCGTCCGCCTCGTATCCGTAGGCCTCAAACTCGTAAATACTGCAGTAAGGGTACTGCTCGCACTTCTCGCCTTCCGGAAATCCGGTGACGATCCTTATCATTGTCGCAAACGTCGCCTTCGGGAACACGCCCTCGTCAATGAGAGGTGTCGCCTTCATCATAACGTCGTCGTACTCGTAGACAGTCGTCCAATCCGTTCCGTCCTCACACACCTGTATGCTATAAAAGCCCGTGAGCGTCTCCCAGATTATGTAAAAGTCCCTGAGCTCGTATCTGCCGCCAAGGTCAATAGTAATCTCATGGTGCAGGTTCTTTGCCCAGTTCGGTCTTCCCAGATCAAAGCCGCTCCATCTCGTTGTCTCGTCCCCGTCCACAATCGCGGCAGGGTCGCCGACGGTTTCGCTTTTTTCGCTGTAGTCCGCCGTGACGGTCTTTTCGCTGACTGCGTTAACAAGTTTTCTTGCTGCCGGAGTCGCGGTCGGCGCAGGTTCTTCGGTGACGTCAGGGCTTTCCGTTTCGGGTTCCGCCGTCGAGGCAGGCGAAGACGTCACACCGGTTTCAGTTTCGCCCTTCCGGCTGCCGGAGGACGCGCCGCACGACGCAAAAAAAGCAGCTGTCGAAATCGCCAATACCAAAAGAACAATCCTCTTCATCCTATCCCCTTCTTCCGGCCGACCCCTGTCCGGCCTGTTTGCGCGGTAAAATTTGTGCACCGTGCACATATTTTACCGCTCCCGCCTTCCTTTTTCAAGTATTAAAAGAAAAATCAGGGGCATTGGCGGTGTTTTTTTCGCCCTTTTCCCTGCACTCGAAAAGGCATACAAAAAGGGGCTATTTTGCGCTGCCGAAGGAGTTGTTTTTCGTTGCGTCCGTGCGTGTTATCTGATAAAATGAAACCGCCGATTACACCTATCCTAAGGAGACTTCCTATGGTTTACAAAATTGTATCATCGCTCGACAAATGCTTCCCCGAGAGGAAGACATCCGACTTCAAAGAACTGAAGTCGTTTTCGATGCTGAGGAACGAGCGCTACTCATTTCAGATCTGTTACGACTCGGACCCCGGTCTCAGTCTTGCATCAAGTCCGACCAACATCGGAATCGAATCGCCTCTCAGGGACTCGATAAAGCTTTACAAGGTGCGCAACGTGCCGTGCGACCACCCCGTCAGGGACAATCTTTCCGACCCGTATTTTGAAAAAACGACGCCGGGCCTTTTTCCCGACGTGCTTGAACCTATGGCGCCCGGCGAGAGGCTCCTTAAGAGCGACATTTTAAACGCTGTCTGGGTCGAAGTTGAGCCTGCGGGAAAATTTGCCGCGGGAAAATACCCTATCACGTTTACGCTTGAGTCGCCCGACGGCGTGCTCCGCATAGGCGTTGAGTGCGAGATAATCGGCGCTGACCTTCCCGAAAACGATTTCATATTCACGCAGTGGTTCCACGTCGACTGCCTGAGGGACTACTACCTCACCGGCGACTACGACAGAAGGCTCTGGAAAATCATAAGCGATTTTGCCGCCAATGCAGCCCGCTACGGCCAGAACATGATTCTCACCCCTGTGCTCTCGCCTGAGCTTGACACGTTCCCGTCCATCTACAGGACAAACGTCCAGCTCGCAAAGATTTCATACGAAAACGGTCACTACAC
The DNA here is from genome assembly GCA_002308595.1 of Mageeibacillus sp. UBA1243. Lineage (GTDB taxonomy): Bacteria > Bacillota > Clostridia > UBA1212 > UBA1212 > UBA1212. The sequence goes on along the minus strand of DBWH01000055.1, from coordinate 4,023 downwards.
GTTCGACTTCTCACGCCTCGGCAAATGGATAACAGTCTGCGAGAAGGCCGGCATCAAATACTTTGAGATCAACCACCTCTTCTCTCAGTGGGGTGCCGCCAAGTGCCCCCAGGTCTGGGCGACAAAGGACGGTAAATATCAGAGGATATTCGGCTGGGAAAACGATGCAGACAGTGACGAATATATCGCATTTCTGCGGGAATTTCTGCCCGCGCTCGTTGCGTATCTCAAGGCGAAGAAGCGGCTTGACAGGTGCTTCTTCCACATATCCGACGAGCCCTTCCGCGACGTAATCGAGCACTACGGAAAGCTCGCGGCTGTCGTGAAGCCTCTCATTGGCGGCAGGCCGATCATGGACGCGCTCTCGGACTACGACTACTACGAGCAGGGAGTCTGCGACATACCGATTCCCGCAAACGACCACATCGAGCCTTTCATCGAGCACAACGTAAAGGGCCTTTGGACTTACTACTGCTGCGGCCAGTGGGACGGCGTATCAAACAGGTTCTTTTCAATGCCCTCCGCAAGGAACAGGGCAATAGGCTTCCAGTTCTGGAAGTTTGACATCAAAGGCTTCCTCCAGTGGGGCTACAATTTCTACAACTCTTTCCTTTCGTTCACGAAGATCAACCCGTTCGTTTCAACGGACGGCGACGGCTTCGTTCCTTCCGGCGACACGTTTTCGGTATACCCGGGGCGCGAGGAGACACCGCTTCCGTCGATTCGCGAGGTTGTGTTCTTTGAGGGGCTTCAGGACAGGAGAGCGCTCGCACTTCTTGAAAGTCTGATCGGCCGCGAAAAGGTGCTCGCGCTCATTGAAGAAGGCATCGAGCCCATAAGATTCAACAAATTCCCGTACGAGAGAGACTTCGTACTGAACCTTAGAGAAAAAATCAATAAAGAGATTAAAAAACACGTTTGATAAGAGGAGATTTGAAATGGCAGTTTATTCATTGAAATCAGAAGGTCTGACCGTAAGTTATGATCCTGATGCATTGGCGGTATCAGCCGCAAACGGAGCCGAGGTCTGGCGCACGAAGGAAGGCTGCGACCCGCGCATTGTTTCGAAAAAATTCGGAAATCTTTTGTTTAAAGACGCAAAGTGCGAGTCTTCCGGATACGAAACGGGAACGGTTTCGGGTGTCAGGGCAAGCTACACTTTTGAGGAGAGCGGCATTGTCGTTGTCACTTACGTTTTTGTTGAGAGGTCTGACGACACGCTCCACTGCGAGTTTTTCGTGAGAGGCGATATTTCGTCCGACATTTCGTTTGTTTACTGGCCGGCGCCGCTCGAGTTTAACACCGACAACGGCTGCACGGTTCTGCCCAAGATGTACGGCGTGCTTCTTCCCGCCAAGTGGGACGGCAAGGTGCCCAACTTCCAGGAGTGGCGCATGCTTTCGAGAGACTATTACATGCCTTTCGCGGGCCAGGTCAGGAACGGCTCGGGCTGCATGATGATATTCGAGACGCCCTGGGACGCCTGCTGCTTCGTTGACCACATTCCTTGCGGAGACACGACGCTCGTACCTTATTGGCGGCCGTCGCTCGGTCACTTCACGGCACACGATAAGAGGAAGCTCAGCTACCGTTTCCCGAAGAACGCCGACTACAACGTTTTTGCGAAAATTTACAGAAAATTTGTCTGCGAGCACGGCGACTTTGTGACCCTTAAGCAGAAGTTTGAGGCAAACCCGAATGCACGCTACCTCATCGGTACGCCTATTTTCCACGACGGCATTGCGACCATGATTCACGAAGGCTCCGAGGCCTACAACAAGGAGAAGCCCGAGAACAATACCTGGGTGGTAAAATTCTCCGAAATCGCCAAAAAACTTCAGCGCATGAAGAAAGAGGGTTTTGAGAAGGTTTACCTTCACCTTGACGGCTGGGGAAACAAAGGATACGACAGGCTCCACCCGGACCTTTTCCCGCCCTGCCCCGAAGCAGGCGGAACGGAGGGCATGAAGGAGCTTTCGGACAGGTGCCGTGACCTTGGCTATAAGTTCGGAATTCATGACCAGTACAGGGACTACTACTTTGAGGCGGAGTCGTTTGACATGGACAACGTCGCCGTTGACGAGTTCGGAAACTATGAGCTCTACAACGTGTGGTGCGGCGGTCCGCAGACTTTCATGTGCCCCGAGCTCTGCCCGCAGTACGTTAGGAGAAACTACAAAAAGTTTGACGAGCTGGGGATTAAGATTGACGGAACGTACCTTGACGTGTTCTCGGTCGTCGACCTTGACGAGTGTTTTAACGAAAAACATACGGTTACAAGGCGGGATTGCGTAAAATACCGCCGCGAATGCTTTGATTTCCTGAATAAAAAGGGTATAATCACTTCTTCGGAGGAAGCTGTCGACTGCGTGCTCCCTTCGATAGTGCTCTGCCACCACGCGCCGCTTGCCGTTGACGAGCTCTCATCAATGACCGGAAAGTCTGTAGGCATTCCGATACCGCTCTTCTCGCTGGTCTACCACGAGTGTCTGGTGATTCCGTGGTTCGGAATCGGCTCCAAAGGCGGCTGGCACATACCGATAACGGACAGCGGCTTCCTTTACGCGCTTCTTACGGGCGGCACCGTTTACGTCGGCCCGGGCGCATCCGAGGAAGGCATAAGACTTGCACACATCGCTCTCGACCTTCAGGCCGAGGTCTGGGATAAAGAACTTATCTCGCATGAATTCATTGGCGGTAACCCGCGCAGGCAGCGCACTGTCTTCGAGGGCGGCACCGAAATAACAGTTGATTTTGATACGGAGGAATTTAAAATTAGCCATGCTTACAATTGATGTCATCAAAGGTTTCTACACTGATATCGAAGATTATGACGCGCTCGAAATAACCAAGATTGAAAGCGGCCATATCAATCAGACCTTCGAGGTCAGGGACAGGTCTCTTGCGGGCACCTACCGCGGTCACTACATTTTCCAGAGGATCAACACGACCATCTTCAAGGACCCGGTCGGCCTCATGAACAACATAATGCTTGTGACCGAATTTGCCGCCAAGACCGCAATCGCAGCCGGCAAGGACCCGAAGACCAACACTCTGACGCTCATGAAGTCGGTTCAGGACAAGGTTTACTACATCGACAGCGAAGGTTTCTACTGGCGCTGCTACCTTTTCCTTCCCAACTCGGTCAACCTCGACGTTGTGGAGGTGACGCCAAGGACATACGTCCAGGCAGGCGGCGCTCTTGCGGATTTCCAGAGAATGCTTGCCGATTTTGACGCGTCAAAGCTCTGCGAAGTCATTCCGGGCTTCCACGACACGAGAAACAGATTCAAAAATCTCAAGATTGCAATCGAGGAGAACCGCTCCGGCCGCGCCTCTCAGTGCGCCGAAGAGATTAAATACGCTCTCTCGCTCGAAAACATCACGGGTACAATTATTGACAGGCTCCGCGAC
>DBWH01000055.1:0-548 GCA_002308595.1 Mageeibacillus sp. UBA1243 | reverse complement strand
ATCGACCTTGACACGGTAATGCCCGGAAGCGCCCTCTACGACTTCGGTGACGCTTTAAGAGCAGGCGGCTCGTCGGCGGCTGAGGACGAGGCTGACCTTTCGAAGGTACACTTCCTCGAGCTCAATTTTGAGAAGTACTGCGAAGGGTATATTGGCGGTGCCCGCGATTTTCTCACGGACGAGGAGCTCGACCTGCTCCCCGAGGCAGCTGCGATTTTGACCTACGAATGCGGAATCAGATTCCTTTCGGACTACCTTGACGGCGACACATATTTCTCGACGAAATACCCCGAGCACAACCTCGTGAGGGCAAGAAACCAGTTCAAGCTTGTGAAGGACATTCTCGGCAATCTCGACAGGCTGCACGCCATCGCAAACAAGTTCAGGTGAACTTTAATTGAAGGGATCAAAAATGACAAAAATTCTGAACTTCGGTTCGCTAAACGTTGACTACGTGTATCACGTTGACCATTTCGTGGCGCCCGGCGAGACAATCGCATCATCGGCAAGGGACGTAAACTGCGGCGGCAAGGGCCTCAACCAGAGCG
>DBWH01000025.1:20828-20998 GCA_002308595.1 Mageeibacillus sp. UBA1243 | reverse complement strand
GCCCTGGCCGGCGATGTAGCCCGGCATGGAGACTAGGCACGCCGCCAGCGTTCATCCTGAGCCAGGATCAAACTCTCAGATAAATATTGTCAGGTCATTCCCTTTCGGGAAAGTCCTTACTCTTTAATTCTGAATCGAGTGATTCAAGCTCCAAATTCATATTTGAAAAA
>DBWH01000025.1:1401-20772 GCA_002308595.1 Mageeibacillus sp. UBA1243 | reverse complement strand
AAAAAACGTTGGATTTAATAGCTATTTTTGCGTGCGCGATCTCGAAGCTGTACGAAGGTACTGCGAGAGTGAGCTCGCGCAAAGCATGATGTCACTGATTCGTCGCAGACACCGCTTAAAGTATCCTTGTCAGACATCATGCGTAAAGAGCATTAAATCCTCGTTTTTTAACGAGTTTCATGTTTGTTCGCTGTTCAGTTTTCAATGTCCGTAACGCCCCCGTTTTTGAGGCGCCCGACAATAATACCACCATTGAATTATCGTGTCAAGCACTTTTTTGAGTTTTTGCAGAAAATTTTTCAAGATTTTTAAAGGCGGCGTATTGGCGGTAATTTAGGGAATTTCTTGCGTTTTAGCGGGTTTTGGGCCTTAAAAATCTTTTAAAGAATTTATTTTAATCATTTTATTTAGGGCTGCGGGGGATGACTTGGCGGGAGGGCGCAGAAGGAGAACCTTGGCGATTTTGGGGGTTCGCCATGGCGGGTTAGGGGACTGTTGTCGCAGACGGGGCGGTCAGAGCTTAGTCTGCGGGCGCATTCGGGACATCGCCAATGCCATCGCCAATGCCTTCGACGCTCGTTTCGGCGGCTTCGATTCGGGCCTTGATCTCGAGGTAGGCTTTATTTGCGACGTCGCGGAGGAAACTGCCGGCTGTGGGCGTCACGGGGTACATGCTCAGGATTGTGGTCTTGTCAAGCATGTCGCTTTTGGCGGCTCGCTGCCAGGCGGTCTTTATGGCGCAGCGGACTGAACGCTCGATTGCCTTGGCGTTGCTGGTGTTATCGAGGCGCTGCGCAGCTTTTTCAAACACCCCGACAACGCGCTCGCCGCGCAGCATGGAATCGACTATTTCGGCGGCTGCAACTATTATGTTGGTAAAATAGCGGTTGCCGTTTGCAAAACAGTTGTTCCGAAGGATGTTTTCGATAATCTCGCACGCAGGACGGCGCGAAACATCATCGTAAACCGACTGATAAACAGCCACTTTATCGTTTTGGCTCGTATTCATAATCATTCATTCCTTTTTTTGATACAGGATTATACCAAATAACCCGGCGGATTTGCGACGGCAAAGTTGTGAGGCGGAAAAACGGATAAACAGTCAGGCGGAAAAACGGTTAAACAGTTGTATTAAAAAGCGCAGCCCTTGGGAAGTTTGGGCTGCGCGATGAAAATCAGAAGAAAAACTCAGACTGCGGAAGAATGCTCAGACGGCGTGGTAGAGTTTCTTGGTCTGGTAGGCCGGCTCGCAGGTCACACGGACGCCGAGCTTTGAGAAGACGTTCTCGTCAACGTGCGACAGGATGACTGAGGCGTGCGCGTCGCAGTTTTTGAGCATCGGAAGCATCTCGAAGGCCTTGGCGGCATCTTTGTTGGTGATGGCGCTGAACGAAAGGGCGATCAGAATCTCGTCGGTGTGGAGTCGCGGGTTGTGGTTTCCCATGTATTTGATCTTGAGCTCCTGGATGGGGCCGATGACCTCAGGGGGAATGATTTTTTTGTCGTGGTCGATACCCGCCAATGTTTTAATCGCGTTGACGAGGGCCGCGGCCGATGCTCCGAGGAGCGGGGAGGTCTTGCCGGTGACTATGCGGCCGTCGGGAAGCTCGATTGCGACTGCGGGGCCGTTGGTTTCCCTGGCGCGTTCGACGGCTGCGGGGACAACTTTTCTGTCGGAGACCGCGATTCCGGTCCTTGCCATGAGGGCGTCTATCTTTTCAAGCTCGTTTGTGTTGGCGAAACCCTGCTTGACGGCACATTTTGCCTTGAGTTCGCGGCGGATGATCTCGTCCTTGGCGGCTTTGACCACGATGTCGTTGTTCGTGATGCAGTAACCTGCCATATTGACGCCCATGTCCGTGGGGCTCTTATATGGGGATTCGCCGCTGATGCGCTTAAGCATCGCGTTGAGAACGGGGAAAATCTCGATGTCGCGGTTGTAGTTTACGCAAACCTGCTGGTAGGCCTCGAGGTGGAACGGGTCGATCATGTTTATGTCATTGAGGTCGGCTGTTGCGGCCTCGTAGGCGATGTTTACAGGGTGGTTGAGCGGCAGATTCCAGATCGGGAAGGTCTCAAATTTAGCATATCCGGCCTTGACTCCGCGCTTGTGCTCACCGTAGAGCTGCGAGAGGCAGACGGCCATCTTTCCCGAACCGGGGCCCGGAGCCGTGACGATAACGAGCCTGCGGGTTGTTTCGACAAACTCATTCTTTCCGAATCCGTCGTCGCTGACAATGAAATCGGTGTTGTTGGGGTAGCCCTCGATCGGGTAGTGCTTGTAAACTTTGACGCCAAGGGACCTTAAGTGCTCCATGAACTTGTCCGCGTGGGGCTCGCCCGCGTAGCGTGTGATGACGACACCGCCAACGTAAAGTCCGACCTCTCTGGTCGCATCAATGAGTCTCAAAACGTCAAGGTCATACGAAATGTTGTAGTCGCCGCGCTTCTTGCTTTTTTCGATCGCGTCGGCATTGATGGCAATGACAACCTCCGCGTCCTCTTTGAGGCTCAGGAGCATTTTTATCTTTGAATCGGGTAAAAATCCGGGTAAAACACGTGATGCGTGAAAATCATCGAAGAGCTTACCGCCAAACTCGAGATAGAGCTTGCTTCCGAACATATTGATGCGCTCGCGGATTTTCCCGCTCTGCAGCTCTACGTACTTGTCATTATCAAAACCAATCTTCATTAATCCGCCTCCACATCCGTTCCTTTTAGTCGGTTTTTAGATATTTCCACGGAACAATATTTTACCCGAAAAGCCTTATTATTTCAATAGGAAATCAATACGCAGGAGCGCTCAGATTGTATATTTTTTGACCTGTTTCGGGTTCCTTAAAAACCTTAAAAATATTGATATCGACCCTTATAAGTAGTAGAATAAATACGTGTGGCAAAAATCGCACCCGGTCGGAGGCACGCATGAAAAACAAGGTTTTCAACACAATACTTGGCGTCAATTCGGTCTTTCAGGCCATTTCGTGCCTTGTAACGCCGATAATCATCGGCGGTGTGGTTGCCTGGCTTCTGACTGCGAATAACATTGTCGGCGCCTGGATTTACGTGGTGCTGATAACGGGCGGGGTTCTTGTCGGGCTGGTCTCCATGATCACATTTTTGTGGAGATATGCCGAAACCGCCAAGGCGATCCGCGAGGCCGAGGAGCAGCAGGCCGAAGGGGTGCCGCACGACAATTCCGGAGAGAGGAAATAGCAACTGATGAACGAAAACGATCGCAAAACGCTAAAGCTTCAGCTCATCCTGATGGTTGCGGGTATCCTTGTCATCCCCGGGGCTGTCATTGGCGTGTATGCGCTTATCGGGCGCTTTCACTGGAACGTCATTACGGCCGCATTTTTAGGTGCAATCGTAGCTTTTCTCTATCAGCTTCTGCTCATAATTTCCATCGGCAGGGTCTTTGACAGTGCCGCCAAGGAAAGAGGTACGGGCGAGATGACGGAGGAGGAGATTGCCGCGTTCAAGGAGAAGTACAAGAAGAGGGTCAACAATTCGGCCAAAATTTCGTATCTTATGAGGCTGCCGCTTCTCGGCGCCGCCGCCCTCTGCGTTTTCCTGATTCCGGCAGTTTTCAACGCAATTGCATTTGTCGCGGCGCTCATTGCCGAGCACATTCTTGTTCTGCTCTCGGGCGTCATCATTAAAGGCAGGGTTTGAAAAAACCGGAGCCTTTTATTCTTAAAGGACGGACATTGGCGGATTAAGGTCATTGGCGTCTTTTAAATAAAGAAATTATAAGAAAGGAGAGACGGGACCGTGGACGGAAGCAGCTTAAGCCAGGGCGCAAAAGTCTATTTCAGAATAAACCTCTTTAACGGCGCTGTTCCGATCGATATCACGCAGACGACCGTGTCTCTCTTTGTCGTTACCGTAATTGTCGTAATTATAGGCATTTTACTGGGGCGCAACCTCACGAAGAAGCCGGGCAGAAGGCAGGCTCTTGTCGAGAAGATCGTGCTCACCCTCTACAATCTGGTCGAGTCGACCATGGGAAAGCACAACCTTAAGTACGCGCCATACGTCGGAACCATTTTCATCTCATCCCTTTTCGGAACATTGATAGGACTCACCAAGGTGTTCCGCTCGACCACGGCGGACATGATGGTCATCATGGGCTGGTCGCTCCTGACTTCGTTCCTCTGCTGGTACGAGGGCATCCGCAACAGGGGCTTCTTCGGGTGGCTCAAGAGCTACGCCGAGCCGGTCGCATTCATCGCGCCCATCAACATCGTGAGCGAGGTCGCGCAGCCTCTTGCCATGACTTTCCGTCACTTTGGAAACATTGCCGGCGGCGGTGTTTTGATGTCGATCGTCTACGCCGCGCTCGCGTCCGCTTCGGGACTCCTCTTCAAGGCGGTTCCGAACACTATCGCATCGGCAATGCCCCCCGTTTTCCAGGTGGGTATTCCGGCAGTCCTTTCGCTTTACTTTGACCTGTTCTCAGGTCTCATGCAGGCTTTTGTGTTCTCGCTGCTGACAATGGTATACATTGCCCAGGCAAATCCGGCACCCCTGCCGGCAGCTGCCGCAGCCGAAAAGCCTAAGAAAATCAAAAAGAAGAAAGAGCGCAAAGCCGCTCTCGAATCGCATACATCGCCGCAGGCTGACGCAAATTCCGGTCAGTCTCAGTAAAAAATATAAAATCTGGAGGTTTACTATGAGTTTACTAGTTGCAAAAGCACTTGGCGCCGCATTTGTTATGGGAATCGGTTCAATCGCTCCCGCTCTCGGTGAGGGAAACGCCGTTGCAAAAGCCCTCGAAGGCATTGCACGCCAGCCGGAAGCTTCCTCTGACCTTCGTACGACCATGATCCTCGGTTGCGCGATCACAGAGAGTACCGGTATCTATTCACTGGTTATTGCGCTGCTCATCCTCTTCGCTCTTTGATCGACCTTTGCGGAAAACCGCATTTTCGGTGATTTAAGAGGTTTTGCCCCGTGCCCCGCGCCCTGTGCGGAGCGCATTGGCGGTAAAACAGGGTAAAAACGTATCCCGGCAGCAGCAAAAGCCGTTCACGAAAGAAGTATCACTATGAATTGGTTTGTAGTTTTTACGGATAAGTTCGAGTCATTTATCGGCGTGAATTTCTGGACAATGATATTCGCGTGGATAAACATACTTATCATGTTCCTTATTCTCCGGAAATTTCTCTTCAAACCCGTCAAGAAGATGATTGACGAGCGCCAGAAGGAAGTTGACGATATGTACGCCAATGCAGAGCAAGCCGAGAAGGCAGCAGACGAAATGAAGGCCGACTACGAGCAGAAACTCGCCAAGGCGACAGAGGAGAGCGAGCAGATCATCAAGGACGCCGTGCGCAAGGCACAGCTTCGCGAGGAATCGATGATCAGGGACGCTGAGGGCAAGGCCTCACGCATTCTTGCGCGCGCCGAAGAGCAGATCGAGCTGGAGAAAAATCAGGCGATAAACGATATCAAGAATGAGGTTTCCGGCATTGCCGTGGAGCTTGCTTCCGCTATCATTTCAAGAGACGTGAGCGAGAAGGAGCACGAGAGGTTCATTGACGAATTTATCGACAATTTAGACAAAAACGACAAGTAATTCTTTCCCGCCGGGGAGGTGGATTTTATGGCAGACGCAAACGAATACGGAAAAGCGCTTCTCATGCTTGCAGCGGAGGACGGCACCGCCGAAAAGGTGCTCGGGGACCTTGCTGACGTAAAGTGCGCCGTTGACGCCAATCCGAAATACACCGATCTTGCGGACACCCCCGCTCTTCCCTCTTCGGTCAGAGTCGGGCTCATAAACGATGCTTTTTCGGGAATCGACAAAAACGTGCTGAATCTTCTTAAGATACTGTGCGAAAAGAAGGAGTTTTACAAGATTCCCGCCATTGCGGACAGCTACGAGAGCCTTTACGACGAGTCTGTCGGAAGGCTACGCGTCACGGTCGTGACCGCGGTACCTCTTTCGGAGAAACAGAGCGGCGCGCTCTCGAAAAAACTCGAAAAGAAGACCGGGAAAACGATCATTCTTAAGAATATCATCGATCCGTCAGTCCTTGGCGGTGTGAAAATACGGTACGAAGGGGTTCAGCTTGACGGAACACTCCGCGCAAACCTCCTGTCACTGGAAAAATCGCTGGCAGACCTGAAGCTTTGAAGGCTTTGGGGGCTTGCCGGCAGGACAAACCATTTAAGGTATAAATTGGTGGTTGTATGAAATCTCGCATTGACGATATCAGTAAAATCATAAGAGAACAGATCCGGAACTACTCGCAGACTGTCGAGCAGGACGAGATCGGCTACGTCATTTCGGTCGGCGACGGAATTTCGAAGATTCACGGACTTGACAAGTGCAAAGCCAATGAGCTCATCGAATTCTCGAACGGCTCCTACGGAATGGCTCTGAACCTTGAGGAGAAGCTCGTGAGCGCGGTTCTGCTCGGAAGCGACGTGGGCATTGCCGAGGGAAGCGTTGTAAAGCGCACCGGACGCGTTGTTTCGGTCCCCGTCGGAGAGACAACCATCGGAAGGGTTCTTAACGCACTCGGTCAGCCGATTGACGGAAAAGGCCCTCTTGACCCTGTCGCATACAATCCGATCGAGCGCAAAGCTTACGGAATTATAGAGAGAAAATCGGTTTCTGTGCCTCTTGAGACAGGTATCAAAGCCATCGACTCCATGATACCGATCGGACGCGGCCAGCGCGAGCTCATCATAGGCGACCGCCAGACGGGAAAGACGGTCATCGCGACCGATACAATCATCAACCAGCGCGGCAAGAACGTTATCTGCGTTTACGTCGCGATTGGCCAGAAGCAGTCGACTGTCGCCAACGTTGTCGAGACGCTCACAAGGAACGGGGCAATGGACTACACGGTCGTTGTTTCGGCTTCGGCTTCGGAATCCGCGCCGCTCCAGTACATCGCGCCTTATGCGGGCTGTACCATTGGCGAGTACTTTATGGACAAAGGCCGTGACGTGCTGATCATTTACGACGATCTTTCGAAGCACGCCGTGGCGTACAGGGCACTTTCGCTTCTCATCCGCAGACCTCCGGGACGTGAAGCTTACCCGGGCGACGTTTTCTACCTCCATTCAAGACTTCTCGAGCGTGCCGCAAGACTTGCTCCGGAGTACGGCGGAGGCTCCATGACGGCCCTTCCTATTATTGAGACACAGGCGGGAGACGTTTCCGCATACATACCCACAAACGTTATTTCGATCACGGACGGCCAGATCTTCCTTGAGACAGAGCTTTTCCACGAGGGCATCATGCCTGCCGTAAACCCCGGTATTTCGGTTTCGCGCGTCGGCGGTGCGGCTCAGACGAAGGCAATGAAGAAGGTTTCGGGAAGAATGAAGCTCCTCTACTCGCAGTACCGTGAGCTCGCGGGCTTTGCTCAGTTCGGTTCGGACCTTGACGAGGACACGACCGCAAGACTTGAACAGGGCAAGCGCATTGTCGAGGTTCTGAAGCAAGGCAGAAACCAGCCCGTCGCGACGGAGCTCCAGGTTGCGATAATCTATGCAGTTGTCAACAACCTCCTGAAGGAGATTCCCGTTGACAGGATCCACGAGTTTGAGGAGAATCTGTTCGAATCGCTCACGGCGACGCACGATGCAATGCTCAAAACCATCCGCGAAACCGGCAAGCTCGGCGACGGCGAAGAAAACGAGCTTAAAGAAGCCATCAATGCTCTTAAAGACGATTTTCTCGGAAAAATAGCCGAGTAATGACACCGCCAAGGAGCCGGTAGGCATTTAACTTGATTTTTGAACTATTTTTGCGTGCGCGACCCCGAAGATGTACGGAGGTACTTCGAGCGGGGAGCTCGCGCAAAGCAAGTCGCAAGCAATCGTCGTCAGACACCTTGCGTGCTTTAAGAAGTTCAATAGGTTGTCATCAGTTCTCTTTCGCGACTTGCGTAAAGAGTTAAAAATGAAAGGAGGCGCAAGATATGGGTTCGGCTTCACTGCTTGAGATCAAAAGAAGCATCAAGAGCGTGCAGAGCACTATGCAAATAACCAAGGCAATGGAACTCGTTGCGACCTCAAAACTGCGCAGAGCCAAGGAGAGGGCGGAACAGACCAGACCCTACCACAAGGCTCTTTCGGAAGCGATCGAAAGGATAAGGAGCTACGAGGCGACGACCGAATCGGTGTTTGCTTCGGGCCGCAAGAATCCCAAGACCTGCTTTATAGTTGTCGCGGGCGACAGAGGACTTGCTGGCGGCTTTAACAACAACATTTTCAGGCTGACGGCCGCCCTTGCCGAGAAGGAAGAAGGCGACTGCTGCTACCTCCCGATCGGTAAAAAGGCGATTGAGCGCTTCACGTACGAGAAGAAGGAGATTCTTACCGACAGCTACGTGAACGTGAGCAGCTTTGGCGTCAGCAAATCGATTGCCCTCGGAAATACCCTTGCGGATTATTTCCTTGACGGGACTATCGACAAGGCGGTCATCGTCTACACGGAGTTTGTTTCAATGCTCTCGCAGGTTCCGACCTACTGCACACTGCTTCCTTTCGCGCCTCTTGAAAAAAACGACGAAGAGGACGGAAAGAGCGGTTTTTCGGACGAGCCTCTTTACGAGGGGTCGCCTGAGGAGATGCTGAAGAGGATCGTGCCGAGTTACCTTGGCGGTTCCATCTACATCGCCCTTTGCGAATCGTTCGCGGCGGAGTGCGGAGCAAGGCGTACGGCAATGAATTCCGCCAATAAGAACGCCGAGGAGATGCTAAACAACCTCTCGCTGAGCTTCAACAGGGCAAGGCAGGCGGTCATCACACAGGAAATTACCGAAATCGTGTCCGGAGCGGACGCTCTCTGAGTCCTCCGGGGCACGTAAGACTTATAACCCGGACTGAATCCTTACGGAAAGGAATCGCAAAATGGAAAAGCACATCGGAAAAGTTGTTCAGATCATAGGGCCGGTACTTGACATTCGTTTTGAAAACGGTCACCTGCCGGATCTTTTGAACGCCATCGAGATCAACCATGAAGGCAAAAAGATCGTCTGCGAAGTTGCGCAGCAGCTTGGCGATGACGTGGTGAGATGCATTGCCATGTCCTCCACGGACGGTATGTCGAGAGGCGAAGAGGCGATAGACACAGGCGCCGGAATCAGCGTGCCTGTCGGAAAAGAGACTCTCGGAAGAATTTTCAACCTTCTGGGCGAGCCCGTCGACAACGGTCCCGAAGTTACAGCCACCGAGCGCTGGCCTATTCACAGAGACCCGCCGTCATATTCCGACCAGGATGCTACAACCGAGATCCTCGAGACGGGAATCAAGGTCGTCGACCTCATCGCACCTTACGCAAAAGGCGGAAAAATAGGTCTTTTCGGCGGTGCAGGCGTCGGCAAGACGGTCCTCATCATGGAGTTCATCAATAACATCGCCAAGCAGCACGGCGGCATCTCGGTCTTCACGGGCGTCGGCGAGCGCACCAGAGAGGGCAACGACCTCTACTATGAGATGAAGGAGTCCGGAGTTCTCTCAAAGACTGCTCTCGTTTACGGTCAGATGAACGAGCCTCCGGGAGCAAGAATGCGCGTCGGTCTTTCGGGACTCACCATGGCGGAGTATTTCCGCGACAAAGAAGGCCAGGACGTGCTCCTTTTCATTGACAATATATTCAGATTCACCCAGGCCGGCTCCGAAGTTTCGGCTCTCCTCGGAAGAATGCCCTCGGCAGTCGGTTATCAGCCTACTCTTGCGACAGAAATGGGCGAGCTTCAGGAGCGCATCACCTCCACAAAGCGCGGCTCCATCACGTCGGTTCAGGCGGTTTACGTCCCCGCGGACGACCTCACAGACCCTGCTCCGGCCACAACTTTTGCTCACCTTGACGCCACGACGGTTCTTTCAAGAAGCATCGCATCCCTCGGTATCTACCCCGCAGTCGATCCGCTCGACTCAACGTCGCGAATTCTCTCGCCTGACATTGTCGGTATCGAGCACTACGAAATCGCCAAGGGAGTCCAGAAGATCCTCCAGAGGTACAAAGAGCTCCAGGACATCATCGCAATCATGGGTATGGACGAGCTTTCCGAAGAGGACAAGGTCACGGTCAGCAGAGCGCGTAAGATTCAGAGGTTCCTCTCGCAGCCGTTCTTCGTTGCCGAGCAGTTCACCGGCATCCAGGGCCGCTACGTTCCGCTGAAAGAGACCCTCCGCGGCTTCCGCGAGATTCTCGAAGGCAAGCACGACAACCTCCCCGAATCCGCATTCCTGTTCGTCGGAACAATCGACGAGGTTGTGGAAAAGGCGCGCGAGCTTGGCGTCAAAGAATGATTTTAAATGGCGCGGGCATCTGTCCGTACTGTGTAATTTTACCTAAATTTAGGAAAGGAGGCGCACAAGGCCTGCTATGAATACGTTTCATCTTGAAGTTGTGGCCCCCGACTGCACTCCTTTTTGCGGCGAGGCTGAGAGGCTCCTGGTCAAGACGACCGAGGGCTACATCGAGATCCTCAGCAACCACACGGATTACCTTGCCACCGTCGACACGGGAAAAGCCAAGATCACCGTGAACGGCAAAGCCAGGGTCGCCTCGGTTTCCGGCTGCTTCCTCTCCGTCAAGAACAACAACGTCAAGCTTGTCGTGAATACGTTCGAGTTTGCCGACGAAATTGACCTGAACCGCGCGCTCAAAGCCAAGGAAAACGCCGAGCGCATGATTAAAGAGGCCTCCGACAAGGAATCTATGGCCAAGGCGCAGTCAAAGCTCATGAGGGCAATGGCAAGAATCTCTGCCGCCAAATACAAATAACGTTTATATAAAAAATGCAAAACGCGCTGCGGGAAACGGTCTTCTCTGCAGCGCGTTTTTTCCTATATAAAGGCAAAAGTTAATCATATAAGCTCTTCGTCGATAAACTTTATGCCGAATTCTTCGTATTCCTTTTTAAACCGCTCGATCTGATTATCTGCGTCAAGTATCGCGGCGGGCCTGTGCGCGTCTATTCCGAAAACGGCTTTGACGCCCGCCTTTCCCGCGACCTGCCAGAAGTCCTTCCGCGGGTAGTGCCTGCCCTCCGTATAGCCAAGGAGATTGACCTCAAGCGGCACGTTGTTTTTCGCGGCCGCAAGGCACACTCTTTCCGACTGCTCAAGGTAAAAATCCCTGTCTTCGGGGTAATTGAATATGTCCGGGTGCGCAACGTAGAGGAACCTGCCGCTTTCTATGCACTCGACAATCAGTGACGTGTAGTCTTCAAGCTCTTTTCTTGTGGCGTTTTTATGTCCTGCCGCAAAAATCGCTCCCTTTTCGTACTCCTCGCCGAAGCAGTGCTGCCCGAGAAGCAAGTACTGGACACCCGAATCGCGCAAAAACTTTTCGGTTGCAGGAAAACTCTTCGGATAGTACTCAATTTCAACGCCTGTAAGAATGCGAATCTGCCCTTTAAACTCCTGCCGCAGGCTTTCAATCGAACTTACATAATCAAAAAGCAGCTCCGGCCTCATGCGGAAGGACGAATAGTAGCTTCCGGCCTCCTTGGGGAACAGGTACGGGCTGTGGTCAGAAAATCCAAGCGTCCTGATTCCGGCCTTTATCGCGGCCTCGACGTATTCGCGGTCTTCACCCGCCGCGTGGTTGCACCTTCTTGTGTGCGTGTGGTAGTTATGAATCATTTTTTGCCTTTATTTGCGGGAAAATCATTGGCGGTATCTCATCTTGGAAGCACTATTCCGGCGTTGTAGGAAGCGATGCCGGAGGCGACCTGAGAGTCGATGTATTCCTTGGCGGCAGTTGCGTGGGTGACTCCGAAAGAGGTTTTGGTGAGACCGTACTGCTCCTTAGCCTCGTCGCCGGCAAGGGCCTTCCGCAGAGGAATGATGTTGGTGATAATCCTGCTGTTTGAGGAATATCTGTGGCTCCAGAGCGGCTCGTAATCCGCGTTTACGATGAGAGCCTCGCCCGTCGAATACTTCCTGACGGTGAGCTTGGCCATCAGCTCGTTCTCGGTGAGCCACGCGTAGTCGTAATTTTCCTGGAAAGTCGTGCGGTTCTGGGCGCTCGCGAAATTGCCAAGGGAATAGTAGCAGATCATCCTGTTCCGTCCGTCGTACGAAACGTATGTGTCTACCGGCTGCACCACGTGCGGATGCATGCCGATGAGCGCGTTGACGCCAAGGTTACAGAGGTTTTGTGCAATATCCCGCTGCTCGGTGTTCGCGTTTTCCTTGTACTCCTCGCCCCAGTGGATGAAAAACATTATCACGTCGGCGCCGCCCGCTCTGAGGTCCGCAATCCTTCCGGAGACTTCCTGATAGAAGCTGTCAAGCCTTGACGAGTGGAATGAATCGATGAGAGGAATGTCATTGGCGTCAACAGGGATGCCGTTCAGATATTTCTTCGTGGCGTCGCCCTGGGACGAACCCGACTCGTATGTGTAGTTCAAAAAGCCTATTTTAAGACCCTCGACCTCGTAAATACCATAACTCTTTTCGTTTTCGGAGGTTCTCGTGCCGTAAGTTGTGAGGCCGTTGTCCTTCATGACCTGCTGGGTGCGCATGAAACCGTTGTGGCCCTTGTCGTATGTGTGGTTGTTTGCGTAGAGCGACACCTTAAAGCCGCTGTTCCGCATCGTCGTGAGAATGTTGTCGGGTGCGTTGAAAGACGGGTAGGCGCTGTAGCCGACCTCCTCGCCCGCGCAGGTGTCCTCAAAGTTGAAAACGGCAAGGTCCGCGCCCTCCGCAATATCCTTGACGTATTGTGTGAGCTCCGAAAAGTCGTACTCGCCCTTGCCGTAAGCCTTCGCGCTCTGCCACATTGAGGTGTAAATGATCACATCGCCTACCGCGACAACGTCAACGTCCTTAAAAGTCACAGGTTCGGGCGTCGGGGTTGCAGTTTCCGCCGGAGTCACATCCGGGGTTGCCGTCTCAGTTTCAGTCGGCGTCGCAGCCTCGGTGGGCTTTGGCGTTTCAGTCGGAATTTCCTCCGTCGTCCCCGGTTCAACCGTGTTTGCGGGCGCCTTTTCGGCGTTGAAGCTCGTTTTTATGCCGTGAAGCACAACGTAAAGGAAGAAGCCGACAATGACCGCGACCATTACGCCGATGAGAATCCACAAAACAATCTTAAGTATTTTTGACTTGCTCATTTTTCCCTACTTTACCGCCAATTCCTCATTTACTTTTTTCGTTTTCAATATGCCTCAGCTCGATGATTGAGATCTCCGGATGGCTGAAAAATCTGAACCCGGACTCAACGCCGAGACCTCCGTTTATGTAGTTGTACCGTCCCGCGTCGTCAACGCTGAGGCCCTTCACCGACTTCTCCTGCGGGAACCACCCCTCGTCGCTCGAGAACAGCGCCCCGAAGACCGGCAGCCTGTACTGGCCGCCAAGGGTATGCCCCGAAATGCAAAGGTCGTAGTCAATCTCGGTTATCATCCGCTTGTTCACGTCTTTCAGATGCCGTGTCACGTTGTAGTTGATCGGCTTGTGCGTCACGCAGATGCTGAAATCGGTCTCCTGGTCAAAATCCATCTTGTTCATCAGCTCTTTTTCGTACCTGATGCCCGTGAGGTAGATGGAGTCGCCGGACTCATTGGTTATTTTCTGCGCCGGGTACACAAACTTGACCCCGCAGTCCTCAAAATAGTTCATCACAGGCGTTTTTTCGGCCGGAGTGATGCACATTTTCCACTTTTCGCTGTTCTTGTCAACGTTTTCCGGCTTGTAATCGCAATCGCCAAGGATATAGTACATCGGAACGCCTTCCCTGATGCACGCGACAAGGTCCCTGATGAAGAACTCGACGTCCTCCTGCTTCCCCGCGTAGTCACCGGTGAAGATCACAATGTCGTAATCGAGCGTTGAAATCAGCTTTTTCAGCCTCGACTGCCTGTCGCCGTACTCCACGCCGTGAAGGTCGCTGATCTGAAGTATTTTGAAGCCGTCAA
This sequence comes from Mageeibacillus sp. UBA1243, assembly GCA_002308595.1. Lineage (GTDB taxonomy): Bacteria > Bacillota > Clostridia > UBA1212 > UBA1212 > UBA1212. Next base: position 6,871 of record DBWH01000025.1, on the reverse strand, counting down.
AGGAGGCCGGAAGCTGCGCGCTTTTCACGACAGCCCGCGAAACGACTATTTTTGCGCCGTAGCGGAGGCCGACAACGGCAAAAACAATGATAACAGTAAGGACCACGCCAATGATAATAAGCGGCACAAAGTGCCTTTTCTTCTTTTCTTCGATGAAAAAGCTGTCCTTCGTGCTGCGGGAGATATATCGGCTGTCCTTGAGTTTTTTCATTGGCGTCAACCTAAGTCATCTGCAGGCGATTTTTCGCCCTTTAAACATTGCAAAACGGTGCCGCGCGCAAGGCTTTGCGCGCGCAGGCACTTTGGCTTATTATACCCTTTTTCGGGAGGTCTCTTCAATACCGTTTTGCCTTTGTTACAGCTGCGGCGGGCTTTGCGGAGGGGCGGCATTGGCGTGTTCGGAGCCTTTATTTGCGCAAAAACCCTGCTTTTTCGCTTAAATCTTCTTATTGATAAAAGCTTTAAAATCATTAAAAAAGGGGGTTGCAAAGATTGCCCCTTTTGTAGTAGAATTATCTCCCTTGTGGTCTTTGCTTGACACACGGGGCTTTTGCGTTGTATACTTTCCCGAAGGTTGCAACCATTCACTTTACAGGAGGTGTAATCGGAAATGATCAGACCATTCCAACCTAACACAAGACAGAGAAGTAAGGTTCACGGCTTCAGAGCAAGAATGTCCACCGCTAACGGCAGAAAAGTTCTTGCAAGAAGAAGAGCGAAGGGCAGAAAAGTTCTCTCCGCATAAATTCTCTCTGCATACTCTCTGCGGATTCGCTTTGCCGACTGCCGACCGGCTGCAGTTTTATGGACAATCCAAAGACTTTTAAGGTGGCAGGAACATGAAAGAAAGTTTTTCCGTAAAAAATCACTACGAATTCCGTCGGGCCTATAACAAGGGCGCGCGGAAAGGCGGCCGGTTCATGGTCGTCAACGTCGTAAAGACCTCTCACGGTGAGTCCAGACTCGGTATCACGGTGAGCAGAAAATTCGGAAACAGCGTTCAGAGGAACCGCTTCAAGCGTCTCGTACGCGAAAGTTTCCGGACCGTTCGCAGTGATCTTCTCGGCAAATACGACATTATAGTCACCGCCCGGTATTCCGAGCGCGCGGCAGCGACTCCCCAGCGCAAATTGCGTGCTGTATATGTGCCTTCTTCTTCCGAGGTTCACCGTGAGTTTGTACGGATACTGAGAACCCTCGGAGTTTTGGCATATATGAACGACAAAAGTGCTTCCGAAAACAGCCGGGAAGAGGATTCTCGCGATGACATTGGCGTGTCGGAGCAGACCCCGGACTGAAGCGACGGAGATATTTAGAGTTATGAAAAAGCTTTTTTCGTGGATTTCTAATATTTTCAAGTCGATTTTATTGGGGATAATACGGTTTTACCGCCGTTTCATATCCCCTTTGAAGAAGCCCTGCTGCCGTTTTTACCCTTCATGCTCGCAGTATGCAACTGACGCAATCAAAAAACACGGGGCTGTAAAAGGTTCCGGCATGGCAGTTTGGCGTATTATGAGATGCAATCCGTTCGGAAAGGGCGGATACGATCCCGTAAAATAGCTTTTCGCAGGCAGGATATCGCCGCGCGGGGGCACAGACTCCCTTAACGCCGAAAATCACTTACACGAAAGGACCATCGATGTTTAATTTTCTGCTACAACCGTTCGGTTTAATATTGCAGTACATCTACAAGTATCTGGCATTCGGAAACTACGGTATTGCGATCATTCTTTTCACGCTGTTTGTGAAAATCCTGTTGTTCCCTCTCACTCTCAAACAGCAGCTTTCAACGATTAAGACTCAGGCGCTCCAGCCTGAACTTGCCGCACTGAAGAAAACTTACGGAAAAGACAACCAGGCATACATGCAGGAGCAGCAGAAGCTCTATGCAAAGTACGGTGTAAACCCGATGGCGGGCTGTCTTCCGACTCTTTTGATGTTCCCGGTAATCATCGTCGTCTACCAGATCATCCGCGGACCTTTGACCTTTATTTCCGGCATTTCGAGCACCACACTGAAGAGCCTTTCGGAACTCGCCAAGGCCGCCGGCATCGCAACCGACGAGCTCAGCATCAACTCATGGCTGCTCTCGACTTCGGGCACGACCGACTCCGCAGCGCAGCTCCTTGGCAATTCACCGCTCGTAAACATGAATTTCCTCGGACTTGACCTCGGAATCGTTCCCACAAAGGCTTTTTCGTCCTGGTCATACGTTCCGCTGCTTCTGATCCCCGTTCTGGTTCTCGTATCGCAGTACGTTGTGCAGTGGTTCAGCTCACCCACGAGAGGACAGAAGAAAGATAAAGGTCAGAAAGATCCTACACAAAGAGGTATGGGACTCATGATGAAGCTCATGCCGATCATGACGTTTGTTATCGCCCTCATCACACCTGCAGCCCTCGGTTTCTACTGGCTCGTGAGTAACCTGCTCACACTCCTGCAGACTTATTTGATCAATACATTCTTTATCAAAAAGAATGAGAAAGAGGTACAATAATGGCAAGAACCACAATTAAAAAGGCCAAAACGGTCGAAGAGGCAATCTCTCTTGCATTGGAAGAACTCGGAATAGATGTAGAAAGCGCTGATGTTGAGGTGCTTGGAAACGAGGATGAATATTCTGTCGTTAAAGTTACCGAACACATTGCCGATGAAACAAAGATATCTGCTTTTCTCAAGGAGATTATGTCGTATCTTGGCGTGGAAGGAGACCTCGAGTTCTCGTATCCCGACGACGAAACGATCAAGATCGATATCACAGGAAACAATATCAGCAGCATGATAGGAAAGCGCGGCGACGTTGTGTACGCAATCTCGTACCTTTCCAATATTATCGTAAATAAAGACAAAACCGCATTCAAGAGAGTTATTGTCGACTGCGAAAATTATCGTGCTAGCAAGGAAAAGAAGCTCATCGACCTCGCCAACAGCACAGCGGCACGCGTCTGCAAGTACAGAAGACCCATCCAGCTGCCGCCAATGCCCGCCGCAGAGCGCAGGATCATCCACACAGCGCTCCAGACGAACCGTATGGTTGAGACAGAGAGCTTTGGCGTAGAGCCTCAGCGCTGCGTTGTGATCAGACTGAGACCGTACACAAAGGTAATCTGACCGTGATTCACAATGAAAATGACACCATTGCCGCAATTTCGACCCCTGTAGGCAACGGCGGCATCGCAATAATACGACTTAGCGGACAAGACGCGTTTACCATTGCTGACAAGATCCTTTGCGGAAGCAAGAGTGGCGTCTTGTCTGCTTTTGTGTCCGAAATGGGCGACCATACCATAAGGCACGGCTACGTTTTCGACTTTTCGGGCAGCCGCCCGGAGCTGATTGACGAGTGCCTCGTGTCCAAAATGGAGGCTCCGCGCACGTATACGACCGAAAACATTGTCGAGATCAACTCGCACGGAGGCTTTTCAGTCGTAAACAAGACGCTGGAGCTGCTTCTTAAGGCAGGCGCACGGGCCGCGGAGCCGGGCGAGTTCACGAAAAGGGCTTTCCTTGGCGGCAGGATCGATCTTTCAAGCGCCGAAGCTGTCATGGACGTCATCAACGCAAAAACCGACAACGGCAGAAGGGCGGCAATTTCGGGCCTTTCGGGCCGCATCGGACGCGAAATTACGAGTATCTGCGAGGCTCTTACGTCTGCGATTGCCGCAATCGACGTTTCAATCGAGTATCCCGAGTACGAATTCGACGAGGCTGTGGGTTCCGACGCCCTTCTTGCAATCGGCGAACAGCTGAAGAAACTTGAAGCGCTCGGAAATACCTATTCTCAGGGAAAAATCGCCAAGGAAGGCGTGTCGGTTGTCATTGGCGGCAGCCCCAATGCCGGCAAGTCAACCCTCATGAACATTTTCTGCGGAACGGACAGGTCTATCGTCACCGATATTCCGGGTACGACGCGTGACATCATCGAGGAGCAGATTCAGCTTTTCGGCTTCCCCATGACTGTGACCGACACCGCAGGCATCAGGCAGACGGCTGATATTGTCGAAAAAATAGGCGTTAACAGGGCGCGTGACGCCATCTCCGGCGCAGACCTTCTTCTGTACGTGATTGACGCGCTTTCGCCTGTCGTTGACGATCCGCTGCTTTCAGACGTGCCCGCGTCCCTGAAAAAGATTTACATTATAAACAAGACCGATGCCAGGGAGGACGTTTCCGCAATCCGCGCGCTCCTTCCCGAAGACGCCAAGGTCATTGAGATGTCGGCTCTTACAGGCGCCGGCGTTGACAATTTGTTTGAAACCATCAAGGAGATGTTCCTTCTCGGCAGTTTTGACTTCACAAACGAGGCTGTTATAACGTCAAAGAGGCATAAACAGCTGATTGACGAGGCATGCGAGCTCCTCAGGCTCTGCGTTAAGAGCAACGAGAGCGGGCTGCCGCTTGATTTCGTCGCAGAAGACCTGCGGCTTGCGGCCGACAAGCTCTGCGAGATACTCGGCAAGAACATTTCTGAAGATGTCATTGACAATATTTTTAAGAATTTTTGCGTTGGGAAATGAGTTTTCCCAAAATCTTTTACAAAAGATTCTTTTGAGGTAATTATGGGCTTTTTTGCAGGCGAATATGATATCTGCGTAGTAGGCGCCGGGCACGCCGGAGCTGAGGCTGCACACGCGGCGGCTAAGCTTGGCTTTCGCACGGTTATTTTTGCCATCAACCTTGACAGTGTGGGCAACATGCCCTGCAACCCGAGCATCGGCGGCACCTCCAAGGGGCAGCTTGTGAGGGAGATTGATGCCCTTGGCGGTATCATGGGCAAGATGGCTGACAGGGCCACGATTCAGTCGAAGATACTGAACAAGGCGAAGGGGCCCGCGGTTTACTCGCTGCGCGCGCAGATTGACCGCAGGCGCTACCAGACGCTGATGAAGCACGAGCTCGAGCTTTGCGAAAATCTTGACGTCAAGCAGGGCGAGATTGTGAATATTCTGTGCGAAAAGGGCGATGACGACCGCGTTCCGCACGTTACCGGCGTTGTTACGCACACTGGGGCTGCCTACAAGTGCCGCGCTGTCGTGTTGTGCACAGGTACCTATTTAAAGGGAAAAATTATCATTGGCGATGTCAATTATCCGGGCGGACCCGACGGGCTTTTCCCCGCAAACAGGCTCACGGCAAGGCTTTCGGAGCTTGGTTTTACTATTCTCAGGCTCAAGACCGGCACACCGGCAAGAGTCCTTCGCAAGAGCATCGACTTTTCCACAATGATTCCGCAGCCGGGAGACGAGGTTCCTACGCCTTTTTCCTACGAAACCGAGAATTTCAGCGTTGACGAGATTCCTGTTTACCTCACGCACACGACCCCGGAGACAAAAGAGATCATTACGAGCAACATTCACCGCTCGCCTCTTTTCAACGGCTCCATCGAGGGCGTCGGACCGAGGTACTGTCCTTCGATTGAGGACAAGATAATGCGTTTTTCCGACAAAGAGCGTCACCAGACGTTCAT
>DBWH01000025.1:0-1350 GCA_002308595.1 Mageeibacillus sp. UBA1243 | reverse complement strand
CCCGAGGACGTCCAGCTTTCGTTCATCAGGTCCATTCCGGGCATGGAGAACGCGTCCGTTTCAAGGCCCGCCTACGCTATCGAGTATGACGCGATCGACGCAAGGCAGCTGAAGCTCTCTCTTGAGAGCAGGATTGTGTCAGGACTTTTCTGCGCAGGCCAGATCAACGGTTCATCGGGTTACGAGGAAGCCGCCGCGCAGGGTCTCATTGCCGGTATCAATGCCGCCAATCTGCTCCGCGGAAGGGAGCCGCTCATAGTAGGGCGCGACGAGGGTTACGTCGGCGTTCTGATTGACGATCTTGTCACTCTCGGCACGAAAGAGCCCTACCGCATGATGACTTCAAGGGCCGAATACAGGCTTCTTCTTAGACACGACAACGCAGACCTCCGCCTCACCGCCAAGGGTCACGAAACAGGTCTGATATCCGATGAGAGATTTGCAAAATTTCTGCAAAAGAAGGCAAAAATCGATTGCGGTACCGCATACCTTGAGAATGCCGTTGTACCGCCCTCTCAGACCGTAAACGAGTATCTTGCGACCAAAAACAGCACCCCGCTCAAGACAGGTGTGACCCTTGGCGATCTCCTCAGGAGACCTGAGCTCGGAATTGCGGATATTCTGATTCTTGCAGCCGAAAGCCGCGTCGTTTCCGAGGATGTTGACATCGAAAACGTTATCTGCGAGTTTGCAGGCCGCGACATTTCAAGCCTCGGTTCAAACCTTCTCGCTTCGATTTTTGAAGAGATTGAGATTTCGGTCAAATACGCCGGCTACATAAAGCGCCAGGAGGCTCAGGTCAACCAGTTCAAAAAGCTTGAGTCCACTAAACTTCCCGAAAACATCGATTACAAGAAGATTCCGACGCTGAGTCTTGAATCAAGAGAGAAACTCGCGGCTACGATGCCTGAGTCGCTCGGCCAGGCGGGCAGGATCAGCGGGGTGACGCCGAGTGACATTGCCGCCCTTCTGGTTTACCTGAAAACTTTGTGAAATTAAGAGCATTGCCCCTTAGAAAGGAGTCGATTCGCTATGAATTCATCCGACGGATATGATCTGCTGCGGAAAGGCGCCTCCGGATTCGGTATTGACGTCTCCGAAGACCAATGGAACCGCTTTTTTGAATACATGAGGCTCCTTCAGGACTGGAACACGCGAATGAACCTGACTTCTATCACGGACGACGCGGCGATAATCACGAAACACTTTGTCGACTCGCTGACCGTTGCCCCTTATATCAAGGAGGGGCTTAAAGGAGGCGCCGCCAAGACGCTCTGCGACATAGGCACCGGCGCCGGTTTTCCCGGAATTCCGCTAAAAATCATGTTTCCGGACCTTCACGTGATACTC
>DBWH01000063.1:463-5845 GCA_002308595.1 Mageeibacillus sp. UBA1243 | reverse complement strand
TCGTTGGTTGTTGTAGTTCTTTTCGCAACTTGCGTAAAGAGCCAAAGCTGAGCGATTTTTTATCCTAAGGCTACGTCAAGGGCCATCATCAAGGTAAATCCAAAGGCAAACATCAAAACGCCCACGTTGGAGTGTTCGCCGGACGACATTTCGGGGATAAGTTCCTCGACGACCGCGTAGAGCATTGCGCCTGCGGCAAAAGCCAGAAGGTAAGGCATCGCGGGGACGGCAAGCCAGGCGAAAAGGACTGTGAAGATGGCTGCGACGGGTTCGACGGCGCCTGAGAGGAATCCGTCAAAGAACGCCCTGCCCTTGCTCTTGCCCTCTGCGTGGAGAGGCATTGAAATGATCGCGCCCTCGGGGAAGTTCTGCAGGGCCATGCCTATCGAAAGCGCCAGCGCCGCGCCGACCGAAATGCCGGAGCCGGAGACGAGGCCTGCGTAGACAACGCCAATCGTCATACCCTCGGGGATGTTGTGGATCGTCACGGCAAGGAGAAGCATCGTCTCTCGCTTGGCGCGGCTCTTGAGACCCTCGGCCTCTTCGGCGAAGCGGTGAAGGTGAGGGATGATCTTGTCGAGAATGAGGAGGAAAAGGATACCGACCCAGAAGCCGATGAAGGCGGGGACGAATGAAAGTTTGCCCTTAAAATAGGAAGGAACCATGCTTTCACTCATTGCCGGTATCAGAAGGCTCCAGATTGAGGCGGCGACCATGACGCCTGCCGCGAAGCCTGTGAGTGCACGCTGAACCGAGCGGCTCAGGTCTTTCTTCATTAAAAACACGGATGCAGAACCGAGCGTGGTACCGACGAGCGGGATTGCTATTCCGAGCAAAACGTTAAGCCACATAAAGAGTCTCCTGTTTGCTTTTTTTGTATTGGCGGCAAGGCATTGAACCTGCCGGAGAAGTTTTTACTATTTGAAACGGTTTTTGTCAATACGCAAATTTCAGCCAAACCGTTCGAGCCAGTCGAGGAGAAGCCCGTTGGCGTTGGGGTTGTTCAGCTCGAGGCACTTTTTGACCGCTTCGACGTGGGCCTTGGCGTTGTCGTTTTTCATCGCAACGAGGATCTGGCCAAGGATTTTGATTGGCTTGGCGTAGTTGGCGCCGTAAATCGCGGCGTACTCGCTTGAGCGGAAGCCTTGGCGGCAGCAGGCAAGAGCAAACTCGTCAAGGTCAAACATCCTGTAGTATTCGTCCGAAGGCCTCTTGGCTTTTGCGGTGACGCCCGCGTTCATCGGGCAGGCAAACTGGCAGTTGTTGCAGCCAAGGAGACGGTTCTCGTACTTCACGTTCAGGGGATCGCCAAAATCCGCCTTTTCAAACTGCTTCTGGCGCACGCAGAGGTTCATTTCAAACGAATCTTTTTTGAGGGCACCCGTCGGGCAGGCTTCCTCGCACTTTCCGCAGTCGGCGCAGCCTTTCTGTTCGTAGGGATGAGAGGACTGAGGGAGGTTTCCGGGGCCGTTTCCTTCAAGGTCGATCACTTCCATGCAGAAGAAACTGCCAAAAGGTTTGATCCAGATGAGAGTGTTGCGAAGAACCCGCCCGATTCCGAGGCTGAAGACGAGCGCTTTGTAGCTGCCCTCGAACGTACACGCCAATGGGTAGTCGCCGCGCAGAAACTCAAGCAGTTCCTTTTTAAGGCGGTAGATTTTCTGCGACACCCAGTAGTAGCTGTCAATGAAAGCGACAGACGGCTCGGTCACGACGTGCGGCACGTAAGGCATAAACAAACAAAGGAAGCCGCCCGTTTCTGCTAAAAAGGCGCTTCCGTAGCCCTCGAATTCGGCCTGCGACATATTGGCGCATTCCGCGAGGGGCCTTATATCATGGCAGGCCTCCGAGCGGAAGCCTGCCAGAATCTTGTCAATTGAACTCATTTAACTGTTACTCTGAACGTTACCGTGTCGTCGGGCGTCGCTGCCTCGTAAACGAATGAGTACGAGTACGTGCCGTCCCTGCCGAGGTGTATCGCGTAGCCGTCGTACTCCTTGACGGCTGTGTTGTAGGGAGTTGCATTGCCGGCAGCGTCGATTATCTCAAACACCGGCCTTCCCAGCTTGGTGAAGCCGTCAACCCTGACAACGTTTCTGTTGCGGCCGCCTGTAACGGTGAACTCGGCAACGTTATTCTCGCAGAGCACTCTTGCAAGGTAGGGCTCGTCAAGGGCTGTGCCCGTCTTTACATTGGCGACTTCGAGAGGCTTCAGAACGGAGTCCTCAAACACCAGATTGATATTTTCGTCGGACGTGAGGTCGCGGTTTGCCCACGGGAGCATCAGGAACTCGATGTAGATGTAGTCGCCCTTCTTGAAGGTGGTCTTGCCGAGGTCAAGCGAAAGCGCGGAGAAATTCAGGTTAGCCGCGAAGCTGTCGCGGAGGATAAGATTGCCTTCCCACTTCTTGCCGCCAATGACAATGTCGGTATCCTTGATGATTACCGCGTAGTTCATCGGATCGTCCTCGCCGTCGACCTGTTCGGGGACGGGAATGTTGCTGTGATAGTAAGCGTACCAGCTCTGTTTTCCGTGGAGCGTGTAATAAGTCACGTCTCTTGTCGTTGTCTTAAGGTCAACGTGCTGTCTGTTTCCGTCCGGATCCCTGTAGCTGAGTTCCGCAAAGTACTGGCTTCTGCTGTCCTGTGTAACTATCGCAAACTGCTTCTTAACATCGTTGAGTGTGAGATCCTTGAGGAACGTGAGCTTGATAACCGAATACGTTCTGTTCTCATCTGTCTGCGGGAACTCGGTATGTCTGATCGTATACTTGAACGCGCCGCTGTCGGCAACGTATGAGTACTCAAGATCTGCGTACGAAGGACCGGAGCTGTTGATCTTCGCGCCGGTGTACTCGTTCATAACGAGCTTGCCGCTGTTGTCGTAGTACGAGACTGCCTTTGACGTTGCAATCGAAGTGAACTGAGGATCCGTGTTCCATCTGATTCCGCTGTGTCCTCTGAAGTCGGGGAGCAGGAATCCGTCTTTTCCGAAAACGCCGTAGAAGCTGATGCAGTTCGACTCGCTGCAGCCTGTCGAGAGGTGGTAATACGAGACGAAGAACTGAATTGACGAGAGCTGTTTAAGCTGATAGATACCCCAGTTAACGTAGAGGTGGATGTCAGAGAACGTGACCTCGCTGCCGGATTTCATTGCGAGCGGGAAGATTGAGTTTCCGTACGAACGGTCCTCCGGGTCGTAAACGCCCTCCTCTTTCTCGCAGTCGAAATTCTTGCAGACCTGCATCGGAACAGGCACCTGAACATTGTCCTCGTCAAGCAGAACCGCGCACTCGAGCGTTCCCGGATATGTGGTCACGCAGAGGTAGATGTTTCTGTCGGTGTAGTCTGCCTTGGCGGTAATGTTGGAAATAAAGTAGTCGTTTCTGCGGCCCTCTTTGAACACGGTCGGCCAGACTGTGCCGTTGACGGAAGTTACGTAGTAGCCTTTGATCGGGTTGTAGCCGATGATCTTGGCGTTGTTGGAACCCTCGTTCACGGTGAAATTCTCAGCCGGAATCGGATTGCGCTCCTTCCATGCCACGTCGTCGATCACGCCAAGGTTGCCCTCCGTGTCGGTGTAAATCCTGTGGCCGAAGATGCAGTCCTTGCCCGCCTTGATGTCAAGGCTGCCGCCGGCAATCTGCTTCACAACGTACTTGCCGTTTTCGAGGGCGACCGTTGTTTTGAGCGTTGAGCCGTCGTCGGGGATGATGATCGCAATGACGCCCGCGCCTTTAACCTTGAAAGCGACGTACTGAACCGTGTCAGCGTCAACGTCCGTGTCTTCGTGAACGCCGTTGATATCGCGGATGCGAACCGCCTCAACCTTGTCCTTGGGCATCTCCCAGATCATACCGAACTCGCTGACAGCCTCGTAGCCGGGCCTTGCGAGCATTCTGAAGCTCTGGTGCAGCTTGTCGGGGTAAACGTCAAGGGTTCTCTCGCCAAGAGCCGAAATGGACTCACCGACTGTAACCGCTTTGATGTCCGAGATCGTGTATTTTTCTCCGGAAATCTTGCCGGCATCGATTCTGACACCCGTAAGGTCGTCCTTCAGGATACCGGAAATATCAATAACGTATGTGTGCGGCTTTCCGTCGCAGGAGAGCTCGAAATTGATCATCTGCTCTGCGTTGAAACCGCCTGTTTTCTTGTCGCAAATGAAAAGCTGCGTCCTTCCCGCCGAACCCTCAGCCGCGATCGTCACGGCAATGTGCGTCACCTTTTCCTTCGGCACAGGCGTGGGATAGACCGCGATATACGGGTCAAGGCCCTGCGTAAGCTCCATCGTCACGGATTTTCCCTTTTTATAGGAAGTTTTGCAGTGGCCCGACGCGTACCAGTCGTTGTCGAAAACGCTGAGATTCGTCTCGTCGGCAAAAAGATAGCTGCCGTTTTCCTTGGTTCCGAAGCCCTGATCCCTCAGGAAAACTTCGTAATAGTAATATCCGAGTCTTGTCGTGTTAATTCTTCCGACGGTCGTCGAATAATTGTCCTGCCAGACCTTGCCGTTTTTGTCAACAACGTACGAGTACATCGAGTCCGTAACGTACGTGCCGCCGCCTATTGCGCTGATGCTCTCAAGACCGAGTCTTCCGTCTGTGTCAAGCGTCTCGACAATCCTGACCTGCTTGTTCAGAACCTCGTATTTGGTTCTGGTACCGTCAACATACCTTGCCTGAACGCCGTTGGCGACTTGATTCGCATACAAGATGGAATCGGCAAGCTTTGAATCATTGGAAATATCTCTCATCTCAACAGGCTCCTCCGTAGGGTCAATGACAGGTATATCCGGTCCGCCGGAGGCGTTGTTCGTGCATCCGGCGAATAAATTCACTACCGCCAATGCAACCAGCAGCAGCGCCAACACTCCGTACACACATTTTTTTCCACCCTTTTTCATAATTTTTTCCTCCTGTTTTCCTTTAAGCACCCGCCAATAAAAACGGGCAGTCCTGCGCGTTTACCATCGCGCCGTCCTGCCCGAATTCAATAAATTATTTCACGTCGTCTTTAGTTGCGACTTCGACTTTCTTAACTTCTCTGATAGCCCAGTTCTTAACCTCGACAAGCGAATTGTCAAGCGACGTCTGGATCGTGATGTTGTCGTCTTTAATGTTGACTATCGTACCCACGATACCGCCGATTGTAACAACTTCCTGCCCGAGCGTGATCGAACTCTTAAGCTCAGCTTCTTCCTTCTTGCGCTTCTTTGACGGACGGATAATGAGGAAGTAGAACATACCGCCAAGGATAGCAACGTAAATCAGGATGATCCACCAGCCGCCGCCAAGGCATCCGCCGCTTGTATTAGTCGGTTCAGCCGTTGCGTTGGGGTCCGCTGTCGCGGAAGCGTTCACACCTGCCGTCGCGGCAGCC
>DBWH01000063.1:286-423 GCA_002308595.1 Mageeibacillus sp. UBA1243 | reverse complement strand
CTCCGGGAGTTTCATCTTCAGCAAACGTCATCATTGCTCCGAACAGACACGATACCACGAGGCTGAGCGTCAGCACGATCGCCAAAAGGCCAATCTTCTTTTTTGTCATAATTACCTCCAGTTTGTATTGGCAGCGC
>DBWH01000063.1:0-193 GCA_002308595.1 Mageeibacillus sp. UBA1243 | reverse complement strand
GCCCCTCGCGGCGCCGCCTTCAGGGCCTGTTTCCCTCGAGTTTTGCGTAAAACTCGTCCCTGAAATCAAGCAGCCTGTCCTCAAGAATCGCCTGCCTTATGTCCGCCATCAGTTTCTGCAGATAGCGCAGGTTGTGCAGCGTCATGAGCCTCAGCCCGTACATCTCGCCCGCCTTGAGCAGATGCCTGATGTA
>DBWH01000008.1:7528-20454 GCA_002308595.1 Mageeibacillus sp. UBA1243 | reverse complement strand
CAAGGCCTCTTAAGCCGCGGCGCCGGCTTTCACGTTATCCGACAAAGGGAGCGGCGGGCGTTAGCTTTTATTTCAATCAAACCGGTGCTATAATGAACCTGCCAATATCCGCAGGGGTGACGGCTTTTAGGACAGACCCTGCGACAACGGAGGATTAAAATGATCAGGATTGATAAGCTTTCAAAAAGTTATGACGGTAAGAAAAATGCGATAGAGAACATCGATCTTACAATCTGCGACGGAGACATTTTCGGCTTTGTTGGCCTGAACGGCGCGGGCAAATCGACCACTATTAAGTGCCTTGTCGGCATTCTGCCGTTTGAAAGCGGCGAAATCACGGTTAACGGCAAGTCGATCAAAACCGACCCCGTGGCGTGCAAGTCCGAGATGGCTTACATTGCCGACAACCCGGAGATATACTCCTACATGAAGGGTATCGACTACATAAGGTTTATGCTGGCGATTTACAGGACGCCTTTTGACAACGCCAAGGTGCTCAAAATGGCCGAGGAGTTTGAGCTTGCGGACGTCCTGAACAATCTGGTCTCGAGCTACTCTCACGGCATGAGGCAGAAGCTTGTGCTTCTCACGGCTTTTCTCCACGAACCGAAGCTTCTGGTGCTCGACGAGCCCTTTGTGGGGCTTGATCCCAAGGCCACCCATATGCTGAGAACCATGATGACGGAATATGCCGCCAAGGGCAACTCGATCTTTTTCTCCACCCACGTCCTTGAGGTTGCGGAGAAGCTTTGCAACAAGGTGGCTATCATCAAAGACGGCAGGATCGCCGTCAACGGAACGATGGAGGAGATAACCAAGTCGAGCTCCCTCGAAGAATTCTTCTTGGAGGTCAACAATGGATAGTTTCCTCACCCTGACGAAGGTTTTCTTTCTTAGCGGCGTCAGCACCAACAGAAAGGCCAACAGCCAGCGGCCTGTTTTCAAGCAGCTGGGAATAATGGCTCTGGTGTTCACCGGCATATCACTTTTCTACAACATATCCATGTTTTTCGCGGTAAATCAGTCGGCGGAGGGGGCCCTTGGCGTATACAGGGACTTGCTCATGTTTGTGCTCTCGATTGCATCCCTTTTAACCGCGGTCATGACCTTTAACCAGATGCAGACGGCTCTTTTTAACAGCAAGGATTTCGAGTTTGTGGAGTCCCTGCCGGTCAGGAGCAGCGTTGTCATTGCCGCCAAGATCTCATCGGTACTGATCTTCTGCATTGCGGAGGACATCATCATCTTTATGCCCTCGCTGGTGCTCTACCTTGTGTTCACCGGGGATGTTTTCACATCGGTGCTTGGCTTCATTGCCATGTTTTTCGTGTCTCTCGTGCCGCTTCTGCTGTCGTCGCTGCTGGGCACCCTGGTGGCGCTTTTGACTAAAAGGCTCAAAAAGAAGAACGTTTTTCAGATAATCGTATATCTGATGTACTTTGTGGTGGCGTTTTCGATAAGCTTCAGCATGAGCGGCTCCTCCTTTGTGAACCGCTCCGGAATAACGAAGGCGATGCCTCACATAATCCTCTTCAAGAATGCGGTGGAGGGGCGAAACATACTGCCGTTCCTGGGGTTCATTGGCGTCAACCTGGCTGCCTTCGCGGCGGTGGTGGCGTTCATAGCGCTTCTTTACAGACCCGTCAACTCCATAAAGGAGAAAACAGGCGGCGGGGCGTACAAAGCAAAAAAATCCGGCGACTCGAAGCTCGGGCTAATCCTTTTTAAAAAGGACCTCAAAATGCTCACGGGAAAGGCAAATTACTTTATCAATTCGGTTTTCGGCTCCATCCTTTACCCGCTGTACTCCATTATGTTCCTGTTTATGAATAGCGGAAATGCAAAAACCGGCCGTTTCATGGAAATAATGGTTCTGACCGTGCCGCTGATGGGCATAACCATGAACAGCGTCACGAACAGCACCTTGTCGTCAATCTCGCTGGAGGGAAAGAGCTTTGAGAACCTTCTCAGCTACCCGGTGAGTGCAAAGGAAATCATCAGGAGCAAAATAATGGTCGGATTCTTCGTGCCCTCGATTATCTCAATCGTCGGAAGCTCGCTGATACTGGTGATGCTTGGGGTGAAGAACGTGCTCGGAGGTCTCACGTGGCCCACATTGGCGGCAATATATCTCGCGCCTCAGTTCGCGCTCATGTATGCGTCTGTGACCGGCATGCTCTGCAATCTCAGATGGCCTAAGATCCATTTTGAGAACGAGATTCAGGTCATAAAAAACAGCAGAAGCGCTCTTTTCGGAATGCTTTTCATTTTACTGCCGGGTATGGTTGCCGGCGGTATCGTGTTTGCTCTGAACTTTATTTCGCCTTTGGCATCGCTCATCGCGCTTGCGGCTGTTTACACGGCAATGGTACTGACAGCGACAATGATCTTGAAAAAACATGAAGAAAAGCTGTTTGCGGCGGTTATCGCCAAGTAACAGTGTATAATCAATAAAACAATTTTCAGCTTTTGTCAATGTGACAGGTTGATAATACTGTCATACGAATTTGGTTTCGCAGATTTATTGGGAAAACACCGGCAGGTTTTTCTTTGATTTGAATTTATCGGAGGTAGTAATATGAAACACTTTAAAGGTTTTAAACGTTTAAGCCTGAGCATTGTACTTTGCGTGTTAAGCGCTGCATTGCTTTTAACAATTGTAGGGTGCAGAAAAGAGCCGAAATCGGTTTGCGGCGTATCGGAGTTTAAACCCGGCGAGCATTACGTGGATTTTTTTTATGTGGAATTTGTGAACAGCGAAGGCTTTGGCGGCAGCGGTGATATTAAAGGAGAAGTATTCGTAAAATATCCGGGAGCAGATAAAAAATTCCATAAATGGGATACCTTGAGGGTTGTTTTTGACGGAGCCGACATAATAACAGATCCGAGAGAACACATCACCAATTTGGTTTTTAAAAATAAAACCGAATACACTATTTTTAAAACGGTCTCCGTGCGCCGTTCGCGAGGTGATGAACCTAGTTACCTTAAGCCGATTATATATTTCTACCCCGAAGAGGACACCGTATGCAACGTCAATATTGATATCAACGGCGAGCTTACGTGCACATACCCTGAGTACGGTGAAGACGGCTGGACAGGTTTTACCGCCTCAAAAGACGGTACGCTGACGTTCCCCGACGGAAAGACATATTATGCTCTTTACTGGGAAGGAAAAGGCAAAGAAGACGCTGAATTTGATCTGTCCCGCGGCTTCTGCGTGAGAGGAGAAGACACGGCTGATTTTCTCGCGGATATTCTGCCGAAGCTCGGCCTTTCGGAAAGGGAAGCCAACGAGTTTATCATCTACTGGCTGCCTGTCATGCAGGAAAATCCGTACAACATGATCACATTCCAGACGGAAGAATACGAGAAAAACGCCAAATTAAACATCTCTCCCGAACCGGATACCGTTATCAGAGTGTTCATGGCCTTCAAGGCTCTTGACCGCGAGGTTGACATAGCGGCGCCCGAAATTCAAACACCTTCACGCGAAGGCTTTACAGTTGTAGAGTGGGGCGGAAGCGAAATCAAGTAAATTAGCAAACGTTTTTTATAGCAGACACCGGAAGGAAAATGACAATTTGTCACTTTCCTTCTTTGTTTTCGGATGGTATTATAATCTGCGGAGGAAAAAACATGGGCAAAGACATTGGCGGTGTTATTAAAAAACTGAGAATCGACAATAACCTGACGCAGGGGGAGCTTGCCGGGAAGCTTTATGTTTCACGCGAGCTTGTGTGCAGATGGGAGTGCGGCAGCAGGTATCCGGGAATCGACGTTCTTACGGAAATGTCGAAGCTCTTCGGAGTCAGGCTTGAGGCGCTCATGATTGTTGACGCCAAGGTCATCGGCGATCTTGACAGGTGCATTCCGAAATGGATGAACGCGGCTCAGGCAATCAAATCCGTGAATGATTTCCTCCGGACTTTAAACGAAGAAGATCGCGACGTTTTCGTACTAAGGTATTTTAAATTCAGAAGCACAAAGGAGCTTTCGCGCGCCGTTGGGAAGAGCGAGGGCACCGTACGCAACAGGTTGACGGGTTTGAGAAAGAACCTGGCAACGTATTTAGAGGAGTGCAGAAATGAAAAAGAATGAACTTTATGAAGTGGTTTCAAACATTGAAGAAGGGTTTGTGGACCATGCCCTTGAAACCGAAGAGAAAAATACAAGGAAAGCTGACGCGAAAACCAAGGCGCCCAAAAGACGCCTGCCGCTGTGGGGCGCCGTTGCCGCGGCTGTGCTTGTGGCTGCTACAGTTATAACAGTGTCGATTGCGGTCACGAACAGGTCGGGCAAAGACGGAATGACAAACGACGGCGGCTCAACAATCGAAAAGCCTACGCAGGGCGAGATTATAACGGAGCATTCGCTGACCAACCTCATGGAAGGAATCAAGGCAAATCCGGCGCCTTCAATCAGAAAGGTTTCAAAGGCGGAGGCTGAGACCGTTGCCGATTTTGCCGTAAAACTGCTCAAAAACGCAAAGAAGAACGGTGAGAACTCTCTCGTCTCTCCGATATCCGTCATTGCGGCTCTTTCGATGACCGCAAACGGCGCGAAGGGGAATACACTTTCTCAGATGGAGAGCACGCTCGGTATGAGTCTTGAGGACCTTAACAGCTTCTTCAAGGCATACGTGAGATCACTTGCGCAGGACGACAAAAACAAGTTCAGCCTTGCGGACTCGATCTGGTTCAAGTCGGGCTGCGTTGATTTCAACACCGGTTTCCTTCAGGCGAACGCGGATTTCTACGGAGCGGACGCGTACGAGGCATCTTTTGACGAAAAAACGCTTGCCGACATCAACAAATGGGTCAACGATAACACGAACGGGATGATACCGAAAATACTTGACAAGGTGCCGGACAGCGCGGTCATGTATCTCATAAATGCATTGGCGTTTGAAGCCGAGTGGATTGTCCCGTACAACGAGGAGCAGGTGTTCCCGAGCAAGTTCACTCTTGAAAACGGCCAAAAGAAAGACGTCACGCTGATGACGTCAAACGAGAGATTTTATCTCGAAACCGCCAATGCAACAGGCTTCATAAAACACTACGCCAACCACAAATACGCCTTCGCGGCGCTCCTTCCGAACGAAGGTGTTACGGTGAATGAGCTTGTAAGCTCGCTTGACGGCAAGACCATTTCAGGCATTCTGACAAACGCAGATCAGACGTCAGTAAGAGCTGTGATCCCGAAGTTTGAGGCCGAGTTCGGCACAGACCTTGCCGACTCTCTGAAGGCGATGGGGATGACGGACGCCTTTGACAGCTCGCTTGCGGATTTTTCGGGCATTGGCACGTGGAAGCTTGACGGTTTCACACGCATCGGCCGTGTGATCCACAAGACGTACATCTCGGTCACGGAGCAGGGCACAAAAGCGGGCGCCGCAACAGCCGTTGAAATGACAAACGACAGCATACCGATCAACAACAAGGAAGTTATTCTGAACAGACCGTTTGTCTACATGCTGATCGACCTTGAAAACAACATACCGTTCTTCATCGGCACGCTTGAGGACGTTGCCGGCTGACGGACAAAAAGATTATAGAGAAGAAACGGGTCCCGCCCGGCGCAGATAATAAAAGGCGCCGGGCGGAACTTTTGTGGGTGTGCCGGGCACGGCACAGTTCTTGCGGGTGAAAGTCCCGCCACGGGTATTTACCGCCAAGTGCAGCGAACCGCAAGCCGGCATCAGCAATGGTGACTATACAAACCTATACAAACCAAAGCAAAAAAACTGTTCGCAAACGTTGTCTTAAAGTGATAGAATGAAACCATAAATTGCTCTGCATAATGGAGTGAACTGACGTTATATTAAGCGCATAGGCGTTACGCGCGATTGAAACTGAAATGTCGACGAAAATGTCAAGTGAAACAATGGAGGCTTTAGAAAAATGGTTATCGAAAAAGGGACGGTTATAAATGGCTTTAAGGCGGTGAGAGTCCGCAGGGTCGATGAGCTTGGCGGTAATTTTTATGAATTTGTACACGAAGAGACCGGCGCAGAATTGGCGTGGCTTGACAACGGAGAGCTCAACAAGCTGTTCTGCGTTGCATTTAAGACCCTTCCGGAGGACAGTACGGGGGTGTTCCACATTCTCGAGCATTCGGTGCTTTGCGGTTCCGACAAGTTTCCCGTGAAGGAACCTTTTGTGGAGCTTATGAAGAGTTCCATGAACACATTTCTTAACGCGATTACATTTCAGGACAAGACGGTCTACCCGGTCTCGAGCCGGAACACAAGAGATTTTCTCAACCTGACCGAGGTCTATCTTGACGCGGTTTTCAGACCGGCGCTTCTTAACAATCCAAACATTTTTTACCAGGAGGGCCGCCATATCGAGCAGGCCGAAGACGGTACGCTGTCGTATAAAGGCGTTGTCTTCAACGAGATGAAGGGCGCGCTCAGCAGGGTTGACAGGCTCACGGGAGAGAAACTTGAAGAGATGATCTTTAAGGGCAGCCCCTACGGAGTGAACTCGGGCGGCGACCCGGCTGTGATACCCGACCTCACGTACGAGAAGTTCGTCGCAACTTACAAAAAGTTCTACCACCCCTCGAACTCGCGCATTTACCTTGACGGAGACATTCCGGTAGAGGAGACATTTGCTCTGATAGAGAGCTACCTTAAGGGCGCGGGAAGAGGCGTCAGAATACCGGATGCGGAGCCTTCCGAACCGATATCAAGAAGGGCTGACATAAAATATGCTCTTTCGGCAAGCGAGTCTCAGAAAGACCGCGTGATGTATTCCCTCGGAAGGATCATCGGAACCTGGGATGAGAAGGTCAAGATGATGGCCGTCGCGATAGTCTCGGAGGTTCTCCTTGGCGGCAATGAAGCTCCGCTCAAGAGAGAGGTGCTGTCGTCGGGCCTTGCAAAGGACATCGAGCTTTACATCGACACGTCTTTCCCGCAGCCGTACATTGTTATCGAGTGCACCAACGTTGCCGACGGCAGGGAGAACGAGCTCAAGGAATTGATTTTTAAGACGGGAAGGAAGCTTGCCGAGGCGGGAATTGACCGCGAGCAGCTTCAGGCTTCAATATCTCACGCGGAGTTTGTCACGCGCGACCGCGAGGAACCCAGGGCTCTCAGAAGGGGCACGGACGGTCTCCTCAGCTGGCTGCACGACGGCGACCCGCTCCTCTACATGACTTACGACAACGACTTTAAGGAACTGAGAGCGCTTCTCGGCACCGGCTACTACGAGGAAATCGCCAAGGAAATCTTCTCAACCGGCGACGGCCTCTGCGAAGTCTGCGCGCACCCCGACGTCAATGCTGACAACGAACTTCGCGAGATCGAAAAAGAGCGCCTCGAAAAGATACGCAAGTCATGGACCGATGAAGACGCCAATGCAAACCGCCTCATGAACGAGGCCCTTGCCCTCTGGCAGAAGACACCGGACAGCGCGGAAAACCTGGCAACGATACCTGTCCTGACGCTCTCCGAAATCGATCAGGAACCTGTTGTACCGCCGACGGAGGAACTGAAGAAGGACGGAGTGACGGTCCTTTTCCACAAGGTTCCGTGCAAAGGCATTGTCCATTTCACGATGTACGCGGACCTTTCGGACTTCTCACTGAGAGACATAACCGTCATCTCGCGCTGCGGACACTTTTACGGCGTGCTCCCGACTGCAAAGTACGACTCGCTTGAACTGCAGAAGAAAATCAGGGAGACTGCGGGAAGACTGTATTTTGCCTTTACGACGAACGGCCGCGCAGGTGTCACCGAAACAACGAAGCCTTACTTCACGGTGAACTGCAGCGTGCTCGAGAGAAATCTCGGGGAGGCGTGCGAGCTCATACGTGAGATACTCGAAAACACCGATTTTTCCGACAAAAACAAGATCAAGGAGATTGTGATCCAGAACGACGAACGCCTGAAACAGTGGACGGTATCTTCAGGTCACAGCCTTGCCCTGAGCGTTGCTTCAGCGGGCTATTCGGCGGCGGACGCGGTGACCGAAGCCGTAAGCGGTGTTACATACGTGAAATACTCGCATGACTTTGCCGATAAGTTTGACGAGTACATTGGCGAGTTCTCGGAGTGCTTTGAAAAGCTCAAAAAGCATTTCCATCAGGGCAGAATGATGGTCAGTGTAAGCACGGACGAGCTTCCGGACATATCTCCGATCATCGGCGCTTTCAGAGAAAATGACGAAACCGACAAGGCTCAGAAGGGCGGCGCGGGATTCACAAAAGACTTTCCTTCGATGGTCGGCTGCGTCATTCCGGCTCAGATCGGCTTTGCGACGCAGTGCTACAACTTCGGCAGGGACGGGATTAAATACGACGGAACGATGAGCGTTGCCGCCAAGATCGCGTCACTCGACTTCATGTGGAACGTCATCCGCGTGCAGGGAGGCGCGTACGGCGCGGGGCTCTTCGTCACACCCGCCAATGACATCAAAACGTACTCATACAGGGACCCGTCACCGGACCGCTCGCTTGGCGAGAACAAAAAGGTCGGCGCATTCCTGCGTGAATTTGCGGCATCGGGAAGCTCCCTTGACAAGTACATCATATCCGCGATTGCAGACAGCGACCCGTTTGCATCGCCGAGGGTTATGGGAATAATTGCCGACAACAACTGGTTCGCAGGCCTCGGAATCGAGGACGCGAGAAGGTTCAGGCGAGAGATGCTTGCAACAAACGCTGAGGATATCAAGCGCTTTGCGGATATGCTTGACAGGTTCGCGGAAGAGGGCGCCGGATGCGTTGTAGCGTACAAAGATGCGCTTGACAAGTGCGGAGACATAACGGTTTACGACATCTGAAACGCGAGGGCCGTGCTCGTTGCGGAGCTTCCCGAGAGCAAATTTTACGCCGCTTTATTGAAACTTTGAAACCGGATGATGAAAGGGCTCGTTCAAACAAAAAGGAATAAGAATAGTCCTTGTCTCCTTATACAGAACGCCCCCAAGTGTGCGTGTTATCTCTAAGTGGAGATGACAGAGGCCTGGGGGAGATGTTAGCATCGTTATACACCAAGTAAAGAATACTTGTCAATGGTTTTTAAGTCATTGGCGGTTTAAAATCAGGGTCAGTCGGACACGATTTTCACGTCGCCCATGTTGTTTTTGATCCTTATGCGGAGCGTGCGGACGGTGACTTCGTCTTCGCTGCGGACTGAGATGTCGCCCATCGCGCTGTCCTGCGAAACGTCCGCGTGCCAGTTGTGCGGAATGTGAACGACCGTCTCGCCCATCTGGTTGACAAGGTTCAGGTTGAGGTCATCGTTTGAGTCGCCCATGTCGGTGTTCTGGTAGTAGATGTTGAGCTCGCCGAGCTGGTTCACGAGGTTAACGTCGGTCTGCGTCGAGGCGTCAACGTAGTAAACGTGGTTGCCGAGTTTGAAATTCATCTGAGAGCTGCCGCCCGCATTGCCGGAGCAGTCGTTTGTGACGGTTGAGGTCTTTGTGGTCGTGCTCTTGAAGAACTTCTTGTGCTTCGTTCTGAAGATTGCCCAGACCGCGATGTCGAGCATCACTGCCGCCAATATGATCAGCCAGTTGTTTACGAAGTCCGGTCCTCTGCCGATTGCGGTGCCTATCTCGCGCTCAAAGAGCATGAAGCCGAGTGCGAGCGGTATGAACACGCTGAGCTTATTGGCGATTTCTCTTCCGAAAACCACCTTTTTGATGAGCCAGTAGAGCAGGGCCGCGGCAAGTATCCATTTCCAGACGGGAACGGTAAAGACCTGGAGGCCGGGGTTGAAGGCGTAGAACAGAAGTCCCACCGCCGCGATGAGTATTAGTATTCCGATGATTATCGCATTGTTCCTTTTCATTTCAGTATCATCCTCATTTCTTCGAGTTTTTCACGGAAGGGTTTGTAGTACATTCTTGAGATGAACACCTGCTTGGGTGAGGTGGAGAAGCCGATGCGGCAGAGGCCGGTGAGTTCGCGCTTCATGAAGCAGACCGCTTCGAGGTTAAGAATGCACATTTTTGAGACGCGCATGAAGTTGTGCGGAAGGATGCTCTCGAGCTCGTAGAGCTTCATGTCCGTGTAGTAGATGCGCTTGTCGGTGTGGGCGGCAACGCGTCCCTCGCTGCTCTCGAAAAACAGTATTTTCCGGATGTCCACGAGGTACTCCTCTTCGCCGATAACCAGTGAAAGCTTTTTCACGTTCGGCTCCGCGGTGCCTGTCTCAAGCAGTTCCTGAAGCCTGAGAACTTCGGGGGTGAGCTTTTTGCAGCGGATGACGACCTCCTCGGGCCCTTCGGGGTCAACTTCGATCTTTATTCTGTTTGCTGTCCCTTTTCCGGTTGTGTCTTCCACCGTGACTCAGATCCCTTTCTCAAAGCTTCAATCGGCATGTCTCATTGCCGGCTGCAAACTGATTGTAAAGAACTTCGGCGCGCTTGTCAATTCCCCGGAGGTAAGTGGTAGAAATCGGAAGGTAAGTTGCAGAAATAGGGGCAGGAAATGCATTGGCGGCAGGCAAAGGACCTGTCAGCCCTGCAAAAACGGACGGAGATTTAATAAATGACATTTTTTACCGTGACATTGCACCCGGAAAGTAGTATTATATGAAAGGAGGTTGTATAATCATCCGCTTTGAAATGGTATCAGTTTGTTAAGAACGTTTTTTGCGAGTATTCGGAAAAGTCAGAAATGCGTTCTGCGCAAATAATCCAATATTACGTTATTGGTGAAAATACAAAGGAGAAGAACTATGAAAACAAAAAGGTTATTGACGGCATTGCTTGTGGTTTTAATAATCATTATTCCTGCGGCATGCGATAAGATCGAAAAATCCGAATCACCGTACACTATAATGTTCGGCGACCTTATGGGACCTTGCTGGACGCTTTCGGATATAAGAATACAATGTAAATCGAATGTGCTGAACAAAAAACTGTCGGATAAGAAGTGGTTTATTTATGTTTCATCCAAGGTGGAGAATTATGAACAAATCGCTGAAAAATTCGGGTTTGATGAATCGCAGATTTTTATGCGAGATGATAGTAGGTTATGCTACCATGATGAAACAGAAGACGTTAGAAGAATACTGTCAATAGATTCGGATGGGGAAATATCGTATTCAACCGGCATTAAAGAAACTTACTTTGAAACCAAGGTGAGTGAGGCAGACTGTGTTGAGTTGATAAAAGAGGTATTAAAACAATACGGGTTGATGGAAAAAACATTTTCTAAGGAATGCTCTGTTGGCGAATCATCTGTTACCAATCCCGCAGAAAACGAGACAAAGACAATCGGATACACTGTTACCGTATATTTCATGCTGGACGGTGTTGAATTGCACGGAGACCCCCGTGCTTATGTTACGTTTAACGGCAACGGAGAAGCCGTTTACATGATGTATAATATGCCTGATTTCATAGAATCGGAACCGGCAAAGCTCATAAGTGTAAGACAGGTCCTGAACTCAATCAGAAAGGGCGAAATATCAGTGATGTACGGGCTGGATACAGACGATGCACCTGACCGAATAACAATTGAAGATGTGGATATTTGTTATTATTCACAGAGCTTCGGTGATATTCAGGTTGCGCAACCCATGTATGTTTTCAGCGCTATCGCACACTTCAAGAACGAAAAGATTCCGTTTACAATATGTGCACAGGCAAATTGATAAAGAAAGGGATGTTAAAAATGAAAAAAATATCAGGCTTATTGCTTACTTTCGTTATTTGTGTTCTTGCTGCTTCCTGCGGCAAGTGACATATAAAACCGGACGAACATAAAACTCAGGTCCTGCCCGAATCACGGTACACCAGTTATTCAATTGACACAGAAACCGGCAGTTCAGGCAGCAACGGAGCGATTTTCTGGGAAAAGCCTGCTGATCAGAAAATTGCAGAGACAAAACACATCTGCTATGAAGGAAGAGAATATGATCTGTCATATTCGAAGTCTCAGTTCGAAGGTATTTGTTCACCAAGCTATGTCGACGAATACTACGATGAAGAACTAAACCGTTTTTGCTTTAAGACCGGCACGGATGAACTGTGTGGGTATAACAAATGTTTTGTTTTCTTGGATATGTCTGACTACAATTATGAACCGATCACAATTGAAGCAGCTCAAGAAATTGCAAACGGCTTCTTTTCAAGGCATGCAAATGTCGAAGACTATGTTGTATCAGTTTCCGAAGATACAAAATCGGAAGGCTACATCAGGTACAGATTTAAGTACGTAAAACACTTAGGCGGTTTGCCGACTATGGACTATGCAGTAGTTGCAGTTGGAAATGACGGAACTGTGGTAGGGTTCAACATTGCGGATTTGGGATTGTCTAAAGACAAAAAGGTTATTGAGTTTGACAAAAAAGAAGTGGAAAACTCTGTCGCCATTAAAGTTGACGATTTATACGGAAGCAAATACAAATACTCATATACCGAAGGTGAGAAGTTTATAACCTGGTCCACAAAGGGAGAGTTATTGCTGGTAACAGAGGTCAACGCCGAATTAGTCGTGCCTGAATCTGAAATAACACTGGCACCTTCGTTACTACTGGTAACTGTAATCGAATAATGAATCAAGTCTCGTTAGACGGCAGGCNNGGCCGGCAGAAAACTGCCGGCCGGTTTTGTACTAAAAAAATACTTAAATGATGCCTTGGCTTATTTCACAACCGCGCACTCGATGCCGAGTATGTCCGCAATCTTTTTTATTGTCGATGCCCTGTGGCCGATGCCGAGCGCGTAGTGGTGGGTAGGTCCTTCCATGACCCAGTGCTTCACAAAATCCTTTGTGTTTGGCGGGAAGAAGCCTCTTGTGTTGGTGTTTCCCGTCGGCGGTATCGGACCGTGCTTTGACTCGCCTTCGCCGACAACAAACTTGAAGCCCGTCCTTGTCTGGGTGATGCCGAGGATGGTGATGGGGCCTTCCTTGAGCTTGAATTCGACCGAGGCGCCTGAGCCGGGCTTGCCGTGGAACTT
>DBWH01000008.1:4872-7430 GCA_002308595.1 Mageeibacillus sp. UBA1243 | reverse complement strand
TCCGCAAAGCTGCCGCCCATGCCGAGCCTGTCCATGATGAACATGGCAATGAGCGTCTTGATGTCAAACTCGCCGCACATCGGAATACCCTTGGCGTTAAGCATCGAATTTCCCGCGATGAACGAGCTGACAAGGTCCCTCTGGGGCGAACCGTCAAGGCCGTTATAGTAATACGCGAGGCCCGAAAGGTCGTATTTCGCAACGAATTTCTCAAGCGCGACCGCGGTTTTGGCGGCTTTTTTGAGATCCTTTTCGGTGAGCTTCTCGGTGAGCGGGTCGGAGACGGGGTCGGGCGTGTCGAAAATCGCCAATATCTTCCGCTCCATCTCAGATGTCTCTTCATCGGTTACGGTTGCGTGAACGTCGGCAACGTCGTCAATCTCAAGAAGGGGCACGTGGACGCCGAAAGTCGCTGCGACGGCGGTGGGGTCTGCGTGCATGTCGTACATTGATTCAAGGACGTGTCCCATGAGGCCGAAGCGGGCACCGCGGAGGCCGTGGAGCACATTGGCGATGTCGCACCACTCACGAATGGCCTCCTGAGCCTCAGAATCGCCGTACAGGCGTCCTATGACCACATCCGATATCTTTTTACCCATCCTGACGGCAACGCCCGTAAACTCGGGTACTGAGCAAATGCAGTCATTCTCAAGCTGTTCCCTCGTGTTGGCCCTGCTGTAGTCAAGCCTGGTCTTCGGCTGCAGAGCGATCAGAACCACGGGCGCGTCAGCCTCGGCAATCACCGGCGCAAACACGGAGGAGGTGGCATAAGTCAGCATGTTGCAGAAAATGACGTCAACTCCGTCCCGCTTCGCCTCGCGCGACACCTCAAAAGCTCTCTTGTTTGAATCGACCATCCCGTAGTCGAAAATCTCAACACCGAAACCGCCAATGATCTTCTTCAGATCCTCGTGGTAGGAAAGAAGCTTCTCCCTGAGCCCCTCGAACTGGCCCCAGTAAACCGCGTGTCCGACCCCGAAAAGGCCTATCCTTGCAGGCTCCGTCTTTATTCTCTCAATCATTTTTTACCTTCCTTTACGCAAAATATCGTAAAACTCACTCCTCAGCCCCGCAATAAACGCGTCGTGCATTGCCGGCGAGTGCTGGTGCATGTAAACAAAATAAATACCGTCCTTCGGCGAAACGAAGAACCACGTCCCGAGCGCGCCCGACCAGCCCCATTCGCCGACCGAACCCGTCTCCGCCTCCCTGTCCTGAACCCTGACGCCAAGGGCAAAAGTGTGCTCCGGCCCTGAAATGGAAGGGTCGCCGCAGGGGTTGTTGTAGCAGGCCCTCTGTGCCTCGCCAAGCTGCGGCGACGCCATCATGGAAAGCGTCTCAGGCTTTATGATACCCTTTTCGGGTTTAAGCATCTCTGCGAGGAAAAACGCGTAATCCCTTGCCGTGCCGACAAGCCCCGAGCCTCCGGAAAAGACACCCGGGTCATTCGTGCCCTCAAAAAGCGGGATGGGCACGGGCCGCGGCGGAAGCGGTATGTTTTTGTACCTGCCGTTTATAAAAGCCGTGTTTGCCGCGAGGCGGGGTTTAAGCCGCTCGGGCAGCTTCTGATAAAAGCACGTGTCCTTCATCCCGAGCGGCGCCGTAACGTGCCTCTCAAAATACACGTCAAGCGTCTCGCCCGATATAACCTCTATGATCGCGCCGAGCACGTCGTGCGAAAGCCCGTAGAGGTATTTGGTGCCCGGCTCGAAGGAGAGGGGCACATTGGCGAGTTCGTTTGCAAATTTTAAGGTGCTCCAGCTGCGGCCGTTTTTCAGGTCACTCCGCCACCTGCCGGCAAGCTTCTCCGCCTCGCCGCTCTCATCCGCAAGAAAATACGAAAGCCCCGAGGTCATGGAAAAAAGCATGCGCACGGTCACGTCGCACCCGGCAGGGCGGACCTTGGCGTTTTCGCACACGAGAAGGTTTTTGAACCCGGGAATGTATCTGTAAACAGGTGCGTCAAGGTCAAGGAGTCCTTTTTCGTAAAGCTGAAGCGCTGAGACGACGGTAACAATCTTTGTCATCGAATAAAGGTGGAAGACGGTGTCTTTCGCCACGGGGTCGCCGGAATCTGCGCTCTTTGTGCCTTCGTAGTTTTCAAAGAATATGCCTTCCGGGCCGCCGCAGATGAGCGCATTGCCTGACGAAAAACCGTTTGCGACTATTTCTTTCTGCTTTCCGGCAAGCCTTTCCCAATCACGTTTCACAGCACTCACGTAAACGCCCCGTCCTTTATTTTTTTAGGATTTTACCACCCGCGGGATATTGTGTCAAACACATAAGGAGGCGCAAAAAAACGGGCCGGCGGGTACGTCCGGGAGAATCCGCGGAGGGCGAATGAGCGGAGAATGAACGGTGGAAGAGCGGCGAAAAAACGGAGGAAGAGCGGCGGATGCGCGGTATGCTGAAAGCAAGTTGAAAAAGAGTTGAAAAAGAGCCCGAAAGGCGCATTCGTTCGTTGACAGCAAACCGGCGTTTTGGTAAAATACAGAGGTGAGGATACCCTTGTGACTGACGGAAAGGTGGAGTTAACCACATGGAAGCAAGGATTTACA
>DBWH01000008.1:4511-4857 GCA_002308595.1 Mageeibacillus sp. UBA1243 | reverse complement strand
AATGTCGACCGTCTGGGCAGACCTGACCGATTAAAAACATCGGGGGTACTGCCCTATATTTTTGCGGAAAGGACTTAATATGAAAAAGATTGGCATTGTTATCGGAAGCGACAGCGACCTTCCGGTGATTGAAAAAGCGACAGCCGTACTTGACGAGTTCGGAGCACCGTACGAAGTGCACGTTTTTTCGGCNNGCAAAAGCATTCGCAATGAACGCTTCTGAAAACGGTTTCGGGGTGATAATTGCAGCTGCAGGCATGGCCGCACACCTTGCCGGCGCGATTGCCGCCAATACGATCCTCCCCGTCATCGGAATTCCCTGTAAATCGGGGGCACTCGACGGGAT
>DBWH01000008.1:4213-4500 GCA_002308595.1 Mageeibacillus sp. UBA1243 | reverse complement strand
GATGCACTTCTCTCAACTGTGATGATGCCGAGCGGAATACCGGTTGCTACTGTAGCTATAAATGGGAGCGCAAATGCTGCGCTCCTTTCTCTTGAAATTCTGGCACTTTCGGACGCCGGAATCGCGGAAAAACTTGTCAAAAAGAGGCAGGCCGACGCGGAAAAGGTGCTCGAAAAGGACAGAGCAATCAGCGAGAGATTCAACAAACCCTGAAGGGTCTAAAAACACAGAAACGAGGAATTTTCAATGAAACACGTCTACACAGGAAAAACGAAGAACGTTTACGA
>DBWH01000008.1:0-4207 GCA_002308595.1 Mageeibacillus sp. UBA1243 | reverse complement strand
AAGTTCAAGGATGACTGCACCGGAAAAGACGGTGTGTTCGATCCGGGCGAGAACTCCATCGGTCTTACGATTGAAGGCGTCGGCGACGTAAACCTTCGCATGAGCATCTATTTCTTCGAGAAAATCAATGCTGCCGGCATCAAGACCCACTACGTGAGCGCCGACCTCGCCAATACGACAATGGAAGTTCTTCCCGCAAAAGTGTTCGGAAAAGGCCTCGAAGTCATCTGCCGCGACAAGGCGGTCGGAAGCTTCTACCGCAGATACGGCGAGTACATCGAAGAGGGCGCGGACCTTCCTTCCTACGTTGAAATGACGTTCAAAAACGATGCAAAGGGCGACCCGCTGGTCACCAAAGAGGGCCTTGAAGTCCTTGGCGTCATGAACTCGAAGCAGTACGAAGACATCAAGGAGATGACAAAGAAAATCACCAAGATCGTCTCCGATGACATGAAAGAGAAGGGCCTTGACCTCTACGACATCAAGTTTGAGTTCGGCTACGACAAGAACGGCGACGTGATGCTCATTGACGAGATCGCTTCCGGCAATATGCGCGTCTACAAAAACGGCGAATACATCGATCCGATGACTCTTTCAAAACTCTTCTTCGCATGAACCGCGGCCGCCAAAGAACGGTCCTGCAGCAATCAATCAAAAAGTCTTTTAAGAAAGGTACAACAACATGGGTGGTTTTTTCGGCGCAGTCGGTAAAAATGACGTGATATCCGACGTGTTCTTCGGAACTGATTACCATTCTCACCTTGGCACCAAACAAGGCGGTATGGCTGCCCTCAATTCGGAGCTGGGCTTTCAGCGTGTCATTCACAGTATCAAAAACACGCCTTTCCGCACAAAATTCGAAAACGTTTTCAACGAGATGGCCGGCAAGGCCGCAATAGGCATCATTAGCGACTCGGATCCGCAGCCGCTCCTTTTCCGCTCCTCAATCGGAACCTTTGCGATCTGCATCATCGGTATCATCAACAACAAGGACGAGCTGATCAACAAGTATTTCAACTACACCAAGGGGCAGCTCGGGGCAATGACGGGCGGCGCAATCAACTCCACGGAGCTCGTTGCCGCGCTCATCAACCAGAGGGACAATTTCCTTGACGGCATCAGCTTCGCACAGGAAGAGGTCAAGGGCACTCTCTCAATCCTGATCGTCACCGAAGACGGAAAGCTCATCGCCGCGAGGGACAAGTACGGAAGAATTCCGGTTCTTGTCGGCAAGAAGGATGACGGCTATTGCGTCTCCTTCGAGTCCTTCGCGTACCTGAAGCTGGGCTACGACGATTACAAGGAACTCGGCCCCGGCGAAATCGTCAGAATCGGTGTCGACGGCGTCACGGTCCTCTCACCCGCCAAAAAGAAAAAAAGAATCTGCGCCTTCCTCTGGTCCTACTACGGCTACCCCACGTCCTGCTACGAGGGCAAAAACGTCGAAGTTATGCGCAACATCAACGGCAGGATCATGGCCGAGAACGACATGAAGAACGGCACACTGCCCGAGAACGTTGACTATGTGAGCGGCGTACCGGATTCGGGAACTCCCCACGCAATCGGCTACGCAAACGGAAGCGGCAAGCCTTTTGCAAGACCTTTCATCAAGTACACACAGACCTGGCTCAGAAGCTTCATGCCTTCCGACCAGGGCGACAGAAACACTATCGCCAAGATGAAACAGATCCCCGTCAGGGAACTGATCCACGGCAAAAATCTTCTCTTTGTGGACGACTCGATCGTCAGGGGAACGCAGCTTAAGGAGACGGTCGATTTCCTCTACAGCAACGGCGCCAATGAGGTTCACATGCGCTCCGCGTGCCCTCCGATCATGTTCGGCTGCAAATTTCTGAATTTCTCGCGCTCCACAAGCGATATGGAGCTCATCACCAGGAACACAATCGTTGCTCTTGAAGGTGAGGAGGGGCTCAATCATATTGACGAGTACGCGGACGGCTCAACCGAACGCGGCAAGAAAATGCGCGAGGCAATTTGCGAAAGTCTTCACTTTAAATCACTTGAGTTCCAGACTCTGAGCGGCGTTGTCGAGGCGATTGGCATCGACGAGGACGAGCTTTGCACATACTGCTGGAACGGGAAGGAATAAACATGAACTCTGAATCAAGATCTGACATTTACGCAGCGGCCGGTGTTGACATCACCGCGGGTTACAAAGCTGTTGAGCTTATGAAGCAGCACATCGCAAGGACAATCACTTCGGGTGTCGCGTCTGACGTCGGCGGCTTCGGCGGCCTTTTCGAGCTGGACACAGAGGGCATGAAAAAGCCTGTGCTCGTCAGCGGAACGGACGGCGTCGGAACCAAGCTCAAGATAGCTTTTCTCATGGACAGGCACGACACGGTGGGCATCGACTGCGTGGCAATGTGCGTCAACGACATTATCTGCTGCGGCGCAAAACCGCTCTTCTTCCTTGACTATATTGCATGCGGCAAGAACTACCCGGAGAAGATTGCCGATATCGTAAAAGGCGTCTGCGAGGGATGCGTTCAGTCGGGCGCGGCTCTCATCGGCGGCGAGACTGCCGAGATGCCGGGGTTCTATCCCGTTGACGAGTATGACCTTGCCGGCTTTGCTGTTGGCGTTGTCGACAAGGAGAAAATCATCGACAATAAGAAGATGGTTCCGGGCGACGTCATCATCGCGCTGCCTTCGAGCGGCGTTCACTCAAACGGTTTCTCGCTCGTGAGAAAGGTTTTCGACGTTGAAAACATCGACATCAAGGCGCCGGTCAAAGAGCTTGGCGGTAAATCCCTCGGCGAGGTTCTCTTAGCACCTACAAAGATTTACGTGAAGCCTGTGCTCGCGCTCAGGGAAGAGGTCAACATCAAGGGTATCTCGCACATCACGGGCGGCGGCTTCTACGAAAATATTCCGAGGAGCATTCCCGACGGGCTCGGAGCGCTCATTGAAAGAAGCTCCGTCAGAGTTCTTCCGATATTCGATCTTCTCGCAAAAACAGGCAATATCTCAACGCGCGACATGTTCAACACGTTCAATATGGGCGTCGGCATGAGCATCGTTGTCCCGAAGGATGAGGCCGAAAAGGCGCTCGAAATCCTCAAGGCAAACGGCGAGGATGCGTACGTGATAGGTTCAATAATCGAGTCAAAAGATAAGATCACCATCCGCTGAGCGGAAGCCGGAAATGAAGTCCGAAAGGAAATGACCGTTATGAAAAGACTTGCAAACATTGCCGTGCTCGTCTCCGGCGGAGGCACAAACCTTCAGGCGCTGATCGACGCAGAGAAGTCGGGAGTACTGAAGAGCGGTAAGATAGTTCTCGTGATTTCAAACAACCCCGACGCTTACGCGCTGAAGAGGGCCGAAAAGGCGGGCATCAAGAGCGAAGTCGTAACCAAAAAGGATTGCGGCAGCCGCGAGGGCGCGGAGAAAAAGATGATATCGATTCTTGAGGAGAACAGAATCGACCTCATCATCCTTGCCGGATTCATGAGCATACTGAGCGGGTCTTTCACAAAGAAGTTTGACCGCAGGATAATAAACGTTCACCCCTCGCTGATCCCGTCGTTCTGCGGAGAGGGCTTCTACGGGCTCAAAGTCCACGAGGCAGCTCTTAAGAAGGGGGTCAAGGTGACCGGTGCCACGGTACATTTCGTCAACGAGATACCGGACGGCGGCGAGATAATAATGCAGAAAGCTGTTGAGATTGAGGAGGGCGACACCCCCGAGGTCCTTCAGGAGAGAGTAATGCGCAATGCGGAGTGGATCATATTGCCCATGTCCGCGGAAAAAGTTTCAGCACAGATAATCGAAAAGGAGCAGAAATGAACATTTACGAGACAAAAACCATTGGCAATACCATCGCCGGCAACCCTTACGTCGGCAGAGGAATAGTGACAGGCATGACTCCTGACGGAAAATACGCCGTCTCCGCCTACTTCATCATGGGCAGAAGCGCCAACAGCAGAAACAGGATATTCGCAAAGAAGGGCGACGTGCTTTTTACGGAGCCTTTTGACGAGTCCAAGGTCGAGGACCCGAGCCTCATCATCTACGCGGCCGTTCGCGAGCAGAACAACGCTCTTATAGTCACAAACGGAAACCAGACGGACACTATTGCCGACGGTCTCAAAGAGGGCAAGACATTCTCGGATGCTCTCGAAAGCCGCTGCTTCGAACCCGACAAGCCGAACTACACCCCCCGCATCAGCAGCATCACGAT
>DBWH01000059.1:34229-55391 GCA_002308595.1 Mageeibacillus sp. UBA1243 | reverse complement strand
AGACAGTGCCATATTCATTTCACGGCACGCTTGCATGTCGGCATTCAAATTCGATTTTTTAATGATGTTGGAGAATATTAAATCGCCTTTTTTTACGCAATATTCCGCCTTCCACAACATGTTGTTGGCGGTGCGGGGCAATTGCTGCCTTGGGGCACAACGAAACCCGTTGTCTCATTTCAAAAAATGTGGACTTGCTGTTTAATGATGAGAATATACAGGCTTGATTTAATTGTTTAAAAACGGTTTTGTATGAAAACAAAAAATACCTAAAAATACGGGAAAACACAAATTCAAAAAACAGCGGTAAAACGACTGAAAAAACCGCCGGGGGACCGGCGGCGGGGTGCATTGGCGTGTTGGAAAAAAGGGCGGAAAACTGCCGAAAACAGGCCGGTGAAAAGCACCGAAAACGCCCGAAAAAATGCGGTCAGCCAACCCGTTTCATCAGGTTCATCATGCCCCGTTTGTGCTCCTGCGTGGAGTGCGTGTAGATGTTCATGGTGATGGCCGGGGAGGCGTGGCCGAGGATGACGGACAGGGTTTTGAAGTCCATGCCGTTTTCAATTGCCCTTGTCGCGAATGTGTGTCGCAGGCAGTGGAAGTTGAGGTGGCGGATGCCGAGGGTTTTGAGCATGCGCTCGTAGGTGTTGCGGCAGGTCCAGGGCGTGATGCGGGTGCCGTCGGCTTTGGAGCAGACGTATTCGCTTTTTGAGCGGCGCCAGAGTTTGACGAGCATCTTAACAATGTGCTGGGGGAGGGGAATGTCGCGGATCGAGGTGCGGCTCTTCGGCGTGTCGGTGATGAGAGCCCAGTGGCCGGTGCTGTCGGTACTTGAGTAGCAGGCGCTGTTCACGTAGAGCGTCTTGGCGTCAAAATCGATGTCCTCCCAGCGGAGAGCGCAGAGCTCGCCAATGCGAAGGCCGGTGTACAGGTCCAGAATGTAGCAGTAGAGCCCAAGGTCGCCCGTCGATTCGATGTACTGCTCGATGCGGCGCTGCTCGGCAATGGTAAAGCACTTGGCGTCAGTGTCGGTCTGCTGGACGGGGACGCGGCGGATCTTCTTGCAGGGGTTGCGCGTGATCATTTCGTACTCTTCGGCGTGGTTGTAGGCGCACTGGAGAACGATGTAGGTGTTGTTGATGGTGCCTGCGGACAGGGGCCGGCCCGTGCGTTTGCTCGTGATGGATTTCATGCTGTTGACGAATGCCTGGACGTCTTTACGCGTGACATCGCCAAGCTCCATGCGCGCGATTGCGCTCGGTCTGATATAGTTGTTGATGTTGCTCTTGTAGCGAACATAAGTCTGATGTTTCACAAGAACTTTGTGAAAATGTTCGATCCAATCATCAAGAAATTCAATAAGCTTCATATCTTTTTCTCCTTAGTAAAAATGAACAATTTTTTTTTGGGGCCGGAAGAGGGCGCTTACGGGCAACGTCAAAAGCGTCAAAAGTCTTTTTATTGTCTTAACTTCAAAATGCCTTGACTCTGACACGCCAATGCCTAAAGAACCTGTTCACTACACCCTGACCCTTGTGCGCCTCGCGGCGCGGGATAGCGCACAGTATATAACAACAAATGTGTTTCGACAATATGCTTAAGAGTTTTTAAGAAATTGCGCCCGTTTTCAAAGATTTTTTAATTATATTTAAAATGAGCGGATAAATAACACCTGTTGCGAGTTGACAAAAAAAGTGGTAAGATATAAAAGTATCTTTATGCCCTCGGGAGAGGCGTGCCCGAACGGGACATTGGCTATTTAGGGAGGACTTTTCTGTTGCGTAGCAAAAGAGGCTCAACTCTTACAGAACTCGTAATCGTTATGGCTGTTGTGGAGATAATGTCCATAATGGTTGTTTCTTTTACGCTCATTTGCAACAGCTGGGTTACCATCGGGGCAAAAAGATACCAGACTGTGCAGGATTCGGAAACGCTTTCGAGGGTTTTTCGCGACTTTGTTGCCGCCAATGACAGCTCAGACACCGTGTTTTACGTCGATCCTGCGAATCCCAATGAGCTTCTTGTGAAGAAGAACAGTGAGACAGTAAACCTGATGGTTTTCAGCATTGAAACGAAAGAACTGACTTTCAGCGTTGACGATGAGTTCGTGACGTACGTGATTGATGCCATCGACTCTGTGAGGTTCGGAAATCCGACTCCTGATATGGTCTGCGCGACAGTAGATTACACTTATGCTACGCCCGGAAAGAAAGTACAGGAGCAGCACAAGTCATACGACATGGTTGCGTCTTTGAGGTCTTCGGACGCGCATGCCGAGGCCCCGGAACAGGGCGGAGATTTGCTTTCGGGCGATTGATTGCATTGGCGGTATGAAAAAGCATGTGAAAGCTAAACTGAATAAGAGAGGCGTCACGATTGCCGAGGCTGTCGTCGCAATGGCGGTTATTATCGCTGTAAGTGCGGCCGCAATCGCGTGCATAGAGGCTTTTTCGAAAACATCCGCGAATATGAACGGTAAAAACGAGGCGGTCATCCTTTGCGAGAATGCGCTCGAGGTGTTCAAGGGCACCGATACGTATAAAAGTTACAGGGATGTCAGGGGGTGCTTTATAAAATACACTCCGAGCGGGGTTTCTGATTACGAGGACTACCCGTCTCTTGTAGTGGAGAACTATGAGATTCCGGGCTGCACGGTGCAGATCGATCTTAAATATAATTCTGAGGAACAGACCGCTTCTTTTTCTGCTGTCGTGAGAGACACCAAAAACCGAAAAGTGTTTGAAATCGACGAGTACAAGAAGGCTATTACTATAGCGGCAGCGCCGTGACGGAGGGCAGGACGTGATGAGAGATAAGCTTAAGAAAAAGCTTAATAAAAAAGGCGTCGCGATAGAGCTTGCCATAGTTACGCTGCTCGTTATCTTCGCGCTTTGCTCGATACTTCTCACAGTCGCGGAACTGAGCGTCTACACCAACAAGAGGATTGCGACAAAGGCTTCCGAACGGGCAGAACTTTCGCAGGCCGCAGATGATCTGATCCTCGCACTCAGAGGGCTTGAATCCATTGATCACATTGATGACCGCGTCGCGGCGATTGAAACTAAATATGATGGCCGGTTCACTTTTGACAGGGATGTTTTTGCGGAGAATATTACCTATACCGTTTCTGACAGTGAATCAGGTGACCGCGTGATGAAGCTTGTGTTCGACACTTCGGGCAAGCTCATAGAATTCTACGGTGAAGAGGCGCTGAACGCCGGATGACATTGGCGTAAAAACAGGGCAGAACAGCCTGCCCGGAAAACAATTTGAAGTAACAGAAGAAACCAAAATCCTTTAAGGAGCTTAAAGAACAATGGCAAGAAACGGATTTTCAACCGTAATAGCGATAAAGCCGAGAGACAGGCAGATCGCATTTTATTCCGGCGTCGGACACGACAAGAACACGATTAAGTACGACGTTAAGCCGTATAAGTCGAAGAACTTTGACGAGGAATTCTATCAGGAATTCATGCGCTGCCTGTCGGAATATGCGAATTCAAACCCGTCTTACGCCGGAAAATCGGCTTTCGTTACGGTCCTTGTGCCCAATTCGTTGATTTCAACCACAAGTTTTAACATCCCCGGAATCAACAGAAAGAATACGATGGACCTTTTCAACGTGGCGCTTGAGAGCAACTATCTCAACCTGAAGGAGCTGCGCGTAAACAAGACGATTGTGAAGCAGAACAAGCAGTACGCGACTTTCTGCGTTTCGCTTGTGAGAAACCAGCTGCTCCAGAAGATTTACGCGTCCTGCTCAGGCTGCAATATGTTCGCAAAAATACTGACTTTTGAAGGTTCGGCGTGCGGTTGCGGCGCTGCGGCTCTCAATACAAAAGTTGCGGGCGACACGTGCATTCTTCTTGATATCAAAGAGGTGGAGTCGTCGATCACGTACCTTTCGAAGGGCGTTGTCCTTGGCGTGCTCGATCTTCCCTTTGGCTGGAGCATTCTGAACCAGCCGAAATTGGTTGCCGAGAACATGCTTTTCTCGCACGACGTGGCTGAGCTTGCCGTCATTAACGCCAAGGAAAAAGCCAAGGCAAAGCAGCTCACAATGATGGGCGGCGGCGAAAACGCCGAAAACCAGGATTCTTCGAGCGACAGCGACGGCGGACTTCTTACCGACGGAGGCCCGGCGGTTCCCGAGAGGACAATTGCGCAGCCTGTTAAAACGTTGCCGAGAAAGACGCCTAGGGTACTTCCCAAGTGGATGCAGAGGCCCGTTCCGGACAGCCAGGAGGGTGTTTCGTACGAGAATTTCAGGATTTTCGTGAAATACGTTCTTGAATTCATCCGCGCAAACAACAGGCTCACGGCCATCAAAGAGCCTGCGAGTGTTTACGTAAATATGCCTGAGGAATTCGGATTCATTCTTCCTATGGTCAATGAAGAGGCCGAAGAGAACAAAATCAAGTTTGAAGACCTTGGCATCAAGAAAGAAAAGCCTGTCATCAGAGAGCACCTTGAGCTCTACGGCGGACTTTGCGCTGACCAGTTCGGCTCGCTTAACAACTTCTGAATCGGAGATCGGATTAGAGATGATTGGACTAGTTTACTTTTTCGCGGCACTCCTCGGCCTTTGCGTCGGCAGTTTTCTGAACGTGCTGGTGTATCGGCTGCCTAACGGTATAAACATCGCGCTTCCGAGGTCGCATTGCCCGAAATGCAAATATACGCTCAAGTGGTACGACAACATTCCTGTCGTTTCTTACCTTATTTTAGGCGGAAAATGCAGGAACTGCCGTACGAGGATACCGATCAGGTACACAATCGTCGAGATCGGCAATGCGCTTCTCTGGGTCGCGAGCGTTGCAATGTTCTGGAATCAGAGCATACCGATGGCCTGCATCAACGCGGTCGCGCTTTCGATTCTTCTTACGATGACTTGCACGGATTTTGAGTACCTGATGGTGCCGGATTCGCTTCAGATAGCCCTTGGCGTGCTCGCAATTGCGACACTGGTTCTTTCAGCCACGAAGGTTGACACGACCGTGACCTGGTATTCAAGGGCAATAGGCGCCGCGGTGTTCGGTTTTGCGTTCCTCGTTATCTCGGTAATTTTCGAGAAAAAAGCGGGCGTTGAGTCGATGGGCGGCGGAGACATTAAGCTTGCGACGGTTGCCGGCATGCTTCTCGGATGGGAGAGGATGCTCGGCGCGATGCTCATTGCCACCGTCGTGGGAAGCGTTGTACTTCTCATCGTGCGCAAGACCAAAAAGAGTGAAAAACATACGCAATATCCTTTCGTGCCTTTCATGGTGCTCGGAATTGTGATCATGATGTTCTTCGGGAAGTTCCTGATAGACGGTTACATGAACCTGATGACCGGCTGGATGTGAGTCCCGGCAAAGCTTAATTTTGCCGCATAAATACGGCAATTCAAGGAGCAACAAATGCAAAAGTACAAGTACACGGCAGTGAATCTCGCCAAAGAAAAATTCAGCGGAATATTCATTGCCAAAGACGAACACGATCTTGCGGTGCAGCTCTCAAAGCAAAATCTGTACCTCATCTCGTTTAAGATCTACAAGGGCGGTTCGCCGTCGTCCTTCTTCACGCTCGGCACCGGAAAGCTGAAGACTCAGGATATCACGACCTTCTGCCGCCAGTATGCCATCATGGTCAACTCCGGTATGTCCCTGATGTCGGCTCTCGATATCCTGAAGACCCAGCCGTACAACGCTTTCCTGAAATCGATTCTGGAAGTGGTGGCCGAGGACGTGAAAGGCGGCATGATGCTGTCCGAGGCCTTCAACAAACACGACAAGGCCTTCCCCGACTTTTTCAGAAGCATGGTATACGTTGGCGAGGTCAGCGGAAAGCTGGACCTGGTGTTCTCGGCTCTTGCGGACTACTACGAGACCGACGCCAAGATTAAAAAGAAAACAAAGAGCGCAATGGCTTATCCTACGATGCTGGCCGTGATGACTCTGGGCATCCTTGTGGCGATGCTCTCGTTCATCGTTCCGACGTTCAGAAAGTCATTGGCGTCACTCGATATCAAGGCCGAAGGCATAACAAAAATCGTTTATGACCTGTCGGACTTCGTGCTCAACAACTACCAGACGATTCTCCTTGTGATTCTCGGTGCAGCGTTCCTGCTGTTCGTGTTCCTTAAGACGAAGCGCGGCAAATACGCCTTTGACGTGTTCAAAATCAGGGCGCCCCTCATCGGCAAGGTCACGACGGACCTTATCACCGCAAGATTCGCAAGAGGTTTCAGTTTGCTTCTCTCGAGCGGCATGGATATTTCGGACGCGATGGTGTCCATCCAGGTCGTTCTCGGAAACAGGGACGTTGCAAGAAGGTTCAAAAAGGCCACGGACGACGTTCTGCAGGGTGCGAGCCTTGCCGGAGCTCTCCAGAAATACAAACTGTTCCCTGACATGATGATTCAGATGGTTGCCGTTGGCGAGAAGACAGCTTCGCTCGACGAGGTTCTCACAAGGTCATGCGCGTTCTTCGACGACAGAGTTGAGACCACGCTGACATCGGTAACGTCGAAAATCCAGCCTATAATGCTCATGCTGATGGGTCTTATCGTCGGAACGCTCTTCATTGCGATTTACTCGCCGATGATCTCCATCATGACAACCATCGCATAATTTAAGTATCTGCCGCCAAGACTCCGGATTTCCGGATTTTTGCGGCGAAACGGGTAAAACAATGAACATAGATTTTGAGATTCTTCAATATTACGTAAGCAAAAAGATCGTCAAGAAAAAAGAGTCCGAGACGATACTCACGGAGTGCCAGAGACTTAACATCCCTGTCCGCGAGTACATGCTGACGAAGGAGTACATCACCGAGGCGGGCGAGCTTGACGCGCTCTCGGAGTACTACAACATCCCGTGCGTGGAGCTCGACATGCTCGACATCGACAAGGAGCTTTTTGATCAGTTCTCGTTCGAGTTCATGAAAAAGAACAAGGTTGTTCCGGTCTCAATCGACAAGAACGGCGTGCTCCTCGTTGCAATCGGAAGGATTCTTGACTCCGCGACGATGTCCGCAATATCGGTCTGCTTTGACAATCCGTGCGACTACGTCTTGACATCGCCGACGCAGATTGACAGATACGTCGACTCAATCGCGGCCGTCATCACGACATCAACGGCTCTCAGCGACCTCAACGCAGAGAAGGACAAAGAGCTCTTCGCCGACAGGGACGAGGAAGTCAATGCGGTATTCAAGAGCGACGAGTCGGGCGTTGTCAACAACCCCGCCGTAAGACTGGTTGACTCCATTATCAAGGAGGCAATCCCTTACAGGGCATCCGATATCCATATCGAGCCTTTCGAAAAACGCGTCAGGGTGCGCTACCGTATCGACGGCGACCTGCAGGAGAGGGCGGACTTCCCGATTGAAGCATATTCCGCTATTTCTGCGAGAATCAAGATTCTCTCGGGCATGAACATCGCCGAGAGAAGAATCCCTCAGGACGGCCGTATCAACATGCGTGTCGGCGGAAAAGAATACGACTTCCGTGTATCCGCAATCCCTACAATCTACGGCGAAAAGTTCGTTATCCGTATCCTGGACAAGACGTCCTTCCACTTCACGAGGTTTGACCTTGGCTTCACGGACCGCGAGAACTCCTACATCGACAAGATGCTCATGAGGCCTCACGGAATCATTCTTCTTACAGGACCTACGGGTTCCGGTAAGTCCACGACGCTTTATGCGTTCCTTAAAGAGGTTAACAACCCGACGGTTAACATCATCACGGTTGAGGACCCTGTCGAGTACACGATGGTAGGTATCAACCAGACGCAGGTTAACACCAAGGCAAACATGACGTTCGCCGCGGCGTTGCGTTCCATCCTCCGTCAGGACCCTGATATAATCATGATCGGTGAGATCCGTGACGAGGAGACCGCTGAAATCGCAGTAAGAGCCGCTATCACGGGCCACTTGGTTTTCAGCACGCTGCACACCAACGACGCACCGGGCGCGATTACGCGTCTTGAAGACATGGGAGTTCCGGACTATCTAATCGCTGACGCATTGGCGGGTGTTATTGCACAGCGTCTTGTAAAGAGGCTTTGCCCCGCATGCAAGAAGCGCGGTAAGACTAACGCCAAGGAAATGGAGATTCTGGGACTTGACGAACCCGTCAGCATTTTCAGACCTCAGGGCTGCCAGTTCTGCAACAACACAGGCTACAAAGGACGTGTCGGCATCCACGAGGTTATGCTCATGAACGAGCACATGAAGAACGAGGTTACGAGGAGCAAGAGCCTTGAAGCGCTGAAGGCGATGGCCATTCAGAACGGCATGGTCTCGCTGTGGGATTCCTGCCGGGAATTCGTTCTTGCGGGGGTCACGAGCACACAGGAGCTTATGTACCTGAACTCAGAATGATCCATTGGCGGGTTAGATTACCCTATTTTTACACAAATTTTACTTTGCTGCCGGGGCTTTATGCTCCGGTAAGTGCTTGAAAAACAGACTAAAAAACAGGGCGTTCAGGATTGGCGCCACTACCCTTAACCCGGAGGAAATATGGCTAAACAGCATTTTTACTCTCGCGTCCCATTCAGGGCAAGTATGTTCAACAGGGCCGACGGCTATGATACATTCGCGTGTTCGGAAGGTGTGGAAAGAGAGTTTATAGACAAGGAGCTTGGCGTGGTTTGTGACAACAAACCTACCGCGGAAGAGTCCGTGCTCATCAGAAAGGGCGAGCTTTCTCCTGTTTACTGCTCATACACCGCCAAGGACGGCACACTGGTTCAGAGCTGCACAACGTTCATGCCTCTCGACTACACGGGCGAGAGAAGCACGTACATGGTCCACAACATTCTTTTCGACCCCATGGAGACCGCTTCGGTGTTCTACTCGCCGACAAGGGCGCTCTTCAACGAGGAGATGTTCGACCACGACATCGGCCACTTTGACATCACTGCTTTAACCGCCAAACCTCAGAACAAATATCCGGAGCTTGAATACAAGTACGTCAGCTCGGACGATCCCAAGTGGCTCACACAGGAACTTGACAATGCGATGGTCCAGAGACTGCTCTACTGCCTCGTCTCGGCCGTCTGCGGCAGCCTGAAAGGCCTCTACATTCTTCTCCCGAGCAAGGATAACGAATACACACTCAAGTTCTACAACACGCTCTACAGCATCATTCCCTACCACTTAAGACCGCAGCTTTCGTTCGCATCGAGGGTGTTTGACACCGCCAGATACGCCAATTTCAAGGTCAAAGTGATGGCAGACCTTTTCAACGTGCTGCCTTCGAAGGGCGCGATGCTCAACTTCAAAACAAATCAGTACACGGGCATGAAGGACGACGACGTCAAGGCGGTCAGCCAGGTTGTCGAGTTCTTCTACGCGATGCTCGAAAACGAGACTATAAGGGACGAGTTCCTGCTGTTCGCGGCACAGGCCGTGAAAGAGGTTCCGGCACTTGCGCAGCCCTCAATCAAGATGCTCAACAACCTGGTGTTCATATTCAGGTGCTGCAGCGGCTTCTTCGATGAGAAGGCTGTTCTTTCAACCGACGACAGGCTCATCGAGTACTTCACGATTTACGAAAAGTACAGAGCGGCCCTCAGCAACGACTTCCGTACGACTGCCGCCAAGAGCCTCCGCCGCTACCCCGAAAACCACCGCGTTATACCGCCTAAACTTTTCGCAAAAATAGCCAAAATCTATCCGACGGACATGCCCGCCGTGAAGTTCATAATCATGCAGGTTGTGCTCGAACTCATCCACATGGACATCATGCGAGACAAGCTTTTCCAGTTCGTCAAAGCAAACTACGCGTCTCAGTCGCGCGAGGAAAAGGACGAGATCATCAAGAATATCAGCCGCGTGTTTTACGGCGGATTCCTGCAGAACCAGATATTGGCGTTTTTCGAGCAGATATTCCTCGACGAGTCACCTGAGTCGCAGCTTGAGATCATGGACAAGCTCCTGCTCTCGATCCGCAACAACGACGTCAAGGACCAGATCCTGAGCTTCCTCGAGAGCCACATGAGAGGGTTCACGCCCGAAATCAGGCACAACGTTTATATTGCCGCTGTCGAGCACATTCAGGAGGGCGATGCATTGGCGTCAAGGCTTGTCGACCTCATCGACGCGAACATGCCGGGCGAGCCTGAAGAGGAGAGAACCTGGTTTGAGCTGAAGCTCATCTCTGCCGCCAAGGCCGAACAGCGCAAGCGCAACCATCCGATGATAAAGCTCCTCGCAGCCAAACAGGGCTTCTGCTCGGAGCTTGTACTCACCAGAGTTTTTACCGAAGAACTTGGCAAAAAAGCCTACAACGACGTGCTCTCGAGCTTCTGCGCGGGCGGCCTCAAAAACCTTGCCCTTTCGCTGAAGCAGGCGATGCCTCTGCTCCCGGACATTGACGAGGAGTCAAACGAGAGGCTGTTCACGTCCATTGAAACATACCTCGAGAGCGAGCAGAAGAAGTTCGACCTGCCTTCCGTCCTGGCTGCCGACAAGATCATTGCCGAGTGCTACGAGGAGGAGGAAGAGCCTTTCGCGGTCATGTTCTGGCAGGACTTTTCAGAGCAGATCATCGCGCCGGCACTCAAGGACGCGATTCCGGACGTTTTCAGGTACCAGACGCAGCCGCAGATTCTTGACGAGACCTTCATCATCACCGAGAAGTACGACACCGTCAAGGCAACCGACGCCTACAAACTCATGCTCTGCTACAAGAACGTTGAGCTCGGTATCGCCAATAACAGCCTCGAGAAGATTCTGAACAGCGTAAACCTCATGCCGAAGGATATGATCAGGCGCAAGCAGGTTGGCGAGTTCATGAAGAAGAATCTCAATGAAAAGCTGAACTTCGCGGCACCTCTCATTTCCGCGAGCATGGTCGCAGTTATCAATTACCTGAGGACCGGAAGCTACGAC
Source organism: Mageeibacillus sp. UBA1243 (assembly GCA_002308595.1). Lineage (GTDB taxonomy): Bacteria > Bacillota > Clostridia > UBA1212 > UBA1212 > UBA1212. The sequence continues at coordinate 44,504 of DBWH01000059.1, read as the reverse complement.
TTTGCGGCGCTCTACGACAAGGCAAGGGAGTGTCTCGAGGGCGATGAGCCGGAGACCGCTCAGCCTGTTAAGGGCAAGAAGAAGGAACCTGCTCAGGACTACGCGCTTGAGGCGATTAAGATGGTGCTTCACTTCGGAAACCTCGTAAACAGCATGTGCGGCGACGACATGAAGCAGGCGCTCTACGCGGACAGTTCGTACCTTCTGGGATCGTTCAACAGTTACATTGGCGTGGGTAAAAACCAGGAGAAGAAAAAGCTTTCGGCAGCGATTGACGAGCTGAAACCGCCAAAGAACGAATTCGCGGTAAAATGCGCTGATTTGACAAAGAACTCAGGCTCGAGGCCTTCATTTTTCGGGAATCTTTTCAAGAAGAAATAAGCCGTAAAACAAGGCGGGCCGCCGTAAAATTTTAAAGATATTATCGGGTTGCGGTTGATGACAGATTTTAAGGAAGAGCTGAAAAAGGTGCCCGAGCTTCCGGGTGTATACCTGATGCACGACGCAGATGACAGAATCATCTACGTCGGAAAAGCTGTCATTCTGAGAAACAGGCTCCGCTCCTACTTCAACAGCACCCCGCACAACGAGCGCATCACCCAGATGATCGCCCGCATAAACCGATTTGAATTCATAGTGACAGGCTCGGAGTACGAGGCGCTGCTGCTTGAATGCAATTTAATAAAGAAACACAGACCGAAATACAACGTCCTGCTGAAGGACGACCGCAACTACCCGTACGTCAAGGTGACTCTTAACGAGACCTTCCCGCGGGTCCTTTTTGCCCACAAGAAGCAAAATGACGGCGCCAGGTATTTCGGTCCTTATTATTTGAGCTACACCGTAAAATCGACGCTCGACACGCTCTCAAGGGTCTTCCCGACAAGGCGCTGCACCAAAAAGATCGTTCCGGGAAAGCCGTCAAGGGTCTGCCTCAACTATCACATCGGCCTCTGCCCCGGCTGCTGCGCAGGTTATGTCACCGAAGCCGAATACGCCAAGAACATCGAGGCCGTCTGCGACTTCCTCTCAGGCCGCAACGCCGACATCATCAGGAGGCTGCAGGGCGAGATGAAGGAAGCGAGCGACGCGCTTGACTTTGAGAGGGCCGCGGAGCTCCGCGACAGGATAAAAGGGCTTGAAACGGTAAGCGAGAAGCAGAATATAATGCTTACGGGCAACGATACGATGGATGCGGTTGCGATTGCCGCCAATGAGACCGACGCCGTCGCCCAGGTTTTTCACGTTGCCGGCGGCAAGGTGGCGGGGCGCGACTCCTTCGTGCTGGAAGCGGTCGGAGGCTCGGAGCCGCAGGAGCTTTACATGAGCTTTGTGACGCAGTACTACTACGACTCGATTGCGTTCCCGGGGAATATACTTGTGGCGGAGAGCCTCCCGGACGACCAGCTTGAACTGCTCGCGGGCATGTTTTCGGAGCGCGCGGGGAGAAAGGTCGTCGTGAATGTGCCCAAGAAGGGCAAAAAGCGCGAGATTTGCGACATGGCTGTGAAGAACGCGCGCATAACGCTTGGCAATTACGAGACGACCAAGAGGGCTGAGCGCGCGGGAAACATTGGCGTGCTCGAAAAGCTGAGGCGGATTTGCGGCACGGAAAGCCTGCCTTTCAGGATAGAGTCGTTCGATATTTCGAACCTTGGCGATTCCGAAATTGACGGCAGCATGGTCGTTTTCGAGGGCGGGAGGCCCAAAAAGAGCGACTACAGACGGTTTAAAATCAAAACTCTTGAGAAGAGAAGCGACGTCGGGGCGATGAATGAGATGCTCTTACGGCGCTACAGAAAGATTGCGGAGGGCGAGACGGGTTTCGGCGCGGCGCCCGACCTGATACTCATGGACGGCGGAATCACTCAGATCAACGAGGCTATACGCGTACTTTCCGAGCTGGGGCTTTCGATACCGGTCTTCGGAATGGTCAAGGATGACAAACACAGAAGCCGCGGTCTCATGTCGCCGCGCGGGGATGAGTTCAGGCTTGAGGACGACCCCGATATCTGGCGCTTTGTGACCGACGTTCAGAACGAGACGCACAGGTTCGCGATTGAGTACAACAGAAAGCTCACCGAGAAGCGGTACAAAAAGTCGCCGCTCGACGGGATCAAAGGCATTGGCGATAAGAGAAAAGTCGCACTTTTGCGTAAATTCGGCTCCGTGAAGGGTATCCGCGAGGCAACCCCTGAGGAGATTGCGGGAACGTCAGGCATTTCACTGAAGCTTGCCGCTGAGATTAAGAATTATCTTGCCGATGCCGCAAAAAAGAAGCCCGGAGGAGGTGACGCCAATGGCTAAGCTGTTCGTTATAGGCGACCTTCACTTTTCGCAGGGCGTCGACAAGCCGATGGACATATTCGGCAAGGCGTGGGAGAACCACACCGAGCGGCTCTGCGCCAACTGGAGGAGAGTCGTTTCGGACGAAGACTACGTTGTCGTGAACGGCGACATTTCGTGGGGACTCGGTCTTGACGAGGCGGCTCCGGACCTTGTGCTGCTTGACTCGCTTCCGGGCACAAAACTCATAATGAAGGGCAACCACGAGCTCTGGTGGACTTCGCTCGCAAAGCTGCAGGGCGTTCTCAAGGAGAACAATCTCAAGACGATTCTGCCCCTTTACAACAACGCATACTTTTTTGCCGACAAAAGAATCATGGTCTGCGGAACGCGCGGCTGGCTGCTTCCGGGGGACGATGACTTCGGCGACAGTGACGCCAAGGTGCTCCGCCGCGAGCTCATGCGCTTTGAGATGTCGCTGAAGCACGGGCGCGAACTTGCCGGCAGGTATTTTGACCTTAAAGAAGGCTTAAGAGTGTACTTTGACCCGCACGAAATGATAAAATTAGGCGGCGATGAGGAACCCTTGGCGGATGACTCCGCAAGGGACTATACGACTCTTGCTTTCATGCACTATCCGCCGTTTGTCTTCACCAAGCGCGACAGTACGGATTTTACGGATATTATCGAGAAAAACGGCATTACAAACTGCTACTTCGGACACGTGCACGGCGTATCGCCGAAGGGGAGTCCGGAGGACGGTCTTTTGCCTGTCTTCCGCCTGAACGGGGTCTCGTACTACCTGACGGCGGCTGATTTTCTGAGAATGGAGCCTGCATTCATCTGCGAGCTCTGAAATACTTTTAAAACTTGAGGATTAACTATGAATCTTGAATTTCTTGTCGTCGGCATAGCACGCGGAAACAAAGAAGATTTTGATATTTTTTACAATGAGACGCGCCGCAGCGCCTTTGCCTATGCGCTTGTGCTGACAGGCGACAGGATACTTGCGCGCGAAGCTGCGGCGGAAAGCTACAGGCGTGTCGTATCGGAGGCCAAGCACTTTGACACGACTATGTCCGCGAGGATGTGGCACCTTGAGATGCTGAGGAACCTTTGCTTAAACGGCATGGCCGACGGCGAGATTTCCAGGCAGGCTGAGGCGAAGAGGCGCGAGAACCTTTCGAGGATTCTTACCGCGGCGCTTTTTGAGACTTCGGAGGACCGCGGGACTATCATTGGCGTCAGAAAATGCGCCGGGCTCACCAAATCCGAGACCGCGAGGCTTCTTTGGTACAACCCTGTTTCATGCTCGGGCGAGTACACGCGCGGCATCAGGGAGGCTGCGGCAATCTGCGGCTTTGACAAGGGCGAGGACAAAAAGTCTTTCCGCGAGATTGAGGATATGATCGAGCACGACTTCAATGAGTGCGTGCCTGACTTTCTCGAACTCGCCAAGGGCGGCAGGAACACTGCTTTTTCGAACATAAACTGCACGATGCTGCTTGCCGGTGAGAGCGAAAAGGCGCTGCCGGGCGAGTCACAGGAGGAGCGCCAGAAACGCATGGCGGAAAAGACCGTCAAAACAAAGAGGCGCAAGGTTATCATCGCGGCGACTGTTATCGGTGTGCTTGCGGTTGCTCTTGCAGTGACGCTTCTGGTTGTTTTCCTCGAAAAATCGGTCGGAAATAAGGGCGATGACCCCGCAGAGGTCAAAGAGCCTCAATACAGAACTCAGGTCGAGTGCGTCATCTACGGCGACAGTATTTTCTACTCGAATTATGCCGACAAAGGTGCCCTTTACGTCTATTCGATGTCAACGAGCTCCTCAAGGAAGCTTTCGGATGCGGTTCCGAAGGATTTTTCGAATTTTGACGGCAATACCTGCTACTTCAGGAACTCTTCCGCAGGCGAAATCTGGTCGCTGAACGCCGAAACTTTTGAAGCCAAGGCGATTCAGGGCGAATACGCCTACGACTCCGCCGAGGAGGGCGAGCCTTCAACCTACACCGCCAATGTCTACGGCGCGCTGCCCTTCATCTACAACGGCGAGCTTTTCTACTCGTCAAAGACGGGCGTTTCAAAGCTTTCTGACGGCAAGGTCACAGACATTTTTGTCGACAACACAGGTTCGTGCCTGCGCTGCTGCCTGACTGTCATTGGCGGTACCGTGTACTTCTCGTCGGGCCCATCGGACGGCTTCCACAGCCTGACGCCGAACGACCTTGGCGATTACTATAAAGAGGATACCCTTGGCGGTACGGTGATATATGACTTCGGCGTTGCCGGGAAGAAGATTGCTTTTGACGACGGGAAGGGCTCGCTTTACGTGATCGACCTTGAAAGCGGAAAGCTGCTGCCGATGCTGAAGGCGGTGCTTCTTTCGGGCGCGTTTTGCGTTGACGGCGACGCGATTTACTTCTACGGGGTCGGAAATGACGGTTCTCACGGCATTTTTAAGATCACATTGGCGGATCTTGAGAGCGAGAAGCTGCCGACCGTTGTCGTTCCTTTTGACGTGTTCCCGCCGACGCTTTCGGACATTTACGTTTCGGACGGGAAGATCCTTCTTTACTACTCGACGGGCGAGAAAACGAACGCCTACAACGAGCTGGTGATCGTGAAGGAGGACGGAACGGCTGAGACGGTCTTCAAAGTGAGCTCAAAAGCTGCCGGTTGAGAATATTGGTTATTTTAAACAGGTTAACAATGTAGTATACTCTTTCTGAATCCATCGGAGGTATAAACCTTTGAAAAGAGCGCTATTTTTGATAAACCCGAACGCGGGACAAAGGACTTTTCAGGCGAACGCGCTGAATCTTGCCAAGAGGCTGCTTCAGAAGCACCTTCTTTTCAGCTGCAACATCATTTACACGCAGAAGGGCGGCGACGCATTTGAGGTCACTTCGAAGCTGAAGCCCGGCGAGTATGATTTTCTGCTTGCGGCAGGCGGCGACGGCACCATCAACGAGGTCGTGAGCGGCCTTGTAACCTCTGACTGCAAAATACCGCTTCTGATTCTCGGCGCGGGTACCACCAATGACTTTGCGACGGCTGTCGGCATCGGCAAGGACCCCATGACGCTCGAGAGGCTTGTGAAGGATTTCTGCGTGAGGGACGTTGACGTCGGCGTGCTCAACGGGCATCCTTTCCTGAATGTTGCGGCGGGAGGCGTGATTTCAAACATCGCCCATACCATTCCCGCCAGCCAAAAGGCGCGCTTCGGAATCCTCGCGTACTATTTTACGGGGCTGAAAGAGCTTGGCGATGACAAAAATTACCGGAACACGCGGATTCGGTTTACAATCAACGGGGAGACTTTTGAAGAGGGCGTTTTCATCATGATTGTCGCCAACAGCTGCCAGACAGGCGGTTTCGGCAAGGTCGCTCCCGGGGCAAAGCTCGACGACGGACTGCTCGAGGTCGTAATCTTCAAGGACATCAAAAAGAACGACGTGCTCCCTCTTTACAGCCTGCTGCAGTCCGGCAAGCACATTGACAGCAGGTACGTCCGCTACGTGCAGACCGACGCGATCCACGCGGAGCTCATCGACACGGACACCGGCTTCATGCTCGATTACGACGGCGAGTATGCCGGCAACATGCCCCTCGACATTACCGTGTCAGACAGGAAGCTGAAGCTGATTGTGCCTAAAAATTCGCTGAAAACCAAGAGACTGTTCGCCGATGCGACAGACTGACATATACAATGACACACCTGTATTCGGGTACCGCGGAGGCGGCGGGCGGCAGGCAAGACGGAGGTAAAACATGAGAGTTTACATTAGCAGTGACATAGAAGGTACGTGCGGCCTTTGCGGTTTTGCCGAGACTGATCCCGACAATCCGTGCAGCAGGTACTTCAGAGAACAGATGACAAGAGAGGTCGCGGCAGCGGTGTCCGGAGCTCAGAAGGGCGGCGCCGACGACATTTTCGTCAAGGACACCAACTACACAGGCCGCGGGCTCATCCCCGACATGCTCCCGCCCAAGATCAGCCTCATGCGCGGCAACGCCAATGACATCTACGCCATGATGTCCGGCATCAACGTCCGCAGGTTCGACGCAGTCATGATGACCGGCTACCATTCACCCGCCAAGGACGACGCCAATCCCCTTGCCCACAACGCGGTCCGCCACATCGAGACTCTCAAGATCAACGGCGAAATCGCAGGCGAGTTTGCCCTCAACGCCTACACGGCAGGCTACTTCGACATTCCGATAAGCTTCATAAGCGGCGACAAGGGCATCTGCGACATGGCTTCAGAACTCATCCCCGGAATCATCACCGTGCCGGTCCAGGAAGGTTTTGGCGGTGCCACCGTCTCAATCAGCCCCTCCGAGGCGGTCAGCCTCATCCTCGAGAGCAGCGAGAAATCCGTCAAGGACGGCTACTACAAAAAGTGCAACGTGAAGATGCCTGAGTCGTTTGAGATTGGCGTCAGCTACGAGAGCAGGGTCGAGGCATACCGCAACAGCTTCTACCCCGGCGTCATCCAGGTCGCGCCCAAGAAGATAAGGTTTAAATCGACAAACTACCTTGACGTGCTGCGGTTCATCCACTTCTGCATAAACGGGTGACACCGCCAACGTCTTATAAAAAAGCAGGCGCCCGCAGGAACTTCAGTTTTGTTCCTGCGGGCGCCGGTTCTTTTGCATTGGCGGTCTTAATTACCGGTTATTATTTTTGATATTATAGGCAAATACAGATTGTCCATCTTGGATATCAGAGTTTCCCAGTCGGGGTTGTTTTGCTTTTCACGTGACGTCAGACAGTAGTTATATTTGTAGAGGTTTCGGAGTGCTTTGTCATCGTACTTTTGGGTTTTGCGAAGGTAGTACAGAAGCTCAAACATCTGAATAATCCCCATTTCATCCAGACCGGTGCCGAGTTTGTCCGCATGCGTTATCAAACGGATCGGCAGTTCATCTTTAGCCGCAAAATACAGAAATCCTTTTACAGACATATATGAAAGCGACAGTATTTCACCCCTGTCTTTTGAATTGTCCATGTCAGGATCGTATTGAGAGTGTGTCGCAAGCACGTCAACTTTTGCACGCATCACGTTTTTTTCGATTTCTGTCAGGCTTGAATCATAATAAATTTTAAGTTCAGGAGGATTGGCTTTGGCTTTGCTGTCTGCAAAGGCTTTGACATGTGCGTCAACAAGTTCATCGTATACCGATTCGTGAATAGATATGCCTGAGAACTCTGCCCAGAGAGGCTCCAGCCAGTTCTCCTTATAGTATGAGAATTCGTATGGTTTAATAATCTTGTTGCTTGTCAAACAGCTTCTGTCCGGCGGGATAAAGAAGTTTGCATCCAGGAATACTGTCTGATTAGGTTCTTCTATGAGGCTGACAAATGAGTAATTGATCTTATCAGCGTCTACTCGCATCCATTGCCCTCACTTTCGGCAGCTTCCATAAAATCCTGATTCGAATCTGCAAACAATTGAATACCGTAATCATCAGGATGTTTTCCGAGCAGTTCAAGTACCCTGACAAACTCATCGTCATCTATGTAACCGTCTTCATAGTTGTTGATGACAACGTCAATTATCTTCGAAGATACCCCGACTGTTCTTGTTTTGGTGTTTAAAAGGTCTGCTATTTTATTGTCCGTACTGCTCAGTATTCTGCGGTAAACGCTTTCTTCCGACCTGCAGTCTTTCTCAAAAAGGCTTTCGTACTGTTCCCCGGATATGTATTGTTCCTCAAAGAGCCTGTTTATGACAGCATGGTAAGGAAGCCACCAGTCGCACTGAAGCTTGGCGATAAATCTGAGCAGCCTTGTTTCAGGCACGTCCGCGAGATTAGAAGCGTTAAACGTCTGTCCTATCAGGGTTTTAAGACTGTCTGCCGGCAGCAGAAACTCTGCCGCAAACCTGTCCGCCTTTTTCTCTGTCTCCTCATCCTCTTTGCCTGCATCGGATGAATAAACTGCGCCTGTTTTCGTTGTGTAGTGATAAATCTCGTGTGCAAGAGCAAAAATCTGCTCGTCATAGTAACAAGCTGTATTGAGTCCGATAAAGGTGATTGTCTCCTCTCCGGCTTTAAAGATAACAATACTTGCTTGCGTATGCGTGTCTTCCGATTCGGAGAAGGGGTACTCGCAAAGAAAGATGCCTTTTTTCTCCAAAACCATGTAAATGTCATTTCCGACCGGCACGAAGGGTGACACACCGAATAAGCTCCTTGTCTCTGCCGCCAATGCTTTTATCTCAGCAATCTGCCTCTCGCTCAGCCTGACAGTATCTTTCTTTTTCATTTTGTCATTGCCTTTCTTAAAAGCAGCTGCTGCTTTGACGCGAGCATCATTTCAAACATTCTGTTTACACCTTTCTGCTCCTCCTCAGACATGCCGGAACTGCGAAAAGCTGTAAACATCAGCGGAGTTCTCTCCTCAAAAAGATCGGTGATATCAAATCCAAGCAGTTCAGCCAGCTTCTCCAACTGCGCAATGGACGGAATATATTCTTTGTTCTCAAGCCGTCCGATCATCTGGCGGTTGATACCGGTCATTGCACTGACTTCTTCCTGCGTTAAATTCTTTGCCTTGCGAAGTTCTTTTACGACGGCAACCATCTTATCCTGAGATAATCGCTTCATAGCATCTTCCCCTTTCATGTGCATTGCATCTTGAAACCGCCAATATGATACTGAAAATACCTAAAATTGTCAATACGGCACAAAACTTCAAGGATTTTTACATAAAAAGAGATTTCATATACCATATAACTAATATAATATAAAATCTTTGTTAACTATATATATGTGTTCCTTTACGGATAAACGCAGCCATGAAAAAACCCCCGGAAACGCAATGTCTTCGGGGGTTTTGAAAACTTTTTTTGAGTCTTCGAAAAGATTATCTCTTTGAGAACTGAGGAGCTCTTCTTGCTTTCTTCAAGCCGTACTTCTTTCTCTCCTTCATTCTCGAGTCTCTTGTGAGGAAGCCTTCCTTCTTGAGCTCGGGCTTGTTCTCTTCAGCAGCTGCTACGAGTGCTCTTGCAACGCCGTGTCTGATGGCGCCTGCCTGGCCTGTGAATCCGCCGCCGACAACTTTAACTGTTACGTCGTACTTTCCGAGGGCGCCGACGAGCTCGAGGGGCTGACGGCAAATGAATCTCAGAGTTTCAAGTCCGAAATACTCGTCAAGTGTTCTTCCGTTTACTTTGAATTCGCCATTGCCGGGTACGATTACGACCTGGGCGATAGCTTTCTTTCTTCTGCCTGTTGCGCAAAATCTTTCTGCCATTTTCATATCCTCCATGCCTTAAAACTCGTACTTCTCGGGCTTCTGAGCTTCGTGATTGTGCTCGGGTCCTGCGAATACCTTAAGCTTCTTGAACATAGCTCTTCCGAGGGAGTTCTTGGGAAGCATACCTTTTACAGCGTACTCTACGGCGTATGTCGGGTGCTTAGCCATCATGGTCTTGAAGTTGATCTCCTTGAGGCCGCCGGCGTAACCGGTGTGATGTCTGTAAAGTTTATCTGTAAGTTTCTTGCCTGTAACAACAACTTTGGATGCGTTAACGACAATTACGAAATCTCCGGTGTCGAGGAAGGGTGTGTACTCGGGCTTCTTCTTTCCCATAAGAAGCATGGCTACTTCTGTTGAGAGGCGGCCGAGGGTCTTGCCTTCAGCGTCNNNNGCGTCAATGACGTACCACTTTCTCTCGATTTCTCCGGCTTTTGCAACGTATGTGCTCATGTTGAAAAATCCTCCTGAATCTTTACGGGCAGCCGCCAATGTGAAGGCCCGCCGCCGCGATTGCTTTTAGTTCCGAACCCCGGCCTCAAAGACCGGAATCATCTTCATACGCCGCCAAGGGACAGCCCCCTCCACAGGCGCGAGTGCAATGATACCATTTTGAGAAACCTTTGTCAACGGAGTGAAACCGATTATTTCACGAAATATCACGATAAAACCGCCAATATCAAAACTTTCACAATAATAGATAACTGTTTTAAGCTTTTTCAGCG
>DBWH01000059.1:8086-34151 GCA_002308595.1 Mageeibacillus sp. UBA1243 | reverse complement strand
GACCGGCCCGCCGCGGGTGTATATTTAATATAATTATTATACCTTGGCGACAGTGATTGTCGTGGCCTCGCCGTTGATGTCCCACTCTTTGGTGAAGCCGGACATTGGCGATGTCGTGAGGCTGTCGGCAAGAACATCGTGCGAGATTTCGCCTTTGAGCGCATTGGCGACGTTTTCGACAACCGGCGTGCCCGTGATTGAGACGTTGATGTGGTCGGTGACGTCGAAGCCTGCGTCCTTGCGCATGGTCTGAATCTTGCTGATGAGCTCGCGCGCGTAACCTTCGGAGATGAGCTCGTCGGTGAGCGTGGTGTCGATTGCAACCGCGTAACCGGGTTCGGAAACGGAAGCGAAGCCGGGCACCTTGGCGACATCGATGAGGAGGTCTGCGGTCTCGAGTTCGATTGTTGCGGACGGGAGGGCGAGGGTGAGCTTGCCGGTTTCGTCGAGTTCGCGCTTGGCTGCGTTGCCGTCAACTTCCTGGAGGGCGACTCTGATCTCGCCAAGGAGTTTTCCGAACTTCGGACCGACGGTGCGGAGCTGGGGTTTGAACGTGTAGGTCGAGAAGCGTGACATGTCGCTCACGAATTCCACTTTCTTCACGTTCAGCTCATCGCCAATGACGGCCTTGTACTCTGCCTTGAGGTCGGCGGGTGCCGAGACGTACATGACGGAGAGAGGCTGGCGGTTCTTGATGGCTGCATCGTTTCTGCAGGCGCGGCCCATAACAACGATTTTGAGAACTTCCTCCATTGAGGTCTCAAGCTCCTTGTCGATAGCTGTCTCATCAGCAACGGGATAGTCGCAGAGGTGTACGCTCTCGGGGGCGTTCCTGTCAACGGAGCAAACCAGGTTCTGATAGATCTCATCCGCGAGGAACGGGATCATGGGTGCTGCGAGCTTAACCAGGGTGACAAGCGCCGTGTAGAGAGTCATGTAGGCGTTGATCTTGTCCTGGGTCATCTCTTTTGCCCAGAAGCGCTCGCGGCTGCGGCGGACGTACCAGTTGCTCATCTCGTCAACGTAATCCTGGAGAGCTCTTGCGGCTTCCGTGATGCGGTAATTGGCGAGGTCGTCGTCAACTTCGATGATGAGCGAGTTGAGCTTCGAGAGGAGCCAGCGGTCCATGCCGGAGAGACTCTTGCGGTCGAGCTTGTGCTTCGTGGGATCGAAATTGTCTATATCTGCGTAAAGTACGTAGAATGCGTACGTGTTGCGGAGCGTGCCGAGGAACTTGCGCTGGCCTTCGTTGACCGCGTCTGCGGAAAACTTGTTGGGGAGCCAGGGTGCGCTGTTTTCGTAGAAATACCATCTTACGGCGTCTGCACCGTGGTCCGCGAGGGCCTTGAACGGGTCAACCGCATTGCCCTTGGATTTGCTCATCTTCTGGCCGAATTCGTCGAGAACAAGGCCGAGCACGACAACGTTCTTGTAAGGCGATTTGTCGAAGAGCAGTGTCGAGATTGCGAGCAGTGAGTAGAACCAGCCTCTCGTCTGATCGACGGCCTCGGAAATGAAGTCCGCGGGGAAGTTTTCTTCGAAAATTTCCTTGTTTTCGAAGGGGTAGTGCCACTGTGCGAAGGGCATTGCGCCTGAGTCAAACCAGCAGTCGATGACCTCGGGGGTTCTCTTCATGACGCCGCCGCAGTCCGGGCACTTGATCGTCACGTTGTCTATGTAAGGCCTGTGAAGCTCAATGTCGTCCGGGCAGTTGTCGGACATTGATTTGAGCTCGGCTATTGATCCGATGGACACTCTCTTGCCGCATGAGCATTCCCAGATGTTGAGAGGCGTGCCCCAGTATCTGTTTCTGCTGACGCCCCAGTCCTGAACGTTCTCAAGCCAGCTTCCGAAACGGCCCTTGCCGATGCCTTCCGGTATCCAGTTGACTGTGTTGTTGTTTGCGATGAGCTGATCGCGCACAGCGGTCATTTTGATGAACCATGAATCCCTTGCATAGTAAATGAGAGGAGTGTCGCATCTCCAGCAGAAGGGGTAGCTGTGCTCGAATTTGAGCTTTCTGAAGAGAAGTCCTCTTTCGCGGAGGTCGTCCATGATGAGCTGGTCCGCATTTTTGCAGAACGTGCCGGCCCACGGAGTCTCCTTGGTCATTTCGCCCTTGGCGTCAACGAGCTGAACAAAAGGCAGACCGTACTTCTTTCCGACGTTGCTGTCGTCTTCACCGAAGGCGGGGGCAATGTGAACAACGCCCGTACCGTCAGTCAGTGTGACGTAGTTGTCGCAAACGACGTAATATGCCTTTTCTTTCGGCTTTGCGAACGTGAAGAGCGGCTCGTACTCCTTGAACTCAAGCTCTTTTCCTTTATATGTTTCGATGATCTCGGCGTCATCGCCAAGGACACTCTTCACAAGCGCCTCAGCCATGTAGTAAGTGTATTCGCCGGATTTTACCTTGGCGTATGCTTCGTCGGGGTTGACGCAGAGCGCAACGTTCGAGGGAAGGGTCCAGGGTGTGGTTGTCCATGCGAGAATGTACGCGTCTTCGCTCTTGACCTTGAAGCGGGCAATGACACTCGTCTCTTTTACGTCCTTGTAGCCCTGGGCGACCTCGTGCGATGACAGAGGGGTGCCGCAGCGGGGGCAATAAGGCACTATTTTGTAGCCTTTGTACAGGAGGCCCTTGTTCCAGATCTCCTTGAGCGCCCACCATTCGGACTCGATGAACGTGTTGTGGTACGTGACGTAGGGGTCGTCCATGTCAGCCCAGAAGCCGACCGTGGCGGAGAAATCCTCCCACATGCCTTTGTATTTCCAGACGCTCTCCTTGCACTTGTCTATAAAAGGCTCAAGACCGTACTGCTCGATCTGCTCCTTGCCGTCAAGGCCAAGCTGCTTCTCAACTTCAAGCTCAACGGGAAGACCGTGCGTGTCCCAGCCTGCTTTTCTCAGGACCTTGCAGCCCTTCATCGTCTTGTAGCGCGGGATCATGTCCTTGATGACACGCGTGAGCACGTGGCCGATGTGCGGTTTGCCATTGGCGGTAGGGGGGCCGTCGTAGAACGTGAAGACAGGATGCCCTTCGCGTGTCTCTATACTCTTTTCGAAAATGCGGTTGTCACGCCAAAACTTCTCGATCGCCTTCTCGCGGTCGACAACGCTGAGGTCTGACGAAACCTTCTTGTACATTTAAATCACCTCGTAGTTAGTTTGATAGCTCTTCCGTATCAAAAAAAGCTTCTTCCTGCTGCATCAAGCAATGGGAAGAAGCGGTCTTAACGCAAAATCCTGGTATACCCAAAGCTCCATACAGTCATATGTGCCCGTTTTAACGGTCGGAAACCGGCTCCGCTAATCACATCGGAACACGCCAATGCTTTCACTTCGCTGCTAAGGAGTGATATTCGGACCGTGCCTACTCATACAGGACCTCGCACCGTACGCCTGCTCGCTGGGATTTTTGACACGACTTACTGTCTCCGTCAACGCATTTCGGATACGCCGGAAAGAATAACAAATATTTTTATAAAAGTCAACACAGACTCTTCGTTTCGTCTTTTGGCGTCTTTTGGCCTTGTCACCGCTGAAGGAGGGTGTTTTTGAGTTGTCTGCGCCTTTTCAAAGTGGTATCATTTAAGCATCCGAAGGATAAATAAAAAGCTTTCCAATCGACGGAGGTTTTATGCGCAGAGTTTTATTGGTTATATGCGTTGCGGCGATTGCATTCTCGCTCTTTTCGGGCGTCTCTTTTGCCGCAGAGGGAGGAAAGAACATGAATGAGGACAGGTACGGGCTCCACGTGGAGTCTGACGGTACGGTGACCCTTCGCGGCGAGCCGTTTTACGGCTTTGGCGTCAACTACTTTGCGGCTTTTGCGAGATACGCGGATTCGGAGAACCAAAGGACCGACGAGTTCAAGGCGGGGCTTGCCGGTCTCGCTTCCTACAACATTCCTTTCATACGCATTCCGCTCTGCGGCTACTACCCCTCTTACTACGACGTCTACGACAGCGACCCGGAGAGAGTTTTTTCCTATTTAAAGGAAGTTCTTGACGAGTGCGAGAAGTATCGTATCGGCGTTATCGGAAGCCTTATGTGGTGGGATTCGGTCGTGCCGGCGCACGTTGGCGGCAAGCGTTCGGACTTCGGAAACGTTAAAAGCGAGACTGTTGCGTACGCGAAAAAGTACGTTGCGGACGTTGTGTCGCGCTTTGCGGACCACCCCGCAATCTGGGGCTGGGAAATCGGCAATGAGTACAACCTCAGCGCTGACCTCTGCGACAGGAATCTGAAGGAATACCTGTGGCCTCAGAACATTGACGGCATGCCCCTTGACAACGTAAACGGCTTCGACTACTACACATCCGAGGAACTCGCGGTTTTCTACAGGGAAATCGCCAATGTCATCCGCTCCTACGACTCATACCGCATGATCACGACCGGAAACAGCGAGCTTAGGACGGCCTCTTATTCGCTCTACGAACAGGGCAAAACGAAGGACAAAGACCACCTCTGGGACCTCCGCTGGGAGCAGAACACGAGGGCACAGTTTGACAGTATGAACAGGCTTCTCACGCCCGACCCGATTGACGCGGTCTCCTTCCACCTCCAGCAGGGCACCTACGACGGAAGCAACAAGTACATCATGTACTTCAACGCATTCGGGAACTACATGTCGACCGAGGAATATTTCACGGCTTATGCACAAACCGCCAGGGAAATGGGCAAGGCCTGCTACTTCGGCGAGTTCGGCGACATGCTCGACATGGAAAATGCGCCCGACATGATCGAAAAGTTTACGGAGATTACGACGGCAATATCAAACTCAGGCATCCAGATCGCGTCGCTCTGGCAGTTTCAGGACTACACTGACGAGGGCCCCGCGGGGCAGAAGCTTGCGCTCCTGTCCGAGCTGAACAAAAAGCTTGCCGCTGAAGGAAAGCAGAGCAGTGGGGACGACTGGCAGCCGCTCAGCCCGGAGGACAAGGTGACACCGTCGCCAAAGCCTGAGAAGAAAGGCTGCGGCTCGTTCGGCACTGCCGGTTCTGCGGCACTCGCAGCAGCCGCCTGCGTTTCCGCCGCAGCCGCCGCAAAAAAGGCCTCTCGGGGCGGAAAAAAAGACAAAAAGACCGGAAAGTGATTCCCTTGGCGTAAAAGCGATGCCGCGCAAGTTGCGAAGGAAGCTTTTTTCGGTTACAATTGCTTTTGCAGAAAAAAACGCGCAAAATTGCGATGATTCATTTATTATAAGGAGCTTTTATTATGAAAAAGACGTTTGGAAAGGCCCGCTCAGGGCTGCGTAAGGCATTGGTTATGTCGCTCGTGTTTGTTCTCGCGGCGGCAATGAGTATTGGTTTTGTTTCGTGTCAAAACGGCTCGGGCGGCGGCTCCGTGACAGAACCTACGCAGAAGGCCGGCGAAACACCGACCGGAGCACCGTCAGACACGGGCAATCCTTCAGAGACATCTACACCCGCACCGACTCCGGGAGTTCCGGACACGCTTGTAACCGTTGCCGACAAGGGCGCGAGCAGCTACAAGTTTGTCATTGGCGATGTCGCGGGATTCGTCGACGAGGAGGTTGAACTCCTGTCGCAGAAACTTGCGAAAAAATCGGTGAATATCGGCGTTGCGGAAGAGGGTGAAACACCGCAGGAGAGCATCGTTGTGGAGACCTCCGCTGACTATTACGATGACGAGGGCGGCATACTCTCT
Organism: Mageeibacillus sp. UBA1243; assembly: GCA_002308595.1. GTDB lineage: Bacteria > Bacillota > Clostridia > UBA1212 > UBA1212 > UBA1212. The sequence continues at coordinate 28,478 of DBWH01000059.1, read as the reverse complement.
TTTGAGGGCTACAGGATTTTTGTCGACGGCAGCGAAAACGTTCACATCATCGGCGGAAACCTGAACAGCACCTGCGCGGCTATGAACTGCTTTGAGAGCATGTTTGAGGCCGACGGGACGCTGAAGCTTGCCGGAAACTACGAGTACAACTACCACCCGTTCAAGACGATTGACGGCTTCAAAGTCGACGGCGTTTCGGTTGAGCAGTTCAAAATCGTGTCAACGGACGACCTCACGGCGATTGCCGCAAAATACATAAAGAAGCTTCTTTTCACAAAGACCGGCTCGTACCTTGGCGATGAGAGCGCCGCAACGCATACGATCACGTTTGTTTACGGTTCGGAAGACGCCAAGGCAGGCAAGGTTGAAGTCAAGGACGGAAACATTGTGGTAACCGGCAATAAAACGATCGGTTTCTACAGGGTTTTCAGGGACTTCCTGCTTGACGGAGAGGGCCGCGCTGAGGCTTCGAGCGGTCTCAGTTTTGACGCAGATTACGGCGATTTCATCACTTACGAGGAGTTCGGCGCTGCGGGCGACGGAAAGACCGACGACAGCAAGGCTATCAGCAGCGCTCACACAAGCCAGAAGAGCAGCGGCATGGCGATATTGGCGAGAGAGGACGCGGTCTACTACTTCGGAAAATCCGCCAAGACCTCCAAAATCACCGCCGACGTTGACTGGTCGACAGCTCATTTCATCATCGACGACAGCGAGCTGAAGGGCGCGGGCTCGAACATTTTCTCAATCCCCGCAGCCGGCAAGTCAAGCTCAATCAAATCTTCAATCGGCAAGGTCCTGAAAGGCCAGGAGAACATCGGAACAACGCTTTCCGCCAAGTCGCTCGTTACACTCACAAACGACAGTGTTAAACAGTATATAAGAAAAGGCGCCAACCAGGACGCGGGCGCTTCGCAGAAGGAAATCATCCTCGTTGACAAGGACGGCAGCGTTGACCCCTCAACACCGGTCATCTGGGACTTCAAGACGGTCTCAAGCGCGAGCGCGATACCCGTTGACGATCCGGTTCTTACCGTAAAAGGCGGCATCTTCACGACAATCGCCAACCGCGCCGACAGCAACTACACCTACTACAACCGCGGCATCGAGATTCAGCGCTCTAATGCGGTGATCGACGGCACTGCGCACTACGTCATTGGCGAGGGCGATTCGGGAGCTCCCTACAACGGCTTCCTCATGATCTCTAACACGTACAACCTGACTGTCCGCGACACCGTCCTCACAGGCCACATGACCTACTACACGATGGGCTCCGGCGGCTCGATAACGCCAATGGGTACCTACGACTGCCAGGTCACGACCAGCATTGGCCTCAACTTCATCCGCGTAATCCAGTCCCGCGACATCACGGACCTGCTCTTCTGGGGCACTTTTGCATCCAACTACTCAAGGGACATCACGTTTGACGGCTGCGTGATCTCGCGTTTCGATGCGCACAAGAGCGTCTGCAACGTGACGCTTAAGAATTCGACCTTCGGCCACCAGGGCATCAACCTCATCGGCCACGGCACGGCTCTCATCGAAAACTGCAACATATACGCCAGAAACATCATCAACCTCAGGGACGACTACGGCTCAACATGGGACGGCGACGTTGTGATAAAGAACTGCTGCTACTACCCCTACGGAGGCGCTTCAAGCTGCGACCCGGCACTCATCGGCGGCACAAACACCTATGACTGGAACTTCGGCTACACGTGCTACCTGCCCAAGAACATCACAATCGACGGGCTCTATGTGAATGACGCCAAGACGCTCACCGGCGAGGCTCCCATGCTTTACGCCAATATAAACACAAACTACAACTCGGACAGCTACAAGGGCAAGTTCCCGATGGTGATGACCGAGAGCGTCAGGGTGAAAGGCTTCGAGTCATTCTCGGGCAAAAACTTAGGCGTTTCGACAAATATGTTTATGTTTAAAGACCTTTCGATTACCTTCGAATAAGGTTTCAACGGTTAAATAAAACGAGCGGAGGCCGGTTTTCCTGATTGATTACCGGCCTCCGCGTTTTTTGTGCCTTTTAAAGCGCTGATTCTTAAACCGTAAGGGAAAGTACCAGGAGCGCCGCGGCAAGTGTCGGAACCGCGACCGCGGCGCCGTACTTGACAAACTTCACGAACGAGAATTTAACGCCGTGGCTCTTAAGAATTGACGACCACATCATGCCGGCAAGGGCTCCTATCGGAGTCAGAAAGGCACCTATGTTCGAGCCGACGACGGAAGCGAATATCGCGCCCGTCCTTGCGGAGCCTTCGAGCGTCCCCGTGACGGAGCTGAAAAGCACGCTCATCGGTATGTTGTTAATCACGTTTGACGAGAGGAAGGATGCGGCGCCGTACTTGAAGACGGTGTGATCCGTACCTAAAAATCCGGCAATATTGCCGACAACGCTGTTCTCCTCAAGCGCAAGTATGATGACAAACATCGAAAGCACAAAAGGTATAAGCTGCCAGGGCGCCCGCTTCAGGCACGCACCGAGCTCAACCGGTTTCTTTTTTCTTGCCGCGGAAAAGATCAGCGTGCAGACAAAGAGGCTGAGGGCAAATCCGAGCGCCACGTACCACATCTCAAAACCGATGTACGAGCTGACGGCAAGGAGCACCGTGCAGAGACCCAAATGGATGAGACCCGTGATGAGAAGAGGCTTGTCCTTGATGGAAGCCTCGCACTCGGAGACGGTTATCTTTTCGGAGAGCTTCTTTCTGAAGAGAAGGAGCAGGGTGAGGTATGAGACGACGCCCGCGGCGATTGTGGGAAGAATCATGACCTTGACGTATTCCGCGAAGCCGATGCCTCCTGCCGTGGAGAGGTAGATGTTAGTGGGGTTGCCGATGATGAGGGCCATGCTCCACGTATTGGCGGCAATGAATTCCGCGAAAAGATAGGGCACGGGGCTGATTCCGGCGTTTTTTGCAAAGTAGCAGATGAAAGGAGTGAACGTGAGGATGATTATGTCGTTCGAAGTGAAAACCGTGAGTATCGAGACCGCGATGTAAAGAGCCGAGAAGAGCGTGAACTGGCTGCTTTTTGCGGCCCGGAGCGTCTTGGCGGCAATGAAAGAGAAGAACCCGACCTCGTCAAGGAAAACCGACAGCACGGTCATCGAGATGAAGAGGACAAGTATTTTCAGCGGATTTATAGGTGTATTTGCGGTGAGCTCACGGGCGACGTCGCCAATGCGTGCCGTGCCTGTAAGAAGCACGAGGGCCGCTCCGATGAGGGTTATGATCCAGTACGAATCCGTCTTCAGCTTGCCGACATGGATTCTCGGGAAGAACAGTATTGAGATTATCATCGATGCGCATGTTGACGCGCCAAGGATCCAAGCGGCTGCCATAGCCAATCCTTCTTCTGTGCACTGATTCCCGCGCGGCATGGCGCCCCGCAGGTTGGGGGTTTTGAAAACCCGCGGAATAATAGCACAAAATCTATCTTCGTGCAATAGAGAAAACAGTTGTTTTAAGGCTGATTTTATACTATAATTTGGACAATTCAATCGGTTCAGCCGAATATTGTAAAAACATGGGAGGATTATTATGAAAAAAAGAATTGTATTGTGCCTGGTTCTGACTCTTGCTATGCTCCTTACGGTGCTGGCGGGATGCTCCGGAGGAGGCGGAAGATTCAGCGGCAACTTCAAGAAAGCCACCGAAGAGCAGAAAGCCACAGCGATAAAGAAAATCGAAAAACTGGTGGCCGCGGAGACTGCAGTTAAGAACAATATAACCCTTGACGGAAAAGCCGTAAATAAGAAAAACATGCTTTTCCAGGCAACCGTAAAAGGTTCTCTTACTCAGGATATATCGTCAAGCGCCTCTATGACTGTACGCATGGACTCCAAAACTGTTGAAAAATATGACTTTACAACAGCGGGAGCTATCAAACTGTATGCCAAAATCGACAGCAACATGGAGTACTCATACAAGGGACTCAGCAAGGACGAGATTAAGGCGCTCAAAGAGGCAGGCATCTATGGCGGAGGTCAGAAGAGTTCAATAGAAATGTTTGCCGACACCGGCAACGGCGAAATATATCTTTCAACCAAGGTGCCGAATTCGGAAGGTAAAGACGATGTGGTAAAACTGTGTTCCGAAGGGTTCCCGAAGGATCAGATAGAAGCCTATTTCCAGCAGGACGGAAACACCACGCTTTCAATTGAGGAGATTCTTGATGTAATAAATGACTCGGTCTGCCTGGTATCCGTTGACAGCAGGGGCAACGTCAAGGTTTCTAATATAGAAGATTCCGACCTTGAAGATTTGACATACGTAGTTAAGTTCGAAAGCGACTATGACTACAGCGTACAGAAAAAATTCAAGATGAAGCAGGGCGGAATGTCTCTCGACTGCGAAATCACTATCATCCCCACATCCGACAAGGTGGCTCCCCCGTCGGATAAGGGAAACTACGAGAAAACCAGCATTACCGAACTCGGTACGGCAATGATTCAGGCTTTAACAGGATTAAAACGATAAAGGCAGTCGCGGCCGGATTCACCGGAACGTGATACCGATATACAAAGCCCCCCCGGGGCAGGACGCTGAAAAACCTGCCCCGGGGTGTTTTACATACCGGAAGACGGATAATATCCGGTTATCCGGCAGGCTAATGAAGACTGCAGGTTCCCGCCCGGGCCTGACATCGGCTTCAGTTCTGCGAGCCCTTGAATTACGCTCCGGAATGTGGCATAATTTAGCAGTCAAAACCCATTGGAGGTAAGCTGCTGATGAACAATATCAAGGAGACGGTTGCAGGTAATATTTTGGCTCTGAGGCAGGCCGCGGGCATGACTCAGGCTGAGCTTGCGGAAAAACTGAATTACTCCGATAAAGCAGTGTCAAAGTGGGAACACGGCGAGGCGCTGCCGGACATAGGCACATTGGCGGAAATCTGCAGTATTTTCGGTATCACGATGGATTCTCTCGTCTATGAGCCGCTGTCGGATTTTGATAAAAAAAGAGAGGAAGAGGCCGCTGTCGCGCGTGCATCCGAGAAAAAACAGAGGGTCCGCACACGCATTGTGATCACGCTCATGAGCCTTGTTCTTGTCTGGTTCATTGCCGTCATCACCTTTGTTGTCTGGCAGTTTTTCGATCACACAAATCACAACGCATGGCTCGCATTCGTATACGCCGTGCCTATTTCTTCGATAGTTTCGCTTGTCCTTGTCAGCGTTTGGTTCGGCAGATCGCTGAGATTCGTCTCCATCACGGTGCTTTTGTGGTCGCTTCTTGCGGCAATCTACACCTCGATGCTTGCCTTTTTCGCCGAAAGCTTCTGGTACGTGTTCCTGCTCGGAATTCCCGGTCAGGTGATCATATTCCTTTGGTGGAGCATGAAAGGAGTCAGCAGAAAATGAAGGAAGTGCCTCTTTTTCCCGGAAACGGACGTTTTTACAAGGCCAATCTACACTGCCATTCGACTTTTTCGGACGGCAGATTTACCGTCGAAACCATTAAAGAGGCATACAAATCGCACGGCTACAGCGCTGTCGCGTTCAGCGACCACAACACGCTGACACCCCACAACGAGCTCTCCGACGACGAATTTATTGCCATCAACTCAATCGAAATCGATTTCAACCAGCCCTCGAATCTGAGCATCAGAGGCTGGGGCGGCGTCTCCGTCTATCACCTGAACTTTTTCTCAAAGGACAAAAACAGGACCGAATTCATACCTTTTGACCGCGTCTACGGCATAAAAGAGGTCCAAAAGACGATAGATGACGCCAATGCAAACGGTTTCCTCGTATCATACAACCACCCCCGCTGGTCCTTCCAGAGCGCAAAAGATTTTGTGCCCCTAAAGGGCCTTTTCGGTTTTGAAGTGTTTAACACCGGCTGCGAGATCGAGATGTCCGACGGCTACGGCGACTACGAGTTTGAGGAGTACTGCAGAAGAGGCGGCTTTGTCTGCCCGGTCGCGACCGACGACAACCACAACGCATCGATGGACCTCGACTCGCCTTACTCCGATTCTTTCGGCGGCTGGACCATGATCAGGGCGGACGAGCTCTCATACGACGCTCTCCTTACGGCAATGGAACAGAAAAACTGCTACGCTTCCACGGGCGCGGCGTTCACCGGCGGCTCGTTTTACATCGGCGAAAACGGCAACCTTGTCGTCAAGGGAACCTGCGAGCCCTGCTGTGCGGTTTATGCCCTGACGGACGCGCGCGCAACGGCAAACTTCCATTCGCTGAAAGACGACTTGACTTCGTTTGAACTTGAACTTCCGGGCGACACGGTATGGTTCAGGCTTGAACTTCGCAACAAAAACGGCGGACGGGCCTTCACGAGGAACTATTCGCTGAAAGAACTAAGCTGACTTTGAAGAACACGCCAATGCCCTTCGCTTTGTAAAGAGGGAGGCATTGGCGGCATACATAAAAATACAAAAATTTTCCGCGCACAAAGCGCTACGGAGGATTTTCAGATGGACTGGCTTTTATTTTTGAAGATCGTGCTCATTTGCATTGGCGGTGTGGTGGGACTCGTGCTCTTTTTCGTCATTCTGGGCTTTGTTCTCGGTCTTTTCACCGGGCACAAGGAGGAATACAACACCGACAGCAAGTTCTACAGATTCGTACTCAACAGCATGACGGGTCTGGTTCTTTTCTTCACAAGAGCAAAGATCAAAGTGAAAGGGCTTGAGCTTCCGAAAGAAGGGCGCTTTTTGATTGTCGGCAACCACCGCTCTAACTGGGACCCGATCATCGCATGGTTCAAGTTCAGAAAGCACAACATTTCATACGTTTCAAAACCTTCGAATTTTAAGGTGCCCTGCTACGGCAGAGTGGTCAGGCGCTGCTGCTTCCTTCCGATTGACAGGAACAGCGCGAGAAATTCGGTCAGGACTTTTGATAAGGCCGCAGAGCTTATAAAGAATGACGTTGTAAGCTTCGGAATCTATCCGGAGGGCACAAGAAGCAAGACTCTGAAGCTTCTTCGCTTCCACAACGGCGTTTTCAAGATTGCCCAGAAGGCGAACGTGCCGATCGTTGTCGTGTGCACGACGGGCACCGAGAACATCAAAAAGAACTTCCCTCTGAGAAGGACGAAGGTCACCCTTGACGTTATCGAGATCATCCCCGCAGAGAGAGCGACGGCAATGACAACCGCCCAAATCGGCGAAGAGGTGAGACAGAAGCTCGGTGAGGCTCTGATAGGCTACGGCGAGCAGCCTTTCGACGACGGGGAGTCGTGAAAACGCGTTTAAAACATACCGAAAACACACCGAAAAAGCTTCGTAAGCACGGATTTTTTCGGAAAAACCTCAAAAACGCCCGAAATGAGCGGAAAATGAGTAAAAAATGCTCCCGGATAGTATTATTGCGGGAGCGCGTGTGTTATAATAAAAGCGTGTAGCCGCGGGATGACTGCGGCGGACCGCCGCAAAGTCGGCATTTTGACTTTCAGAATAATGCGGAAAACTGAATGGTTGTAACAACAACGCATCTCTGTTAATGAAAGGAGAGATAGTTTTGGGTTTTGAAATTCCGGAAGAGTTATTGGGTGAACTTGGCGGTGCCATGGTGGATAGTGACCCGGCGCCGAAGGTGTCGACTGTTGTCAACGAGCCCCTTATCGGTCTCATCGTGACAGCCGTCCTTGTTATCATCTCAATCGCGGTAATCGTAATTGCCTTTTTCAGGTCCAAATCAAGAGGTCTTTTTTCAACTCTCGTTCACGTCGTCAACGCGGCATGCGCGGTTGTGTGGGCGGGCCTCATAACGGCAATAATAATGCCTGCCGTCGGAGCGGCTGTTTCGGGCGTAATGAACAGTTTTCTTTCGGGAAAGCTCGGCTCGCTTGAGACAAACCAGGGCGTCAAGGATCTTATGGCGCAGCTGCCCGGGGCATTGGCGGCACCGTTCGTTTTCGTGGTGCTGTTCTTCATTTTCAAAATCATCGGCGATATCGTGATTTTTGCGGTAATTCGCGGAAAAAGAAAAGAAGTCATCAATTTCAAAGGACAGAAGTGGGTCGCGGGCGGCGTCGGCATTCTTCTTGCAATCGTCTGCCTCACAGTTTGGTTCATGCCTCTTGCAGGTACGGTCAGAACTACCGGCGAGGTTATGAGAGCTGTCAAGGACTCAGGCCTTATGAAGGGCAACGACAACGGGGAGATTCCCGACTCGTTCATGATCCCTTACAACATTATCACAAGTGTGGACAACTCGTTCGTCCTTAAGGTTGTCGATAAGGGTCTCGGCGGCGGACTCATGTACAACCAGCTCTCGTCGGTTTCGCTTAACGGCAAGGGTATGTCCCTCGCACAGGAGCTCAGCGCTATCTCAAGCATCGCCAGAAGCTTCGCAAAGCTCGAACTCTTTGACGACAAGGGAAAGCTCAGAAACGACATTAAGCCGCAGGATATTTCCGAAGCATTAAGAAACATCTCGAAGGAAGTCGGAAGCGCCGAAATCACAACAACCATCATCGGTGAAGAACTCGGCAACGCGGTCGATAAGTGGAAGGGCGGCGAAAGCGCTCTCGGTATGAAGCTTATGACCGGAAACGACAAGGTCGACGAACTCATTGGCGGCATGCTCGCATGCTTTGACGACACGTCATCCGCCAAGGGCATCAGCGACGTCCTCACGTTCTCCGCAGACGTTATAGAGGTGCTCCCCGAAAAGGCTCTCTCGACATCGGACGGAAGCTCATCTTCCTCGAAGGAACTGCTTTCCGGCATCGACGTTAAAGGAACCGTCTCCCTTATCGGCAAGACGTACGAGAACGACACGATGAGAGAGTTCACGGACACGCTCGTCAAGTGGGTCCTCAGAAGAGCCGCAGAGGCTGTTGAAGTCAACGCCGACGAAGTCATCGACAAGATCGACCTCAGCAAGTACACGTCAGCCGATATAATCGAGCTCGAGGATATGCTCGCAGAGATGATTGGCGCTGCGGAACAGTTCCAGGAGAAGCTCCTGTCGAACGAGAAACTCACGCAGGAAGAGAACGACATCCTCATGGATGCACTCGCCAAGCTCAAAGCCAACAAGATCATCGGCGAAGCTGTTGAGTTCATCTACAACGCAGCAAAAGAGAAGCACGCATTCACGGAGCCCGCAGTCTGAGCCTGCCAATAACGTTTCAGACCAAAGAACCGCTTTGCGGAAGTGTTCAACGGAGGAATTATGAAGATCGCTTTTTCAACATTGGGTTGCCCTGACTGGAGTTTCAGCGAGATTTTTGCAACCGCAAAAGATCTCGGCTATGACGGCGTTGAAATACGCGGAGTCAAGAAGGAGCTCTTTGCCCCCGACATCCCTGAGTTTACGCCTCAGAAGAAGGATGAGACTCTCGTCTCGCTTTCAAGGCTCGGTATTTCGATCCCGTGCCTTACGTCCGGAATCTGCGTCAGGGAATACGGCAGCGACAGCGCGGCCGACGATAAGATGAGAAGCGACGCCGCAATGTACGTCAAGACCGCCGGGGAGTTCGGTATCAAATATATCAGAATCCTCGGCGACAAGGACGTCATGCCTCAGGGCGAGGTTGACGATAAGAAGGTCGCAGCCGCGCTGAAGGACTTCATCGCGTGCTCGAAAGACATTGGCGATGCGGTTTTCCTCCTCGAAACAAACGGTGTCTACGGCGACACGAAGAGACTCGCCAATGTGCTCGAAAGCGTAGGCGACCCGCGCCTTGCTGCCCTCTGGGACATCCACCATCCGTTCAGATTCTTCGGCGAGAAGATTGAGGACTCGTACAAAAACATCGCGCCTTACATCAGGCACGTCCACGTCAAGGACTCCGTGGTTCTTGATGACACGAGGGCGGTGCGCTACAAGATGACCGGCAAGGGTGACATCCCCGTTGAAGAGGCGGTCGAAGTCCTCCGCAGAAATGCATACGACGGATACATCTCGCTCGAGTGGGTCAAGCGCTGGTGCGCGGACCTTGAGGCCCCCGGCATCGTTTTCGTGCAGTACATCAACTACATGAGGCGCCTGCTCAGAAAGAATGCCTGAGAGGCCGATGGTACAGGTTACCGCCAATGAATCTTGAAACGAAGCTTAAAACTTTACTGAAATCACAGGACAAAAAGAGCCGCCTCATAAGAACCGGTCTTTCGGTGGCGGCGCTTCTTGTGTTTAACGCGGTCATGTCGGTACCGTTCGCCGTGACGGGACAGCTTGCCGACGGAACGCCGATCGGCCTTGCCCTCAGAATCGTGGGATTTACGGTTTCGGCGGTCTGGTTTGTATCCGTTATAGCCGCAAGGTTTCTGAAGCTTGAGGCAGTTCTCAGGGGCTTTTTCTTCTACGGCTTATTAGGTATAGTGTTTTTTGCGGTCACATGGGTCGCAAAACTTGCCGGCGGCGCATCGGCGGGATACGCCGTTCAGATAGTGTTTGACTGGTTCTCCGTGGGCCAGCGTCCGCTCGTCTACGTGCTCCAGCCGCTCATCGGCATGACCGAGTTTTTCGCCAAGGCGATAATCTTCGGCATCTTCACGGTGGAGGCCGGAATCGCCGCAAGGAGCCTTGTCAGGCAGAAGATTTTTGAAGAAAAAATGGCTGAGAGGGAAAAATTCGAGCAGGAAAGTAAAAAAAGTACTTGAAATGCCGTGAATTTGTGATACAATGGCTTGGCTGATTAACCGGAGGTGTCAGAAAAAATGGGAATTGAAACAGTTGTAACCATAGTTTTAGGAATCATATATCTGCTGATCTGCGTAGCAATCGTCATTTTGACTCTTCTTCAGGATTCGAAGGAGAGCGGCGTTTCCGCGCTCGGCGGTGCAGAGACTTCTATCTTCGGAAGCAAAGGAAGCTCCAAAGAGACTTTCCTTGCGAAGATGACGGTTGTTTTCGGCATCATTTTTGCCGTTGTTGCGGTTGCGATGACCGCGATCATAGTAAACCTTATAAAGGGCTGAAAGCGCTTAAACGGACGGCGGTCTGAAGGGACCGGCTGCTCCAAGGTTATAGGAACTGCGGCTTGGACAAAATCCTTGCCGGCAGTTCTTTTTTGCGCCTTTTTGTGACCGCCCGGAGGGCGGGCAACGGCGGTTTACGGGGGATTGCTCCCTTGACTTTCGGAGTATTATTATATAAAATAAAACAGAATGTGCTCTTGCTGATTTCGGGAGGAAATGCGGCTTTTTGCATTGGCGGTTTCCGTTTGAATAGCAGGGTATGCGCAGTCAAAAATTCATAATATCGGAGATGATAATATATGTTTGAACTGGATCAATACAGCCTTCAGCTGCCTTCAATGCAGAAAAACCTATATGATTTGAGGGATTCACTTTGACACGGAGGGCATGTCAAACAGAGTAGAAGAACTTGAAAACAAAGCCACGGAGCCCGGTTTCTGGAACGACGCGGCAAAATCACAGGAGGTTCTTAAGGAGATAAAGCTTCTTAAGGAAAAACTGGCTAAAATCCAAAAGCTTTCGGATCTTTACGACGAGATTGAGCTCATGATCGTGCTCGGAAACGAGGAGAATGACGAAAATGCGCCTGAGGCAGTCGCTAAGGATATCGAGAAATTCAACGCGGAACTTGAAGTGCTCCGTCTCGAGACGCTTCTTACGGGTCAGTATGACGCCAATAACGCCATCATCGCAATCCACCCCGGCGCGGGCGGCACAGAGGCTCAGGACTGGGCCCAGATGCTCATGAGGATGTACATCAGATGGGGCGAGGCGCACGACTACGAGGTCAAAGTGCTTGATCTCCTTGACGGCGACGAAGCGGGCATCAAGAGCTGCTCCATACAGTTTAACGGAATAAACGCCTACGGATTCCTGAAGAGCGAGCACGGCGTGCACAGACTGGTGAGATTCTCGCCTTACAACGCGGCCGGAAAGAGACAGACGTCGTTTGCCTCCGTCGAAGTCATGCCTGAGATCGACGACACGATACAGGTTGATCTGAGACCGGAAGACATGGACATAAGCTACTTCAGATCGAGCGGCGCCGGCGGACAGCACATCAACAAGACCGATACGGCCTGCCGTATTGTCCACAAACCGACCGGAATAATGGTTTCGTGCCAGACCGAGCGTTCTCAGACCCAGAACCGCGAGACCGCAATGAAGATGCTCACCTCGAAGCTCTTTGACATCAAGCGCAGGGAGAACGAGGAGCGCACGTCCGAACTCAAGGGCGAGCAGAGCGACATCGACTTCGGCAGCGCCATCCGTTCATACGTTTTCTGCCCTTACACACTTGTCAAGGACAGACGTACAGGCTATGAGGACTCAAACGTTCAGAGAGTTGTTGACGGGGGAATCGACGGCTTCATAAACGCTTACCTCGCTGACGAGTTCAACAAACGCACCGGCGGCTCGCAGGACTTCTGATACCGCCAATACAACCAAAACCAGCCCATAATGCCCGCGCGCGGGCATTTGGTTTAGTGACAGAAAAGCATCAGTGACACAACAACAGGAGGAAACATGAAAATCGGAATTATCAGCGTCCTTTTAGGCGACCTTTCAACTGCCGACGCGATGAAATATCTTTCTGAAGCGGGAGCGGAGATGGTTGAAATCGGCTGCGGCGGCTACCCCGGCAACGCCCATTGCAAACCCGAGATACTTCTCCACGACGAGAAGGCTCTTTCTGAATTCAAAAAGGCAGTCTACGGAAACGGCCTTGAGATAAGCGCTTTCAGCTGCCACGGAAACCCCGTGCACCCCAACAAGCAAATCGCCAAGAAATTCCACGACGAATTCATCAACACGATTCTCATGTGCGAGAAGATGGGCGTCGACACCATCATCGGTTTCTCGGGCTGCCCCGGAGACTCACCGACGTCCCAATACCCCAACTGGGTCACGTGCGCATGGCCTGACGACTACCTCACGATACTCGACTATCAGTGGAACGAGGTGCTCATCCCTTACTGGAAAGAAGTTGCCGCGTTCGCGGAGGCTCACGGCGTTAAGAAGATTGCTTTTGAGATGCACCCCGGCTTCTGCGTCTACAACCCCGAGACTCTCCTTCGCCTGAGAAAGGCAGTAGGACCCGTCATCGGCGCGAATCTCGATCCTTCACACCTTGTGTGGCAGGGCATTGACGTTCCCGAGGCGATCAGATACCTTGGCGATGCGGTTTACTACGTGCACGGAAAGGACGTCAGAGTCGACAAAGCCAATGTGGCCAGAAACGGTGTGCTCGACACGAAGCACTACAGCGACGTTCTCAACCGTTCATGGGTGTTCAGAACGCTCGGCTACGGAAACGACTACACGTACTGGAAGGACATCATCAGCATGCTCAGGACGGTCGGCTACGACGGAGTCATTTCGATTGAGCACGAGGACAGCCTCATGAGCCCGAAGGAAGGCCTTAAAAAGGCAATCGACTTCCTCCGCGAGGTTCTCATCAAGGAGACTGCGGGCGAGATGTTCTGGGCCTGATATTCCGGAGGGAAGATGGCAGACTTTTTTGCACTCATCAACAGAATGAAGTACATCAACCGCTGGGGCCTGATGAGAAACACGGTGCCTGACGATCTTCAGGAGCACTGTTTTCAGGCCGCGGCGGTTGCACATGCGATTGCGCTGATCGACAGGAAGCTTTTTGGCGGCAGTCTCGTGCCCGAAAAGGCGGCTCTCTACGCGCTCTACCACGACGCGCTTGAGACCATAACGGGGGACATGCCCACGCCGGTTAAGTACTATAACGAGAGCATACGCGACAGCTACAAGGAGTTTGAGGCAGTTGCGAGGGAACGGCTCATCGGCATGGTGCCTGAGGAACTGCGCGACGATTACAGGGCGATAATCAACTTCGAGGAAGAGGACAAGGCCTACGCGCCCGTTGTGAAGGCTGCCGACAAGATCACCGCCTACATCAAATGCGTCGAAGAGGAGCACTCGGGAAACGCGGACTTTAGGAGCGCGAGAAAATCGCTCAGGAATACCATTGGCGGCATGAAGATACCGGCCGTTGACTATTTCATGGAGCATTTCGAGGGAAGCTTCGGCAAGACTCTTGACGAGCTCGGGAAGGACTGAAACCGCCAAGGGCAAACGCCTTGAAAGATTAAAACGCGGCGGCAGACCGCCGCAAAAATGCACTGAAGCATTCATCACAAAAACAATTGTTACAGGAGAAAACGCCAAATGGGCCTTTTTGAAAAAATTTTCGGTACATACAGTGAAAAAGTTATAAAGCAGATCAAGCCGGTCATCGAGCAGATCAACGCGCTCGAGCCGTCAATGAAGAAGCTGTCCGACGCGGAGCTTGCCGGCCTTACGGTTAAGTACAGGGAGAGGCTCGCGGCGGGTGAGACGCTTGACGATCTGCTGCCTGAGGCTTTTGCGACCGTCAGGGAGGCGGCTGTGAGAGTTCTCAAACAGAGGCATTATGACGTGCAGCTCATTGGCGGTGTGGTTCTCCACAGAAACATGATTGCCGAGATGAAGACGGGTGAAGGAAAGACGCTCGTTTCGACTCTCCCGGCATACCTGAACGCTCTCGAAGGAAAGGGCGTGCACATTGTTACGGTAAACGACTACCTCGCCAAGAGAGACAGCGAGTGGATGGGCAAGGTCTTCAGGTTCCTGGGACTTTCTGTCGGCGTCATTCTGCACGACCTGAAATCCGCCGAGAGACGGGCCGCTTACAACTGCGACATCACCTACGGAACAAACAACGAGCTGGGTTTTGACTATCTGAGGGACAATATGGTCACCTACAAGGAAAACCTGGTGCAGAGAGAGCTCCACTACGCCATCGTTGACGAGGTGGACTCGATTCTCATCGACGAGGCAAGGACCCCTCTCATCATATCCGGCGCGGGAGAGAAATCCAGTGACCTTTACGAGAAAGCCGACAGGTTTGCGGCCACACTCAAAGCTCTCACCGTTAAGGAAACAGACTCAAAGGACCTTCTTGAAGACGTCAAGGAGGACTACATCATAGACGAAAAGGCCCGCTCGGCGTCCCTCACGGAGAACGGCGTCAAGAAGGCGGAGGCCTGGTTCAATCTTGAAAACCTTGCCGATCCCGGAAATGCGGAGCTTCGCCACCACATCAACCAGGCCATCAAAGCCAGGGGCATCATGAAGCGGGACATCGACTACGTGGTCAAGGACAACAGCGTCATTATCGTTGACGAGTTCACGGGCCGTCTGATGTTCGGAAGGCGCTACAACGAGGGCCTCCACCAGGCCATTGAGGCGAAAGAGGGCGTGAAGGTGGAGCAGGAGTCCATGACCCAGGCCACCATCACCTTCCAGAACTTCTTCAGGCTCTACGACAAGCTGGCGGGCATGACCGGTACGGCAAGCACCGAGGCGGAGGAGTTCAGAGACATCTATAACCTTGGCGTTGTCGAAATCCCGACCAACAAGCCCGTCATCAGAATCGACTACCACGACAGCGTTTACAAAACCGCCAAGGGCAAATACGAGGCTCTCATAAGAGACGTTATCGAGGCTCACGAGAAGGGTCAGCCGGTGCTCATCGGTACTGTTTCAATCGAAAAGTCGGAGCATCTTGCGAGACTCGTTGCCGCCAAGGGCATCAAAGCCAACGTTCTCAACGCCAAAAACCACGAGCGCGAGGCCGAAATCGTCGCCCAGGCAGGTAAATTCGGAGCCGTCACAATCGCTACGAATATGGCGGGCCGCGGTACGGACATCATCCCCGGCGGTAACAGCGAGTTCATGGCAAAGCAGGAACTGAGGCGTCAGGGCATGACGGAGGAACTCATCGCGCTTGCCGACAGCTTCTCGGAAACCGACGATCCGGTGATTCTTGAGGCGAGGGCAAGGTACAGGGAGCTCGTTGGCAGCTTCAGCGCGCAGCTTGCCGAGGAAAAGAAAAAAGTTCTCGAGGCCGGCGGTCTCTTCATCATGGGCACGGAGCGCCACGAGTCAAGGCGTATCGACAACCAGNNGGACGTTCCGGACGTCAGGGCGACCCCGGTATGTCAAGGTTTTACCTCTCGCTCGAGGACGACCTCATGCGCCTGTTCGGCTCCGAGAGGATGGAGGGCATCTTCAACGCGCTCAGAATCCCCGAGGACCAGCCTATCGAGCACAGAATGCTCACGAGCGTCATCGAAAGCTCTCAGCGCAGGGTCGAATCGAGAAACTACGAAATCAGAAAGAACGTCCTCAAGTACGACGACGTAATGAATCAGCAGCGCGAGATCATCTATGCGCAGCGCCGCAGAGTGCTTGACGGTGAGGACTTAAGAAGCTTCTACCTCGGTCTCATCGCGTCGCGAATTGACGAGCTCGGCTCGGCTGTTTTCAGCGATTCAAAGGCTGATGAGAGAACCCTCGGCGATTCCGAGGACGCGCTCTCACTGCTCCTCTCACCCGAAGATTTCAGGGAAATAAAGGAAAATCTAAGGAATTACAAGGACAAGCGCAGCTTCGTGGAAGACGCCAATGCAAGGTCGGTCAGATACTACGAGGCCCGCGAGAAACTCTTTGGCGACAGGGCAAGAGAAATCGAGCGCGTGTTCCTGCTCTACGCGGTTGACAGGAACTGGATGGGCCACATCGACACCCTCGACCAGCTCAGAAACAGTATCGGCCTGAGAGCCGTCGCGCAGCACGACCCCGTAATGGAGTACCAGAACGAGGCGTTTGAGCTCTTTGACGAGATGAACGAGACCATCAAGCGTGACGCGCTGATCGGCCTTTTCAGCATCAGAATCCAGAACTCCGAAAACGTTGAGAGACGCACAGTCGCAAGATCCAGCAAGGAGGGCGCTTCCCAGAGGCGTTCGGCACCCGCCGCAGCCGTAAAATCAGGAGCGCGCAGGGATACCGCCAACGGTGACCGCGACGCCGCGAACAGCACGGTGCCTCTCAGAAAAGAAAAAGCAAAAGTGGGCAGAAACGACCCGTGCCCGTGCGGGAGCGGCAAAAAATACAAGAACTGCTGCGGCAAGGACGAGGAATAAGCTCACATAACCAATGACACACGGCGGTGTTCCGGCGCTAAAAGTTACAGCTTCAGCTTACGGCCGGGCGCCGGCGGCAGCTTACCGCATCAGCAAAGAGGTGGCGTAATGACTCTTCAGGACATAATCAAATATTTCCGGAAAATAAGCATTGACGGCGAGAATGCGGGCTCCCAGGCGGACACCGCGTACAGGCTTTACAACAACGCCATCCTGCTCATCAAAGTCGGACGCTTCGAAGAGGCGCGGCGCGACCTTAAGGACGCCGCGAAGAGGGTGCCGGGCTTTGACGACGCCAATATGCTCCTCGGCCTCACGCACCTCCAGCTCGGAAACCGCATCGAAGCCATCAAGACCATAAACCAGATTGTCGACGAGGCCAAGCACACCCGTGCCATGAACTTCTACGACCTTCTCTCAAACGAATCGGGAGATTCTTCAGAGGGCTCGCAGGACGCGGTCGGAGACGTTGCCTTCTCAGCAGGCTCCGGACGCGAGTTTGCGATAAAAGACGCGGGAGACGGCCAGTACGCTAATATAATCTTCGACCTCGAAGAAGAGTCGAAAGCTTCCGAGAATGCGGCCGCATACCGCGGCGCCGGAAAATCCGACTTCAAAAAGCGCTTTGAAATGGCTCAGAAAAACGCCGAGCAGGGCAGAGCCGAGATGGAAAGACAGGGCGCCTACACGCCTTTAAGAAGGCCCGCCGGCAGCCAAAACAGGGCTCGGAACACCGGCGTGTACGGCGGCCAAAGACCGCAAAACCGCGAGAATCCTCAGAGCATAGGCTCCGAGACGAGGATTCTCAGAAACGACAGCGAAAAGACACAGACGGAAAGGCCCGACGTCAGTCCCAATGAGACGCTCGTGAGAACGCGCGCCCCTGAGGAACCGGTCAAAACGGGGCGCGCGGCTGTCCGCGAGGATGTCATTGGCGATGACGACGACGCAGGCGAAAGCGCCGCATACGAGTCGGCTGAAAAGACCGCAAAAACCGGCAAGGGGAGCAAAACCGTGCTTCTCGTGCTCATCATCGTGATAAGCATTGCCCTCATCGCGGCGCTCTCTGCTGCGGCAATAAAGCTTTTCCACAAGTTTAAAGGCGGAAAGCCGTCAAGTCCGAACCCGACTCCGGCAGGAACGTCCGAAGCGTCAACCCCGACCGCTGAGCCTGACACAACGCCGGGCGGCGAGACCGCAACACCGGAAGTAAACAATCCGACGGAAACGCCCGAAACCGCAACGGAAACCCCTGCGCCCACCGCAACCGAGGCTCCGACCGAGGCACCGAAGACCCCCGAGCAGCTCAGAGCAGAGCAGAAGGAAATACTTGAAGCCGCAAAGGCTCTCTACAACGCCGGTGACTATGTGAAGTGCTACGAAACGATAATCTCGTCCGACTGGAGCTACCTCGAAGGCAGCGACAAGACAGATCTTTCCGAGCTGAAGGGCCTCTCACTTGACAATCTCTCCCGCCAGGGCAAGACCAAGATGTACGAAGCCGTCAAGGCCGAGAACTGGGCCGACGTCCTCAAATACGCCGAAATCGTCATCACCTACAACCCTGACTACTCCGAAGGCTCCGCGATTTACTTCCATGCCGCCAAGGGCGCCGAGCTCACAGGCGACTACGCCAAGGCCGAGCGTTACTACAACGAAACCATGACAAGGTTCCCCGACTCAAAAGACGCCAAGGACGCAAAGTACAGGCTGGACCGGATGAAAAAGCGTTAAAGTATCAAAAAGCAAACAGTTGCTCGCGCCGCGCTTCGGAAAAGGGCGCGGCGCGAGGCTTTTTGAGGCTCTATTATATAGAATAAAATAAGTTTATGGCATTGGCGGCACATTGGCGGTTTCGCAGGCTGAAAGACAGTATTTTTGGCGCAATTTCGAGATTTTCGACATTTCTTAAAAATACAAAAAAACTGTTGACACAGAAATTTTAAATGTGGTATAATCGCCGTTGCCCAAATTTTTTGGAGGTGTTTAACTATGCGAGTTAGAATCACTATGGCATGCACAGAGTGCAAAAGCAGAAACTACACAACGATGAAAAATAAGAAGAATACGGCTGACAGACTTGAGATGAACAAGTTCTGCAAGTTCTGCAACAAGCATACTGTACACAGAGAATCTAAGTAATTGGCGGGGTTTATCATGGCGACCGAAACTAAGACCAAAAAGAAAGGTAATATCTTTGCAAGAATAGGCCGCGGACTGGCCGGATTCTTCAAGGGAATTATAGCCGAACTTAAAAAAGCTACCTGGCCGACGAAGAAAGAGCTCTTTAAGAGCACTGTTTCCGTGCTTGCCGTTTGTATTGTTATTGGCGTTTTGATTTTCGGTATCGATGCGGTTCTGAGATTCCTTGTAGGTTTTCTCCGCGGAAATACACCGAGCTGAGACGTTAGTTGTTTGATGTAATGCATGGAGGTCAGTAATGGCTGGTTCAAGAAAGTTCAATTTTCTTCACGACGATAGTCAGGACAAAAGAGTTTCCGACACTGATAAGCGTTGGTACGTTGTCCATACCTATTCGACCTATGAAAATAAGGTAAAGCAATATCTGGAAAAGAAAATTGAGAATTCCGACCTCGGAAAGACTGTCGAGAAGATTGTCGTTCCTATGGTTGAAGAGACTGATGCCAGAACAGGCGACGTCGATCTGCGCAAGGCGTTCCCCGGATATATCCTCGTTAAGATGATATACACCAAGGAGACCTGGTATGCGGTAAGAAACGCGCCCGGTGTCACAGGTTTTGTAGGCCCCGACCCCATGAACCCCACACCCCTCACACCCGAGGAGGTAAGGGCACTTAACGTTGACATTGACGAGATCTCAGACGAGATATTCATCGACGCCTTTAAGATTGGCGATAAGATCAATGTCATTTCCGGTCCTCTTGCCGGAAACGAAGGCACTGTCGAGGCTGTATTGCCTGAGAAGAAGTGCATCAAAGCTATGGTATCAATGTTCGGCAGAAGAATTTCGGCTGAACTCGAGTACATACAGGTCGAGAAGGCAGACGACTGATCGGATGCTTTAAAACGCCTTGGCGAAGCCATAAGTCAACGGCGCTTGACCGCACATTATTTGGGAGGTGGAATTTATGGCAAAGAAAATCGTTGCATTTGTAAAATTACAAATTCCGGCGGGAAAAGCCACACCGACTCCACCGGTTGGACCAGCTTTAGGTCAGCATGGCCTGAACATCATGGGATTCTGCAAAGAATTCAATGAGAGAACGAAAAATGACGCGGGACTTATCATCCCTGTAGTTATCACCGTTTACGCTGANNAAGACTCCGCCGGCAGCAGTGTTGCTTAAGAAAGCTTGCAAAATTGAGCATGGATCGGGCAAACCGAACCGCGACAAGGTTGCAACAATCACAAAGGCAGAGGTCTTAAAGATTGCTGAGCAGAAAATGCCTGATCTTAACGCCGCAGACGTTGAAGCGGCTGCAAGAATGGT
>DBWH01000059.1:7668-8033 GCA_002308595.1 Mageeibacillus sp. UBA1243 | reverse complement strand
ATGTTTAGAGGTAAGAAATATCAGGACAGTCTCAAGGCTGTTGATACATCAAAGCTTTATGACCCCTCGGAAGCTATTAAAGCGGTTGTTGATAACGCAAAAGCTAAGTTTGACGAGACGGTCGAGCTCCACCTGAGACTCGGTGTTGACGGCAGACAGGCAGATCAGCAGGTCAGAGGCAGCGTGGTTCTTCCTAACGGAACCGGTAAGACAAAGAGAGTTCTCGTATTCGCAAAGGGCGAAAAGGCAACTGAGGCTGAGCAGGCCGGTGCTGAGTTCGTCGGCGGCGAGGAGCTCGTTAACAAAATCAAGAATGAGAACTGGTTTGACTTCGACGTTGTAGTCGCAACACCTGACATGATGGG
>DBWH01000059.1:238-7526 GCA_002308595.1 Mageeibacillus sp. UBA1243 | reverse complement strand
ATCATTCACTGCCCCATCGGCAAGGTTTCTTTCGGCTCAGAGAAACTCGAAGAGAACTTCAGAACTCTCTACGATGCAGTCATCAAAGCTAAACCGGCCGCTGCAAAGGGTCAGTACATCAAGAGTGCAGTCGTGACTTCCACGATGGGCATTGGCGTCAAAATCAATCCTACAAAGATCTAATTGAAGACGCACACTAACAAAATATCTACTGCCAAAGACGCCGGCGGTGCTTTTAAAGCACGGTAAGTCCTGCCGAGGTAAAGAAAGAACGCATCTACGCAAGCAATTGCGCATTGGCTTGTTCACGGAAAACCTTCGGTCTGTCTTTAGCAAATCGAAGGTTTTTGATTTGGAAGGAGGTGCAATCAATAAATGCCAAGTCAGAAAATATTAGAACAGAAGAAAGCTCTGGTCGCTGATATCAAAAACGATCTTGAGAATTCTAAAGGTACAGTTCTGGTTGAAAGCAGAGGTCTTACCGTTGAGGAAGATACCGCGCTCCGCGTCGCTCTCAGAAAAGAAGGCGTGAAATTCGTAGTTCACAAGAACACTCTCATCACCAAGGCTGTCGAAGGAACTGAAATGGAGGGCTTAACCAAATACCTCCAGGGACCTACCGCACTCGCAACTTGCTCCGACTACACATCAGCGGCTAAAATACTCACCGAGTATGCGAAGAAATTCAAACCGCTCAACGTTAAAGGCGGTTTCTGCGACGGAACAGTGCTCGATCCCGCAGGTGTAGAGAGACTCGCAAACGTACCGTCAAGGGAAGGTCTGCTCTCAATGCTGCTTTCAGCTCTTACAGGAAACGTCAGAGGATTCGCGGTTGCAGTCAAAGCTGTTGCCGAGAAGAAGGAGCAGCAGGGCGCATAATCGCCAATGCAGTTCCCTCAAACAAGCCGTCCAAAGTTCTTTTGGATGCCTTTGATAACTTGATTAAATCGCAGCGGCGTGGCTGGTAGGCAAAGGGCCCGGCGCGAAGTAATGCGGCAAAGCCGCAACAAAGTTGCCTAAAACTATTTGGAGGAAATTTAAAATGTCTGAGAAAATTCAACAGATCATCGATACAATCGATGCAATGACAGTTCTTGAACTTTTCGATCTCGTTAAAGCTATCGAAGAGAAGTACGGTGTAACAGCTGCAGCAGCAGTTGCAGTAGCCCCCGCAGGCGCAGCAGAAGCAGCTCCGGCAGCTGAAGAGCAGACCGAATTCACAGTCGTTCTTAAGAACGCTGGCGGAAACAAGATGAACGTTATCAAGGTCGTTAAGGACGCTTGCGGCGTTGCTCTTATGGACGCTAAGAAGCTTGTTGACGGCGCTCCCGCAACCCTCAAAGAGAAAGTATCCAAAGAGGATGCTGACGCTCTCGCTGAGAAACTGAAAGAAGCAGGCGCAGAAGTCGAGATCAAGTAAGAAGCGTTTATTCAAGCATCTTTACGCAACCCGCCGGGGATTCCGATGAAGGATACCGTAACCTCTCATGAGTACAAGGTGTCTGACGACGGATCAACGGCGGGTTGCTTTTCGTGTACGGACCGCTCGAAGTACCTTCGTACATCGTCGGGTCCGTACACGAAAAAATAGCTCAAAAATCGGTAGCAACGTGTATTTTTACGCAAGCTCCCGCGAGAATATTTGCGTAAAAATACACTTAACAAAACGCTTCTTTTTTTAGTGCGATTTACTGAACGAACATTGTCTGAAATGCCGAGGCCAAAAGCTTCCGCATTTTGTTGGAAAACATACTATTTTGGAAAAGTGTTAAATGAAACTCCGGAAAAGTGTTAAATGAAACTCTTGAAAAGTGTTATATGATATATTATAATCACCTCGCAGGAGGTGATACACGTGAGTCTGACAAAGGAAGGATACCGATTACGACTGATTGACGAACGAATAGATCGTTATTTAAAAATATTTGGCGCTATATCAATTGAAGGCCCTAAATGGTGCGGTAAGACCTGGACAAGCCTTAATCATGCAAGCAGTGTTTCTTACGTAACTGACAAGAGTGTTCGTGACAACGCTATGGTGGACCCCAAATACATTTTCACCAATGAACATCCACAACTTATTGATGAATGGCAGATTGTTCCGGAAATATGGGATGCCGTCAGAATTGAGTGTGACAGTAACCATGAGAAAGGAAAGTTTATTCTTACCGGTTCAACTTCACTCAAAAAGCAACCCGGTGAGCAAAAAGTCTTTCATACCGGAACCGGGCGGATAGCATCGATTCGCATGCACCCTATGAGCCTTTTTGAGTCCGGTGACTCAACCGGAGAGGCCTCAATATCGGAAATGCTTCAAGGACAGGTTAAAGAGGGCTATGTACGCAAAGTTGAGTTGGATGAACTTGCAAAATTGATTATACGCGGCGGGTGGCCTGAAAACCTTTATATGGCTGAAGAGGATATAGGTGTGATTCCCGAAAGCTATATAGAAGCTGTTATAACCAAGGATATGCATGAAAGGCAAACAAGAAAGAGGAGCCCGGAGAAAATGCGGATGCTTCTTCACGCACTTGCACGGAATGAATCTTCGACAGCTGGAGATAAAACAATCGTCAAAGATATTGAAACATACGAGAACGGGAATGAATTAATAGAAAGCCGTCAAACGGTTACAGACTATATCAGTGTTCTTGACAGTTTGTATCTGACTGCGAACCAGGAAGCGTTTGATATCAATTATCGGTCCTCCACACGGATAGGAAAATCTGCCAAGAGACATTTAGTCGACCCTTCTCTCAGTTGTGCGAGTCTTCATTTGACAGCGGCTAAACTGCTTGGCGATCACGAAACCTTTGGCCTGATGTTTGAAGCGCTGGTGGAAAGAGATCTGCGAATTTATGCAGATTATCTGGAAGGCCATCTTTATCATTTCAGAGATAACACTTCAGGTGATGAGGTGGATGCTATTGTCGAGTTTAAGGACGGTGAGTATGCTGCGTTTGAAATTAAACTGAGCGACGGGAGCATTCAGGAAGGCATTGAAAGCCTCAAAAACTTCAGCGATAATGTCAAGAAGAAGCCTTCTTTTATGTGTGTAATCGTAGGGCATCTTGACACTGTTATGAAAGATCCCAAGACTGGTATTTTTATTGTTCCGATAACATCGTTTAGGCCGTAGCGGCTGTTTCAGTATAGATTCAGCCTAACTGCCGTAAACAAGAGAATCCATTGCTGAAATGTCTTAATGAATATAACAAAAACTTTACAATAACAAACATAGTGGAGAAAACAAAATGAACAAAGACAAGGAGAAATCAATTAAACTAACCTGGCGATATGTTTGCAAAAATGAAGATGACACATATAAAACCAGAATTATTAGCGAACGAGTCCGCTCCGGGGACGAGAGAACAGATAGTATCTTTGCATACATTGCCGATTTGGAGTATGTACGGAGAATTATTGCGTATGGCGTGCAAGATAATAGTGAGTCAAATATAAGCAATAGAATACTAAAAGAAAGGATAGTTCCATTCGAATTAGCAAGAAGAAATGATTATATGGCATTGCAAACAGTTGCGATGTTTGCTACAAGAGTCAAATTATATGCTATAGAAGCCTTAAATAATGAGCTTTCGGAGAATAGTAGCACAGAAGAAATCGAGATGACGGCACAAAAGAGGTGCGATTATATATCTCGAGCATTGTGTTATTTTGCTGAGAAACAACAAAAAAACATATGGGACCAGTTATTAGATGCGGCAAAACAAACGATTAATGGATTAAAAAGTAATTCACCCAAACAGGAAGTATCAAGAGAACTGGTTTCAGAAGTTACTAAGTATGTAAAAGATAATGAGAAAGGTCGCAAAAGATGCATTGGATGTTATATATTCAAAGATAGCAAGTTGCCGCCGCTTGTCTCTTTTAGTGGATACTTGGACTGTGATGATGAAAAAATATGTAAAGGGTTAGGCATTAAACATCTAGCGAATAAATATGTGAAAAATGCGTTCAATCATATTTGCCATTCTGTTAATGCCAGACTGATTAGCACCAATATGAATATATTTTATTATGAGAGCACTGGACCAGTTTTGAAACCTGTTCGTTTGGAGGATAAAATAAATAGTCGTGTTTGCGAATCCATTTTAAGACCGTTATATCGTTGTTGTGAACGTAAAATCTTTACTGAGTTTAATAAGAAAAGCGGTACTATGTATACGACTCTTAACGCATGTGAAAAATGTCAAAATGCTTTCAAATACTACCGGGATGAAGGTATGACAGTTTGTAGCATTGATAATCGTAGAACTGAATTCAGGGAATGACGTATGATTGTATTTTAAGGTGCAAGATGGAATTATTGGCGGATTCACGGATTGACTGCAGAATGCAAAAATGATACTATTTCACCGAAAGGAGAATGGCTAATGGGATCCGAAAATCTGATTGCCACGTTGAAAAATGACGTGGTGTTCAAAAGCATTTTCGGGAACAAACAATTTGTAGCTTCTTCACTGTCCAGATTTGTTTCCGACTTATTGGAAATTCCGCGCGGCAGCATTAAATCGATACAGCTTCTTCCGACCGTGCTCGCTCCCGAATTCAGGGGACGAAAGGTTGGCGTTTTAGACATGCTGCTCTATGTGGACGGACGAACTGTTAATATTGAGGTTCAGCTGAAAAGACAGCCGGATTTCAACGACAGAACACTGTTTTACTGAGCCAGACTCTACTACGGAGAACTGAGTGCCGGCAATGATTACAGCAAAGCCAAGCAGACAATCTGCGTCAATATAGTAGACTTCGATCTGTTTGGGTTTAACGACTACCATACGTGTTTTGAGGTGCGGGAGCGGTCGTGCGGCGAGCTTCTCACCGAGAAACTGCAGATTCACTTTTTCGAACTGAAAAAGCCTGAAAAGTACAGAAGGCAAAGGCCTGTTGAGCAATGGCTCGATCTGTTTAACGCGGAAACGGAGGGAGATTTGATGAGTATTACAAAAACGACAGACATACCGGAAGTCGGCGATACCGCTGTAAAAATCATGGAATTTAACGCCGAGGACACGAGACGCTTCCTTAAGATTCAGGAAGAAATACGCGAGATGGATGAGATGATTGCGCTCAGACATGCGAGGCAGGAGGGTGTTGAGGAAGGTCTTGAACAGGGCGTTGAGAAAGGCTCGAGGGATACTCTTGTCGGTCTTGTGAAAAAAGGTCTTCTTACGGTTGCGCAGGCGGCGCAGGAGGCTGATATGACGGAAGCTGAGTTTGAGGCGCTGATGGGTAAGTCAGGCTGAGAACGTGAAGGGCTTGCCGGCGATTTAAGGAAAAACTGCAAAAAGAAACTTTAAGCTTAGGTAAAGAAAACGGGGCGGGCGCGCGAGGCGCCCGCCCTTGGCGATTTCAGTGACAGACAAAGGGGTTTATAGTCAGGGCTCCAGCCGGAGGATGAAGCCGGGACGGCCCATGGGGAGAACGTCGCCCTTGTCGTAGAAGTCATCGACTGTTTCGTATTGGACGGACGCGTCGCAGACCTTGAAGAGAATCTCGCCGCCGTTTTCCATGCCGATGAGGGAGAGCGGGAAGGAGATTTTGACGGTGTTGCCGGTGACGTCAAGCGTGTTTTTGCCTGCGGGGACGGTGTAGGAGAGGTCGTCGCAGGGGCGGAAGGGCGTGCCGTCGGGGAGGGGCCTTATGATGCGGGCAACTTCCCGGTCGTAGTAGTTGGCGACATAGTCGTAGCCGGGGCGAGTGCCTGTGGCGATGAAGACGTTGAAGAACGCGCCTGTTTTTTCGGGGATGCGGTCGGCGGTGATTTCGAAGGTGATGTCGTTGCCGTCGTGGGTGACGCTGACGGATTCGATTGAGCAGCGCATCGTCTCGTTGTGGTAGTGCTGGCGGGTTGTCCAGCCGTCGCAGTCTCTGATCATTGCGCCGTCCCTGAAGCCCTTGAAAACGGCCGTTTCGCCGGGTTTTGTTGCCGGGACGCCGTCGGTGCCTTTGTATTTCCTGACGTAGGAAATGAGGCTCATAAAGTAGTTGTCGAAGTAGCCGCCGCGCATCATCTCAATGTCGCGGCTGAATTCGTAGTTGGCGCAGTCGACAAACATGAGGGGCCTGTCCTCGGGACCCTGCCAACGGCCTGCAATCCACTCGTTCCAGCCTGTGACCAGAACAATCGGAGGGTCGGTTTCGAGGGCGCGCTCGAACTGCTCGATGAAGTTGTAGCACTTTGTGTAGGCGTAGGGCTCTGTGTCATTGGCGCCTTTGTGCCAGGCTCTGCCGCAGTTGGTGGTCTCGCCGTACATTACGCTGTCGCCAAAGCGGATCTGAGGGTGCTGGGCAACGGACACGTTGATGCTCTCCGGGACGCCGTCAAGGTTCTCGAAAACTCTCTGGGGCTTCTCAAAGTCCATCCAGGGCCAGCCGCCGCGCTTTGTGGGCTCATTGGGCCACTGGGCAAGCTTGATTGTAAAGAACGCCTTTGTTTCCTCGTCGCACTCCTCGGGGATGGCTATGATGACGGGCTTGCCGCCAATCTCAAACCACGTCTCCTTGTAAAGACCGGGCTTGTAGAACTCGTCGTAGATCCTGCGGACGGTCTTGCCGGAGAGCGTGTTGGTGTAGAACATCACCTTGGGAATTTTGAAGCCGTCCTTGGCGTATTCCTGAAGGACGCGCATGACGATGTGGCAGATGTTCTCGTAGACGACCGCATTGGTGGTGTCAAAGAAAAGAAAGTCGATGTCGGCCTCCATGATGAGCTTCATGTGGCGCCTGACGACCCACTCGTCTGTCATCGCATAGTAGCCGTAGAAAGGCTCGCCCCAGTAATGCATCTCGCCGATGCCGCCCCACATGGGATCGTCGACCTTGAAACCCGCCTCGGGGTCCGAATCGGTGATCTTCGACACGTTGAAAAGACGCTTGTTGCCCTCGCAGAGCCAAAGAAAATAGAACAGACCGACAGTGCGGTTGTCGCGCCTCGTCGAAAACTTCTCAGGGGAGGGGATTGTCCTTCCGAGAGCGTCTGTGCCGCCGACGGGCCTGTTTGGATACTCAAAATTGCTCATAAAATACCTCCGTAAAGTAAGAACGTAAGTTTTAATCTAAGGAACACGCATGGTGAAGCCGCCAATGCAAAAAGGCCGCTCTCAATCCGTGAATGTTTTAAACTCGATGAAACGCGCGTCGCCCTCGAGCAGCTCCAGCGTCACCTCGGACGCCGCGCCAATTGACTCGATGCCGCCGGGGCCCCAGACGGTGTACTCCTGTACACCCTTGAAGGCCACCGTCGCCTGCCACGGCTCGATTCCGG
>DBWH01000059.1:0-194 GCA_002308595.1 Mageeibacillus sp. UBA1243 | reverse complement strand
TATCGTGACGGCAATTAAAAACGCCAATACTCTACCCGAGATATTGGCATGTTTTTTAATTTTTGATATTGGCTTGTCCGGGTTATCCTTCAGCATCGGAAGACCTCCGTTTTTTTCTGATTATACTACAAAAAATCCGGAGTAACAAACTGATTCGGCGCTTTTAACAACTCACAAATAACAGAAAAGCTGGA